>CAYLKC010000119.1:0-2521 GCA_964384095.1 uncultured Chromatiales bacterium
GCTGCGGGCGGACGCCAGCTGAGCGACCTCGCCCGTGACATCCAGCGCGCGGCGCGCGCGCTCGGTGGCGACATGCCGCAACTCGAACAGGCGGCCACCGCGCTCGAGCGCGGCGTCACCGACTTCCGCCGCACGCTCGGCGGTGAACAGCGCCAGCTTGCCTGGCGCGAACTCGGCGGACGGGCGGGCGTCGCTGCCGCGTTGTCGGAGCTGCTGCACGCGCTCGATGATCTCGACCAGTACCTCGAGGCGGTGGCCGCTCGCGACAAGTCGCTCGATCATTGCCGCCGCCGCAATCAGACCCTGCGCGCGCGCCTGCGCCTGTTCGCCGGCGATGACGAGGCCGGCGACGAGGCGGCGCATATTCGCTGGGTCGAGTGCACGCGGCGATCGTTCGTGCTGCGCGTCACGCCGATGGATTTCGCGGCGACCTTCCGCGCCGGGATGGCCCGCTACCAGGGCGCCTGGGTTTTCACCTCGGCGACGCTCGCGGTCGGCGAGGACTTCACCCATTTCACCCGCCGCCTCGGTATCGACGACGCCGACACCGCGCGCTGGGACAGCCCGTTCGACTATCGCCGTAACGCACTGCTGTACCTGCCGCCGGGCCTGCCCGATCCGGGCGCGCGCGATTATGTCAGCGCGGCGGTCGCCGCGATGCGCCCGGTGCTCGCGGCCAGCGGCGGCCGCGCCTTCGTGCTGTTCACCAGTCACCGCGCGCTGCAACAGGCGGCGGCGCTGCTCGCCGATGGCGTCGGCGATCATCCGCTGCTGGTCCAGGGCATGCTGCCGCCGAGCGAATTGCTGGCGCGTTTCCGTGACGCCGGCAATGCGATCCTGCTCGGCGCCGGCAGTTTCTGGGAAGGCGTCGACGTGCGCGGACCGGCGCTGTCCTGCGTCATCATCGACAAGCTGCCGTTCGCGCCGCCCGACGACCCGGTGTTCCAGGCCCGCGCCGGCCTGATCCGCGCACGCGGCGGCAATCCGTTCCGCGATCACCAGCTCCCGCATGCGATCGTCGCGCTGAAGCAGGGCGTCGGCCGCCTGATCCGCGCCGTCGATGACCGCGGTGTGCTGATGCTGTGCGATCCGCGGCTGACGACGCGCCCCTATGGCCGCAGCTTCTTGCGCGATCTGCCGCCGATGCGGCGCGCCGCCGGGCTCGCCGACGTCGAGGCCTTTTTCGACGACATCGCGGTCGAGTCATGAAGCTGCTCGCGATCGAGGCCTCGACGATCGCCTGTTCGGCGGCGCTGCTCGTCAACGGCGAGCTGCGCGAGCGTCATGAACTCGCGCCGCGCCGGCATGCGGACCTGCTGTTGCCGATGATCGGCGCGCTGCTCGCCGAGGCCGGACTGACGCCGGCGGGGCTCGACGGCATCGCCTTCGGGCGCGGCCCGGGCGCGTTCACCGGCGTGCGCATCGCCACCGGCGTCACCCAGGGCATCGCCTTCGGCGCCGATCTGCCGGTCGCGCCGGTCTCGACGCTCGTGGCGCTGGCACAGGGGGCGACGGGACGCTCGCGGCGCGTCATCGCGGCGATGGACGCGCGCATGAACGAGGTCTATTGGGCGGTCTGCGAGGTCGGCGAGGACGGACTGGTCCATCTGTGCGACGAGGAACGCGTCTGCGCGCCTGCCGATGCACCGCTGCCGGAGGGAGATGGCTGGTTCGGCGCCGGCGACGGTTTCGGCGATATCGGTGATGTGCTGCGGCAGCGGCTCGGCGGCGCCCTGGCCGGTTACGACGCGGCGCGCTGGCCGCGCGCGCGGGAGATCGCCCTGCTCGGCGAGGCCGTGTTCGCGCGCGGCGAGGCGGTGTCGCCGGATCAGGCGTTGCCGGTCTATCTGCGAGATCGCGTCGCGCGGACGCGCGCCGATCGCGCTGCCGGCGGAGCATGAAACAGCGGAGGAGGGGAGACCATGAACGATTGTCTGTTCTGCAAGATGGCGCGCGGCGAGATCAAACCGGATATCGTCCACGAGGACGACGAGCTGCTCGCGTTCCGCGATATCCATCCGCAGGCGCCGGTGCATGTGCTGGTGGTGCCGAAGCGCCATATCACGACGCTCGACGACCTTGCGCCGGAAGATGCCGCGCTGGTCGGCAGAATGACCCTTGCCGCGGCGGAGATCGCGCGCCGGCAGGGCTTCAGCGGGCAGGGCTATCGTACGGTCATGAACTGCAACAGCGATGGCGGTCAGACCGTATTCCACATCCATCTGCACCTGCTCGGCGGACGGCGGATGCAGTGGCCGCCGGGATGAGAGCTTGATGGTCCGCAAGAAAAAAAGCCGGGCAGCGGTCTGACCGCTGCCCGGCTTCGTTGCAGAGGCGCGGGGTCTCAGTTCTTGCGATAGGTCGGCTCGACCGTGTCGCGCACCGCGCTGGCGCCCGGCGTCGGCGGCAGGATCGGCATCGTCTGCTGCGGCAGCTCGCCGGTCAGGCTCTCGAGGAAGGCGACGATATCGGCGACCTGGCCGTCCGACAGCGTCATGTCGAGCTGGGTCGCGGCCATCAC
>CAYLKC010000119.1:2621-5178 GCA_964384095.1 uncultured Chromatiales bacterium
GCCGGGATCGGCGGCTTGTCGGGCAGGGCCTGGAAGACCTGGGCCGACGCCTGGGCGCCCAGCGTCATGAGCGCCGCCGATGCGCAGGCGACGGTGAGAATACGCAGACTCTTCATGATGGATTGCAGCCTCCCTGTTGTGATGAACCAACGATGCAGACCAAGGGATTCTAGTGCATCATTTAGAACAAGTCTATATCAAAAAAACCTAGTATTTTCATAGGAAAATTGCCGGAGACTGGCACAGTACGCGGGTTGCGGAGTGATCAGCGGGCAGCGCTCGGAGCGGGGGTGGAGGGGCCGGTGGGCACCGGCGCCGGGGATCGGGCATACGGGGCGTCCGGGTTTCGCCCGTCGGCGACCTGTGTTAGAAAGGTCTTTTTTCTGCACGTCCTCGGGAGGTCGCCATGCAAATCCGCGAAAACTGTGTTGTTTCGATCCATTACACGCTGACAAACGGGGCAGGCGATCAGCTCGATTCGTCATCCGATCAGGACCCGTTCACCTATCTGCATGGCTCGCGCGGCATCATCCCCGGCCTCGAAAAGGCGCTCGAGGGCAAGTCGCCGGGTGATGAATTCCAGGTCACGATCCCGCCCGCGGAGGCCTATGGCGAGGTCAACGAGGGCCTGATCCAGTCGATCCCGCGCGAGGCCTTCGCCGGCATCGAACAGCTCGAACCCGGCATGCAGTTCCAGACCCGCGACCCGAACGGCCAGACCCTGAACATCACGGTTCGGGAGGTCGCCGAAGATAACGTCAAGATCGACGCCAATCACCCCCTGGCCGGTCAGGCCCTGCATTTCGACGTCAGCATCACCGGCGTCCGCGAGGCCACCGACGAAGAGATCGCGCACGGCCACGTCCACCCCTGATCCCCCCCCTCGGGGGGCAGGCCTCGTGACGCGGGTATTACCGGGGCCTGTCCCGCTGACATAACTTTGCACTCGCTTGCCGGGTTTTGCAGAACCTGCCGGGACAGTGACGGTCCCATTGGATATAGTCCCGATCATGGCCCTGCGCGACGGAGCGCGCTCTACGGGCCACCGATTCCGGCCGGCACCGGATGCCCTTTCGCCGGCCCTCGCAGGGAGGAGTGTCCAATGAAAACACTCGCCGCTTTGATCGTCTTTCCGCTGCTGGCGCTGCTGTTCGCGCCGGTATCCGAGGCCCGCGATCCCGAGTCCTTCTCTGAAGGGGAGATCCGCCAATTGCTGGCGCCGGTCGCGCTGTATCCCGACGGCCTGCTGTCGCAGGTACTGATCGCCTCGACCTATCCGCTCGAGGTCGTCGAGGCCGCGCGCTGGTCGCGCGACAATCCCCGGCTGGAAGGCCAGGCGGCGGTCGACGCCGTCGCCGACAAAGACTGGGACCCGAACGTCAAGGCCCTGGTCGCGTTCCCGGACCTGCTCGCGCGCATGAGCGAGGAACTCGACTGGACGCGGCGACTCGGCGAGGCCTTCCTGTTGCAGGAAGACGAGGTCATCGCCGCGGTGCAGGACCTGCGCGCGCGCGCGGAGGCGGCCGGTTCGCTCGATCGGCTCGAGCATGCGCGCGCGTACCGGAGCAATGACGTCATCGTCATCGAACCGCGCGACACCCGCGTCGTCCACGTCCCCTATTACAGCCCGCGCATCGTCTACGGCGGCTGGGGGTGGTCGGCGTATCCGCCTTACTACTGGTATCCGCCGCCCGGCTACTATGCCTCGACCGGATTCTGGTGGGGCGGCGGCGTGGTGTTGTCGTCGGCCTACTTCATCAGCGGCTTCGACTGGGGCCATCGGCACCTCGTGATCCTGCGCCATCACCGGCCGCACTACCGCCATTTCGATTCGCCGAAGTGGCGGCATGACCCGAAGCATCGCCGCGGCGTGGTCTATCGCCAGCCGGCGCTGAGCCGCCAGTTCGCGCGGACGGCCCCGGTCAGCGCGCCGCAGTCATCGACGACGCGGTCGGTTGTGCCGAAGCGTCCGGCGGCCCTGAGCCGCCAGCCCGGCGCGTTCTACAGCAGTGGCGAGCGCCGGACCGCGACGAGCGACAGCGATCGCCGCCGCACGGGCGCGTCGACAGAGTTTCGCGCCGGTAGTCCGCGCGCCGGTAACCCGCGTTCGGAACCGTCGCGCGCGACGCGCGGTCCCGCGCTGTCGACGCAGCGCCGTGACGCGACAGCCGGCACTCAGCCGTCGCGCAGCCGTGAGGCCCCTCGCGAGGCCCCGCGCAGCGCGCAGTCTTCACGCGGCAGTGAGACGCGCGCGACGGCGGGGGCGGCGAATCAGCAACGGCCATCGTTCAGCCGCGGCGCCGCCGCGCCGCCGTCGCGCAGCCTCAGTAATGCCTCGCCGCGACCCTCCGCGGGCGGCGGTGACAGCAGCCGCGGCTCCGCGCTCAGGGGCATGCGCTGACGCTGCGTATGCGATGAGGTCGCGACCGGTGGGGCGCCGCGCGCGCTGGACGATCGTATGGCTTGTGCTGTGCCTGCAGGCCTGGGCGGCGGCCGGCGGCGCGGCGCAGCCGGCGCCGGTGCAGGGTTACGAGGTCGTGCGTGTCTATCCGCATGC
>CAYLKC010000120.1:0-5167 GCA_964384095.1 uncultured Chromatiales bacterium
AGGGCGTTCAACGACGGCGCCTCCTCGAAGGCCGCGCGCGCGCGCGCCGAGTCGTCGGACTCGAGATACGCGAAGCCGAGCATCTGCTGCAATACGGCCTTTTCGTAGGCATTGAGATTGCCGCGTCTGGACAGCGCATTCAGCTTGCTGATGGCCTGGCCGCTGTCGCCGCCGGCGAGCAGTTCATTAGCGGCCTGCACCTCGCGGTGCAGCTCGGCCGACATGCCCATTTGCGCCGGCGCCGTCAGCGGGACGAGCAGCAGGATCAGCAGCCACAACAGAATCACCGGCGTGCGCATGGCGGCCCCCGTCATCCGCTCAGACTGAATTCGATGCGCTGCCGGGCGGTGATCTCGACCGCCTGTCCGTCCTGGCGGCGCGGTTCGAAGCGCCAGTGCATGACGCTGTTGATCGCGGCGCGGTCGAACACGCCCGGCGGTTCGGCGCCGACGACGCGGACGTCGCGCACGCGGCCCTGGGTATCGACGACGAACTCGACATCGACATAGCCCTCGATGCGGCGCATGCGGGCATGGGCGGGATACTCGGGCGGGATCCGCACCAGCGCAACCAGTTCCCCGGCATCGATCCACTGCGGTCCCGAGACCTCGCCGAGGAACGGTCCGCCGAGGCTCGGGGCCGGGGACGGCGCGATCGGTGGCATGCGCATCGGTTCGACCGTCGTCGTGGTATCGGTGACGACGCGCTGGAGTTCCGGCGGCTTTTCGGTCTTCGGCTTTTCCGGCGGCGGGCGGCGTTCGCGCCGCGGCTCGACGAGATCGTCCTCCTGGCTGCGTACATAATCGATGCGCAGCACCTCGGTGGTGCTGAGCGCGCGCATCGAATGCTGGCTGATCATGAACTGCATCAGGAAAAACAGCAGCACATTGACCACGGCTGCGATCAGCACGGCGGAGCCGAAGCGGAGGAGGGTCGGGTTCACTGGCCGCCGTTCTCGCGGGTGGCGACCGCGACGTTGTTGACGCCGGCGAGCCGCACCTGATCGACGACCTGGACCAGGAGGCCAGTGCGCGACTCGTCATCGGCGAGCACGACGACGGAACCTTCCGGGTGTTCGGCGTGCAGGCGCGCGACATGGCTGCGCACGGTGCGCGGGTCGACGCGCTGGCGGTCGATCCAGACCTCGCCGTCACGGGTCACCGCGATCATGATGTTGGCGCGCTCCTGCGGCACCGCGGTGCGCGCGTCGGGCCGGTTGATGTCGACGCCGGCCTCCTTGACGAAGGACGAGGTCACGACGAAGAAGATCAGGATGATGAAGATCATGTCGATCAGCGGCGTCAGATTGATCGACGGCGCTTCATGCTGCTGATGCGAATGGGTGCGCCTACTCATCGATGATTTCCTCCGCTTCCAATTCCGCGTCGTCGGCATCCAGCAGCAGCTCGGATTCGAGCCGGTGCTGGATCGCGATCGCGCGCTCCTCGAGATTGTTGCTGAAATAGATGCCCGACAGCGCGGTGACCAGGCCGGCCATCGTCGTCAGCAGGGCCTGCGAGATGCCGGCCGCCATGCCGCGCACGTTGCCGGTGCCGAACAGCGTCATCGCATCGAACGACTTGATCATGCCGCTGACCGTGCCGAACAGGCCGAGCAGTGGCAGCAGAGCGGTCAGCACCAGGATCGTCGGCAGGTAGTGATGGAGCTGCGCGTCGAAATCCATCAGCAGGCCCTGTCGATACCACTCGCGCGCGCCGGCCTCCGCCGGCGCCTCCCTGCGCCACAGGCTGACGATCTCGGCATGCCGCTGCCTGGCGCCGACCGTCACGAACCAGTAGCGCTCGACGATCAGCGTCCACATCACGCAGGAAGCGAGCAGGATCAGCCATATGACGTAGCCGCCGCGTTCGAAGAATTCGAGCCACGAGTCCAGCGCGAACACGCTATGTCCTCAGTGCTCACCGCCCCTGGCCGCCATCAACCGGGTGCTGTGATGCTCCAGCGCCTCGACCAGGCGGTTGGCCTGGCCATTGAGGAAGCTGTGGATCAGCAGCACCGGGATCGCGACCGCGAGACCGGGTTCGGTGGTCACCAGCGCCTGCGAGATGCCGCCGGACATGATGCGCGGATCGCCGGAACCGAACAGCGTGATCGCCTGGAAGGTCTCGATCATGCCGGTGACGGTGCCGAGCAGGCCGAGCAGCGGCGCGATCGCGGCGAAGATCGCCAGCGTGCGCAGGCCGCGATGTAGGCTCGCGGATTCCTCGCCGACCTTCTCGTGCAATCGCGCCGACAGCGCCTTCACCGACAGGTGGTTGGTCTGGTCGGCGGCCAGGTGCAGGCGACCGAGCGGATTGTTGTCGCTGTTCTGCTCCGATTTGGCCTGCTTGTTCATGCGGCTGCGGGTGACCATCAGCGCCGCGTAGCGGACGCCGGCGATGCCGAGCGCGATGACGCCGATGACGATGATGATGTAACCGATGATGCCGCCGGCGTCGATACGCTCGAACATGTTCGGGCTATGGACGATCAGCGACAGGATGGCGCCGCGCGACGGGTCGACCGGGAACAGCTGGAAGCCGGAATTCGCCTCCTCGAGGCCGGCCGCGAGGCTGGTGAAGCGCGGCGGCGGCTGGCGGCTCAGTTCGACGAGCTTCTCGGTCTCGGGCAGGTAGCGCAGGAACTTGCCGTCGCTGACTGCGTTGAACACGCCTACGCGGGTGACGGTCTTGACCGATTCCTCGCCCTGCGCGGTGATGACCGGGGCCTGGAAGCGGGTAACCTTGCCGTTCTGCACGGTGGCCTCGAGCATCGTCAGCCACAGGGCCTCCATGTCCTCGATCGACAGCGCGTGCGGGCGCACGGCGATCTCGGCGAGACGCTCGGTCCATTCCTCGAACTGCGCGGTCAGCAGCGTGCCCTGCAGGCTGGCCTGGGCATCGAGCGCGGTCTGGCGAGCGGTGCTGAAGACCGTTTGCAGCTCGCCGGCGCGCTCGGAAAAGGTCTGCTCGAGTTCGGCGAGGCGCGCTTCGTTGCGCTCGAACTGACGGCGCAGTTCATCGGCGCGACGCTCCTCGCGTTGCTCCTGCGCGCGGGCCTCCTGCAGCAGCGCCGCCTGGCGATTCCTTTCCTGCAGGAAGCGGGCCTCGCGTTCGCGATGATGGCGCTGCTCGGCGCCGCGCGACTGGCGGACCTCTTCCAGCAGCCGTTCCAGGCTGATCGACGGCTGTTGTGCTTCCGCGTCCGCTGCGGTGGCCGCGCCGAATGCATTGCCGTCGGCAAGGAGCAGCGCGGCGGTCAGGGTCAGGGCGATGACGGATCTGTTCATGAGCCTTGCTCCGGCGCGGCGACGGGCAGTCGGATGAGGTCGGGCGGCAATTCCTTGCGCGCGAGCCGCAGGCCCTGCTTGATCAACGCGACGTTACCTGACGGCAGCGTCTGCCAGCCATTGCCGCGGGCGTCCCAGACGCCGGCCTCCTGTTCATCGAGCGTCATGTAATAGAGCGCGGCGCGGCCGATGCGCAGCAGCTCGACGGTCTTCTGGCCATTGGCGCGCGGCAGCTCCGCGCGGTAGGCCTCGATGGTATGACCGTATTCCATCTCGATCTGGTAGGCCTCGAGCAGACGGCGGAACTTGTCGGCGAGCGGCGTGCCGGCCTGCTGCATCATCGCGTTCAGGTCCTTGATGCGGGCCTTGCGTTCGTCGAGCAGGAACGGCGCATCGCTCTCGACCAGTTGGTCGAGGACATCGAGCATCTGTTGCATCAGCGGCAGGATCTGGCGCTGGGTGACCTCGATCTCGTTGATCTGGCGCTCGATCGAGGCGATCTCGCGGGTCTGCGACTCGACCATGCGCTCCATCTGCGTGTTGTAGGTCATCAGCTGATCGACCTGGCGCATGGTCTCGCGGTATTGCTCGAGCGCGATGCGGGTCTCGTCGTCGAGCTGATCGACGCGCTGCTGCGAGCGCGCGGCCTCGCGCTGCGTGGCCTCCTGTTCGCTGATCGTCGTGTCGAGCGGGGCCTGGGCGGCGATCGCGACGCCGCCGGTCGCTAACAACGTACACAGCGCGATCGCCGTCAGGCGGAGGCCCGGGTGCTGGGATGGATGATTCATCGGCTATAAGTCCTGGTGCTGGTGGTCTGTCGGAGAGATAACGGCAGGTGGCCGGCCGTCCTTATTGCGCCCGCGTGAAGGTCAGGTTTGCCGACAGCTTCGCCTCGTCGGCGTCGGCATCGGCGCCGAGCTTGAGCTTGTGATAGACGAGGACATACTGGAAGGCCTCATCCGTGATCGGCAGCGAGACCTTGCCCTCGCGGTTGGTGAAGAACAGATCGAACACGCCAAGCATCTCGAGTTCCGCGCCGGCCAGCGGCGCGCCATCGTAGAGGACCTGCACCGGCAGTTCGTCGCCCGGGTTCAGCGTGAACGGATTCGCCAGCGGCACGATCTCGAGCAGGCTGCCTGTCGGACGGCCCGCGGCCGCGCTCCAGCCGAGCAGCGACTTGCTGTGCATCTTCTCATGGACCGACGACAGATAGCCCGGCACTTCGCCCTTCGGCTTGTTGACCAGGTGCTCGTCGGCGTCCTCGGTCCAGATGCCATGGTCATAATTCACGCCGATCAGCACGGTGTCGGCGCCGGGGGTGATGCGCAGCCTGCCGTCACGCACCTCGGTCGCCAGGGTCTGGCGCTGGCCGCGGCGGTCGATGGCGACGGTCGCCGTGACCTGGCCCGGGTCGTAGGTCTCGAGTTCACCGGGATGGCCAAAGACCAGCTGGACCTGGTCGCCTTCGTCAGGGATGACCCAGACGTCGTGGGCCAGGGCGCAGCTGCCAGTGGTCGCATAAAAAACAATATATAACAGTATCTTGTGATGCATTAGCCGCTCTCCATAACGAATGGGCATGCTGTGGCGTGTCGGGACATGGGCAGATGTGTTGTCGGTGCGGATGCTTACATATTATATATTAATCTTACCGTTGTTTTCAGCCTTTATTTTCTGCTGACTTGTCCGCTTGATGGATGACCCTGATCGTGCCGATCCCCTTGTGCCGGCGTTCGACCTCGTCGATATCGTGTCTGCAGACGCCGGCAAGATCGAGCAGCTTGCGCTCGCAGAGATCACAGCGCACACACTCCTTGAAATCAATCTTGTGACCCTTGATCGCCCCGGTCGGACAGGCCTGCTCGCAGGCCACGCAAT
>CAYLKC010000121.1:0-5035 GCA_964384095.1 uncultured Chromatiales bacterium
GCGCATCGAGATCCGCGGCTTCGGCAGTTTCTCCCTGCATTTCCGCCCCCCCCGTATGGGCCGCAATCCCAAGACCGGCGAACCTGTGCCGCTGGCCGGCAAGCATGTCCCCCATTTCAAGCCGGGCAAGGAGCTGCGCGAGCGCGTCAATGAAGGCATGCGGCGTCAGCAGGCGAGGCCCGTTCATGCGCAAGCGGGTGATAAGCTGTTGACCCGGGAGATGTGATCTCCGGCAATCCCGGTCATGAAACGACTCGTCGGCTTTCTGTTCGTCCTCCTGGTCCTCGTCTTCGGGCTGTTCTTCGGCCTGCTCAATGCCGATCCCGTTCAGGTCAACTATTACTTCGGTTCACGCGAACTGCCGCTGTCCTTCGTCCTCGTCTTGATGCTGGTGGCCGGCGCGATCGCCGGCGCCTTCGCGGGGCTTGGCATGGTGCTGCGCACCAAGCGCGAGGTGCATCGCCTGCGCAGGGAGATCCGTACTGCCGAAAAAGAACTGAGCAACCTGCGTTCCCTCCCGCTCAAAGAACCCCGCTGATGTCTCTCGAGTACCTGTGGCTGCTGCTGCTTCCGGTAGCCGCCGCGTCAGGCTGGTGGATGGCCCGCCGCGACCCTGCCGCGGCGCAGGGCCGCGCCCGTGTGCCGTCCGACTATTTCAAGGGCATCAACTTCCTGCTCAATGAACAGCCGGACAAGGCCATCGAGGTATTCACGAAGATGGTCGAGGTCGACAGCGACACCGTCGAGCCGTACTTCGCACTCGGCAGCCTGTTCCGGCGCCAGGGCGAGGTCGACCGCGCCATTCGCATCCACCAGAACCTGATTGCGCGTCCGTCGCTGCACCGCGCGCAGCGCAACCACGCGCTGCTCGAACTCGGCCAGGACTACCAGCAGGCGGGGCTGCTCGATCGTGCCGAGCATATGTTCATCGAGCTGCTCGAGCGCGAGCCGCGCAATATCAGTGCGCGCCGGCTGCTGATCGACATCTATGAGCAGGAGCGCGAATGGGACAAGGCGATCACGGTCGCGGCCTCGCTCGAGTCCCATACCGGCCTGTCGAATCGCCATGTCATCGCCCATTACTACTGCGAACTCGCACGCCTGGCGCTCGACGTGCGCGATTTTCCGCGCGCGCGCAAGATGATCCGCCGCGCCTGGTCGAACGATCGCCTCTGCGTGCGCGCAAGCCTGCTGGCCGGCGAGTCGGCGCGCCTGCAGGGCAACTGCAAGGCCGCGATCCGCGCGCTGAAGCGCGTCGACAAGCAGGATCCGCGCTACCTGTCGGAGGTGGTCGAACCGCTGATCGATTGCCATGAGCGTCTCGGTCGCATCGACGAGGGCGTTGCCTGGCTCGGCGAGGTGCTGATGCGCCAGGACGCCTTCAGGCCGGTGCTGATGTACGTCGGTTTTCTGCAGAAGCATGGCCGCCACGCCGCCGCCTGCGATTACCTGAGCCGGCATCAGCAGCGTCACCCGTCACTGCCGGGATTGGCCTATCTGCTCGAGACCCTGCCGGCCGGGATGCCGGATGCGGGGCCACGCGAGCGCCTCGAGACGGCACGCGCCTCGATCTCGAAGATGCTCGAGGATATCAATCTATATAACTGTAATAACTGTATATACAAAGGAAATCTGATGCACTGGCAATGTCCGAGCTGCCGCGCCTGGAATTCGATTCTGCCCTATCAGGGGACGCCCGGATGAGCGCCGCCGGCAAGCGGATCATCGTTGCGCTGGACTTCGCAGATGCCGCCGCGGCGCGGGCCTTCGCATCGCGACTCGATCCGCGCGCCTGCCGCATCAAGGTCGGCAAGGAGCTGTTCACCCGCGCCGGGCCGGCCATCGTCGAAGACCTCGCAGGACGCGGCTTCGAGGTCTTCCTCGACCTCAAGTTCCATGACATCCCGAACACCGTCGCAGCCGCCTGCCGCGCCGCCGCTGATCTCGGCGCGTGGATGGTCAATGTCCATGCCCAGGGCGGACGCGCGATGATGATGGCCGCGCGCGAAGCAGTCGCTGGCGCCCGGAGGCCACCCCTGCTGATTGCGGTGACCGTGCTGACCAGTCTCGATGATGCGCAACTGCGCGAGATCGGCTATGCCGGCGATGTCGCGGGGCTGGTATCGCGATTGGCCGGCCTTGCCGCGCAGGCCGGTCTCGACGGCGTCGTCTGCTCGCCGCGCGAGGCCACATGCCTGCGGGCCGAACGCGGCGCGGGCTTCGCGCTGGTGACGCCGGGCATCCGTCCGGCAGACGCCGGGAGCGATGACCAGAAACGCATCATGACGCCGGCGGCCGCGCTTGCCGCCGGCGCCGATTACCTCGTCATCGGCCGGCCGATCACCGCAGCCGCCGATCCCCTGAAGGCCCTGCAATCCATCCGCGAAGGCATCGGCGAGACCGGCGCCGATTGAATCGCGCCGGCGCGCATGGGAGTCTGCCCGTGCCGCATCTTCACCGTGCGGTCCGCCCATGACCCGCGCCTGTCGCGGCGCTGGTCCGGCGGCCTATCCACGATGGTTAAAGGGAGTTGACCATGATGAAACCTGTTCGCAGCATCCTGTTGGCCGCGCTGCTCGCCGGGCTCAGCCTCGGCGCCCACGCGGACAAGATCGACATCAACCAGGCCGATGCCTCGGCACTGGCCAGTCTGAACGGCATCGGACCCGCGCGCGCCGAGGCGATCGTCGAACATCGGCGCATGCACGGGCCGTTTCGCAGCGTCGAGGCGCTCGCCGATGTCCGCGGCGTCAGCATCAACCTGATCGAGCGTAACCGGGACCGGCTGACGGTCGGCGAGGGCGGCACAGCAGCTCCGCGCGCCGCCTCCGACTGACCGCGCCCGACCGCTTCCCGCAGACTTCACGGCCCTGGCGACAGGGCCGTTTTTTTCCTGCGCCGGCCATTCGCAGCGCCGCAGCACAGGCCCGCGCCGTGCTATCATCGGCGGCAATGGATCCCGTCTCATGCACAAGCTCCAGCCGGTAATACTCTCAGGCGGCTCCGGTACGCGCCTGTGGCCGTTGTCCCGCGAGCACTACCCGAAGCAGCTGCTCGCGCCGTTTGGCGGGCACACCCTGCTGCAGGCGACTGTGACGCGTCTCGCCGGCCTCGACACCGGCGAGGGGGACAGTGACCCCACCGTGGCTGCGCCGCTGGTCGTCTGCAATGAGGAACAGCGTTTCCTGGTCGCCGAGCAGTTGCGGGTGATCGGCACACCGCCGGGTCAGCTGCTGCTTGAACCGATCGGACGCAATACCGCGCCGGCTGCGACGCTCGCCGCGCTGCACGTCGCGGCCGATGACTCCGCCGCGGTATTGCTGATCATGCCTGCCGACCACCTGATCCGCGACACCGCCGCTTTCCACGACGCGGTGCGTTGCGGCCTCGACGCCGCGGCGCAGGGCGCGGTCGTCACCTTCGGCATCGTGCCGACGCGCGCCGAGACCGGCTACGGCTACATTCGCAAGGGCGCGGCGCTCGAGGCCACAGGCGGCATCGTGCCGCACCGCATCGACGCCTTCGTCGAAAAGCCGGATGCGTCGACCGCGCAGGGTTACCTCGATTCCGGCGACTATCTGTGGAACAGCGGCCTCTTCATGGTCCGTGCCGATGTCTGGCTCGACGCGATCGCGCGCTTCCGCCCCGACATCCATGCCGCAGTCCTGCGCGCCCACGAGCACGGCAGCCAGGACGGCGATTTCTTCCGCGTCGACAAGACCGCCTTCAGCGCCTGTCCGGGCGACTCGATCGACTACGCAGTGATGGAACGGCTCGCGACAGGCGACAACGGCGATCCCGGCGACACGCCGGCGGTCGTGATCCCGCTCGACGCCGGCTGGTCCGACGTCGGCGCCTGGTCGAGTCTGTGGGAGGTGCTGCCGCAGGACGAGGACGGCAATATACTGCGCGGCGACGTGCTCGCCGAAGACACGCGAGACTCACTGCTGTTCGCCGAACACCGTCTGGTCGCGGCGATCGGCCTCGACAATATCATCGTCATCGAGACCGCCGATGCGGTGCTGGTTGCGCACAGGGATCATGCGCAGGCGGTCAAGCAGATCGTGCAGCGCATCAAGGGCGCCGGCCGCAGCGAGCACCAGCTCCATCGCCGCGTGCACCGACCCTGGGGCAGTTACGAGGGCGTGGACCAGGGCGACCGCTTCCAGGTCAAGCGCATCTGCGTCAACCCCGGCGCGTCGCTGTCGCTGCAGCTCCATCACCATCGTGCCGAGCACTGGATCGTCGTTCGCGGCACGGCCCGGGTCACCCGCGGCGATGAGACCTTTTTACTAAGCGAAAACCAGTCGACCTATATCCCGATCGGCGAGCGACATCGCCTTGAAAATCCCGGTACGTTGCCGCTCGAACTCATCGAGGTCCAGTCCGGCGCCTACCTCGGCGAGGACGACATCGTCCGCCTCGACGATCACTATGGCCGAAAATGAACCTGTAGGGAGAGAACAATAATGTCGGACAGCAAGAAGAGCAGCAACGTGGTGTGGCACCACGCGACCATCGACCGCGTGATGCGCGAGCAGATGAACGGACACAAGAGCGTGGTGCTGTGGTTCACCGGGTTGTCGGGCTCCGGCAAGTCGACGCTCGCGCATGCGGTCGAGGACCAGCTGCACCAGAGAAATTGCCGCACCTTCGTCCTCGACGGCGACAACATCCGCCACGGACTGTGCGGCGATCTCGGCTTCTCTGACGAGGATCGCGTCGAGAACATCCGCCGCATCGGCGAGGTCTCGAAGCTGTTCGTCGAGGCCGGGGTCATCGCGCTGACGGCATTCATCTCGCCGTTCCGCGCCGACCGCGATCGCGTCCGCGGCCTGCTGCCGCATGGCGACTTCATGGAGATCTACTGCAAGGCCTCGCTCGAGATCTGCGAGGAGCGCGACGTCAAGGGCCTGTACAAGAAGGCGCGCGCCGGCGAGATCAAGGCCTTCACCGGCATTTCATCACCCTACGAGGAACCCGAGAAACCCGAACTCATCGTCGAGACCGACAAGCTGTCGCTCGAGGACAGCGC
>CAYLKC010000122.1:0-1492 GCA_964384095.1 uncultured Chromatiales bacterium
GCCGACGTCCCAGAGCAGCGCGCCCGGGAAGGGCGCGAGCTTGGCGATGGTCGCTCGCGTCGCCTGCAGGGCTGCGGAGTTACCGAGCATTTCCAGACCGGGGTGCGCCGTCGGGACGTTCGGCCGGTGGCCAGGATTCAGTTTGAGCGCGGTCGACACCAGCTTTCTGAGCATCTGCAGGTCGACCGGTTTTGACACGAAATCGAAGGCGCCGGATTTCAGCGCCTGCACCGCCGACTCCATATTGCCATGCGCGGTGATCACCGCGGTCGGCGTGTCCGGAAAATTGGTCTGCAGGTATTCGACCATGTCGAGGCCGCTGCCGTCCGGCAGGCGCATGTCGGTCAGGCACAGGTCGAAGCGCTCCTGCGCGAGCAACGTCCTGGCGCTGCCAAGGTCTTCGGCGGCGCGGCTGTCGATGTCCATGCGCGAGAGCGTCAGCGCAAGCAGTTCGCGGATATCCGGTTCATCGTCGATGACGAGCGCGAGCGGTCGGGTCATGTCAGGCCACCTGTCTTCTTCTGGGGTCGGCGAAGGTGATGCGGAAGCGGCTGCCGCCGCCGCTGTTGCGCAGGTAATTCAGCCGCGCCTGGTTGCCCATGCACAGCTCGCGCGCGATATACAGGCCCATGCCGGTGCCGTTCGGCGAGGTCGTGAAGAACGGTTCGAAGATCTGCTGCTGATCGGCGTCATCGATGCCGGGGCCGTCGTCGATGACGTCGAGATACGGCGCGCCGGATTCCCCGGCGATCCCGGCCTCGAGGCCGATGTGCGGCCCGCCATGGCGGCAGCCGTTCTGGCACAGGTTCCACAGGACCTGGCGCAACTGGCTCGGGTCCATCTGCACATGCAGGTCTTCGGGTCTGATCGTGAGACGGATCGCGCCGGTCTCGATGCCCTCACCGAGGCGGAAGTCTTCGATGAACTGTGTCAGCCACGGACCGAGCATCAATGTTTCGGGCCGCGCGCGCTGTCCGCGGCTCAACTGCATGATGTTCTCGATGATGCCGTTGACGCGTTCGGAGTGCTGCTTGATGATCTCGGTCAGGCGAAAGTCGCCGGACTCGAGGTGCGGTGACTCGGCGAGCAACTGGCTCGCATGGCTGATCGCGCCGAGCGGGTTGCGCACCTCGTGGGCGATGCCGGCGGTCAGGCGGCCGAGCGAGGCGAGCTTGAGCTGATGCGCCTGCTGCGCCATCGCCGCGGTGTCCTCGAGAAAGATCAGCGTGCCAGCCTCGCGGTCCCGGCCGAGGCGCGCGAAGCGCGGCAACAGTTCCGGCCCGGTCTCCGAATTGCGGAGGATCCCCGGTTCCGGGATCTCGCCGTCCCACCACGCCCGCAACTGGCGCCCGAGCACCGGGCTGACATGTCCGATCGGCTGGTCCTCGGCATCGGCCGGGAACTCGAGCAGGCGGCTCGCCGAGGCGTTGATCAGGCGGATCGCGAAGTCGCGGTCGACGACGACGATGCCGGTCTGCATGCGCTGGATCAC
>CAYLKC010000122.1:1592-4976 GCA_964384095.1 uncultured Chromatiales bacterium
GGATCGCGAAGTCGCGGTCGACGACGACGATGCCGGTCTGCATGCGCTGGATCACATACTCGGTCAACTGCGCCATGTTGGCGAGATCGACGCCGCGGCGTTCGGCGAGTGCCTCGCTCTCGCGCAGGCGCTGGGCCAGGCCATGGGCGAGGATCGCGGTCGCGAAGAAACTGGCGCCGAGCAGCCCGGCATGGGTGTAGCTGCCCTCGGAGGACAGCTCGACGAGCCAGGCATAGAGCTGTTCGGACAGCACCGCGAGGGCCGCCAGCGCCGCGAACAGCCGCGCGGTACGGCCTTCCATCAGCAGGCTGCCGCCGGCGACGGTGATGATCAGCAACATGCCGAGGCCGCTGCGCACGCCGCCGCTGGCATGCATCAGCAGCGTCAGCGCGACGATGTCGACGAGGATGAAGCAATAGACCTGCCACGCAAAGCCAGGCCGGCGGGTATGGAAGGCGATGATCGCCAGCAGGCAGGCCAGCGCATACGCCAGGCTGGCGACCTCGAACAGGCCGGGGTGGCGCTCGCCGAGCGGCGCTGGCGGTTCGCCGGCGAGGCACAGCAGTGCAAGCAGCCCTGCAAGCGCAAGCCGGTAGTAGTTCAGAAAGGCCAGCTGGCGCCAGGCCCGGTCGGTGATCCCCATCTGCCCCTGTCCGAGTGTGGCCGCCGGCGATATGGCCGGGGCCGAAGCATGATCGATGACGGGCGCGGCCGCGGCGCGCCCCAGCTACTTATTCGGACAAAAGGGTTTCGGGTTTAGCGATTTAGCGTAAAAGGACCGGTCAGGAGGGTGACCGCCACCCCCCGCCGGGGCGGGGGACGGGCGGCCAGGGGGGGGGGGGTCAGTTCGCCATGCGGAAGATCCGCTCGCGCAGGGCAGGGTCCTGCTCCATCATCGCGACCACCTCGTTGTATTCCGGGACCGTGAGGCCATTGTTCTCGACGGCATCGATCATCTCGTTCTGGGCCCGCTGTTGCAGCGCCTGGGCCTGCTCGGTGTCATTCGTCGCCTCGAGCCTGCCGGAATAGGTCTCCTGGATCTCCATGACATCGGAAAACGCGCTGGCGAATTTCTCGATCTTGTCTTCATCGATGTCCGGGCGAAATGCTGCGCCGGGTTCATGGCTTCCGGTGCCGGGCGGCTGCTGGGAAGGCGCCTGCTGTCCCGGGGTCTGCTGTCCCGGCGGCTGTCGCTCGCCCGGGGGCGCCTCGATATCATCGGCGGCGTTCGCGGCCAGCGGCAATGAGATCAGCGCGGCGCTGAACAGGACGGGCATCCAACGGTGCGTAATCATTCGCATCAGTGCATCTCCTTGGTTTTTCATGTGGTTACCAGCTATGGAGTCGCAACTACCATGCCAGGGGCCGGGAGCGGCCACAGATTGCGTCCTCTGGGGGCGGGTGTTGGCGAGGCGGGACGGCTGCCAGAAGGATGTGTCAAAACGACACAGTCAATCGGGTTCCAGATAGCGATACAGCGTGCGTCGGCCGATCCCGAGGGTCTCGGCGGCCCGCAGCTTGTTGCCGCCATGGCGGGCGAGGACATAGTGGACATAGCGGCGGTCGAGCTCGCGCAGCGTCGGCAGGGCCTGTTCCTCGAACAGCGCCGGCAGCGGGGGTGCTGGCTGTGCCCGGGCCCCGCCCTCGTAGGCGCGAATACGGTCCGGCAGGTCGGAGACATCGATGCGCGGTCGCCGGCACAGCGCCACCGCGTGCTCCATTGCGTTCGCGAGTTCGCGCACGTTGCCGGGAAACGGATAACACTGCAGCCGGGCCAGCGCCGCCGGGGTCAGCCCCTTCAGGGGCCTGCCTGACTGCGCGGCGAACCCGGCAATGAAGCGCAGCGCGAGCGGCCGGATGTCCTCCGGGCGGGCGCGCAGCGGCGGCACGTCCAGCACGAAGGTCTCGAGGCGAAAGAACAGGTCCTCGCGAAAGGCGCCGTCCGCGACCATGGCCTCCAGATCGCGGTGGGTCGCGGCGATGACGCGGACATCGACGGCGCGTTCCCCGGTCGCCCCGACCGGCCGGATCTGCCCGTCCTCGAGCGCGCGCAGCAGCCTCGCCTGCATCCCGGCCGGCATCTCGCCGATCTCATCCAGCAGGAGGCTGCCACCCCCGGCCTCGGCAAACAGGCCGGCATGGGTCCGGCGGGCATCAGTGAAGGCGCCTTCGACATGCCCGAACAGTTCGCTTTCGAGCAGGTCGGGCGGGATGCCGGCGCAGTTGATCGCGACGAAAGGCCCGTCGCGCCGCGGGCTCTCGGCATGGATCGCGCGCGCGACGCGTTCCTTGCCGCTCCCGCTCTCGCCCTTGAGCAGGACGGCGCCGGCGGCATTGGCGATCCGGCGGATCTGTCCGAACAGCTCGCGCATCGCGGCGCCCTGACCGGTGAGTCCGTGAAATTCAGTGACCGGTGGCATCGCTGCGGACGGCGGGAGTCATGCCGTTCGAGGATACAGGCTTTCCCCTGCGGGGCACAGCCGGGGGTGTTCAGGGGGGCGGGCGCCGGTCCTGGCGGGGCGGGGCGGCCGATTCACGGTCCTGGGCGTGCTCGATTGCGAGTTCATAGATATCGATCAGGTCTTCCTTGCTCGCATCGATGATGCCATCCATGTGATTCAGCGCCCAGGCGATGTCTTCCTCATCGATCGGCAACGGGTCGCGGACATGCGTGATCTGGAATTCGGCGTGATGGGGATGGTGGCTGTGGCGTAGCGGATAACGCCGCCCGAGCAGCAGGTTGTTGACGACCAGCGCGAACAGCAGCAACACGAGCACCCCGGTGATCACCGGCAGGGCGACGAGTTCGATCGCGGAGGCATCGAAGCGGGTATCCGCCAGGGCCACCGCAAGCGCGGTCGCGGAGGCGGGCGGGTGCAGGCAACCCAGCAGCTGCATCGCGAGCACCGAGGCGCCGACGCTCGCCGCGGCAGAGACGACCGGATCGTCGATCCCCTGGCAGAGCGCAAAGGCGACCAGGGCCGCGCTCAGATGCCCGCCGGCCACTGGCCAGGGCTGCGCCATCGGGCTGTGCGGTACGACGAACAACAGGAAGGCGGAGGCCCCCATCGAGGCCAGCAACGGCACCGCGAGGCCGTTGAGCGGGAACACCTGGAGCATCATGCCAAGGACCAGGATCGCCGCGAACGCGGCCCCGGCATTATAGAGCTTGTCCCGGATCGACAGCGGCGTGGCCGGTGGCGCGGGGGGCGATAACATGTCCGGACCTTGCATGCGTGAACAGGCAATCAATCTACATCTTCACCCCCCGCCCGGTCAACGCACACCCGGGTCGGACCACGGCAAGTCATTGAGGTGTTGAGAAAAATATTGGTCGGGGTGACACGATTTGAACGTGCGACTCCTGCCTCCCGAAGGCAGTGC
>CAYLKC010000123.1:0-4945 GCA_964384095.1 uncultured Chromatiales bacterium
GAAATCGCTGCCAAGCACCACTAGCGAGGTGTCCACCAAACCCTGGGAACTCCACATGCATTATTTAATTGATCCCAGTTTTGGCCGACACTACAACGCTGCCACTCATACTCGTACACGATATCTCTTATGAACTGGTTGTTATCTCCGAAAATCTGATATCGACCAGCAATTACATTTCCATCAGGATCAGGAGAAGCGCTGATTTTTTCGCTCGGGGGGCCCTTCAAGACCATCAAGAGTTCCGGCTACTAAAAAATAATATGTTGAATCATTGTCTAGGTTTTCGGCAGTATAGAATGTAGATGTATTTGAAATTGTCGTACTTCTTTGGACGTATGAGCCAGATACCTTGGGATCAATATCTGGCTGTGTTCCGTAATAAACCGCATAACCATCCGCAAGAAAAATTGCGTCCCAAGCAAGTGCAATTTGTTGATCGCTCGAAGCCGTGCGAAGGAATTCAGGAGAGCGAATATCCGCCTCACCACCACCACCACCGCCACCGCCGCCTCCACCACCGCCTCCACCACCACAACTAGCTAGTAGTAAGAGGGCAACAATAAGGGAGAGTAGTTTGGCCATAGTATTCCTGCGATTAACTTGTGTGAATTTCATACTTATACGTAAATATTTTAAGGTCGTACATAATTTGATGGTATTAGATTGCGGGGATTTGATTCTTGATCATATACCGCAACATCAAGATGCTCAGCCATCGCCACCAATGCGGCGGCGTCGAGCAGATTCTTGTGGGCGCGGTCGATGTCCATGCGCCGATGATGGCACGGCGCTGGCGGTCTGGGGATCGGTGTCCGTCTAATTCTGTCGATCCGTGTTGACCCGATTCGGCTACATAGCGGCTACATGGCCGCGAGAAACGAAAAAGGCCAGCGATTAAGCTGGCCTAAGTCGTTGATCAGGTTGGTAGCGGGGGCAGGATTTGAACCTACGACCTTCGGGTTATGAGCCCGACGAGCTACCAGGCTGCTCCACCCCGCACCGGAACGTTGAGCCGCACATAGTAGCAATACCCGGCCGGGATTGGCAAGGGCTTGAGCGGCAAATTACTTTTCGAGGGTGACGCAGGCGACGGCGTAGCGGATTTCGTCCGACAGGCTCAGGTGGCTGGCGCGGATGCCGGCGTCGGCGCAGAGTTCGCGGGCGCGGCCGCTGTATTCGAGCAAGGGGCGGCCCATCGCGTCATGGCCGACGCCGATGTCGTGCAGGCCGAGGCCGTCGCGGAAGCCGGTGCCCAGCGCCTTGGCGGCGGCCTCCTTCGCGGCGAAGCGCTTGGCGAGGAAGCGGCCGCGGCGGACCTCGGCCTGGCTGCGATACTCGACCATCTCGGTCGCGGTGAGGATGCGCTCGGCGAAGCGGTCGCCGAAGCGTTCGACGTTCGCGTCCATGCGCTCGATCTGGACGATGTCGACGCCGACGCCGTGGATCATCGGTTCATCCCCGGCGCGCCTCGATCATCAGCCGCTTCATCTCGCGCACGGCCTCATCGAATCCGGTGAACAGCGCGCGCGCGATGATCGCATGGCCGATGTTCAGCTCGCGCACGTCGGCGAGCGCGGCGATCGGCTGGACGTTGTGATAATGCAGTCCGTGACCGGCGTTGACCTGCAGGCCGGCGGCGACGCCGCGCCGGACTGCGTCGGCGATGCCGGCGAGCAATTCGTCGGCGGCCGGCATGCCCTCGGCCTCGGCGTAGTGTCCGGTATGGATCTCGATCGCCGGCACGCCCGCGCGGGCGGCGGCGTCGATCTGCCGCGGGTCGGCGTCGATGAACAGCGAGACCTTGCAGCCGGCCGCCTTGAGCCGCTCGCAGGCGTCGCGGATGCGATCAGGCTGGCCGGCGACGTCGAGGCCGCCCTCGGTCGTGAGTTCCTCGCGGCGCTCGGGGACGAGGCAGCAGTCGCTCGGGCGGATGCGTTCGGCGATCGCGATCATCTCGTCGGTGACCGCCATCTCGAAGTTCATGCGCGTCTGCAGGATGTCCTTCAGCAGCTCGACGTCGCGTTCCTGGATATGGCGGCGGTCCTCGCGCAGGTGCAGCGTGATGCTGTCGGCGCCGGCCTGCTCGGCGGCGATCGCGGCCTGCACCGGATCCGGATAGCGGGTCCGCCGCGCCTGGCGCAGCGTCGCGACGTGGTCGATGTTGACGCCCAGCAGTATCGGGGGCTGATTCATGCTGTCTACCGTGATTCTTCGCCGATGTCTTCGGGGACCCTGCCTGCGCGCGTGGCCGGCCGGAACAGTTCGCGGCTGCGCAATGGCTGGCCGCCGAGGCAGAGCGCCAGCGCCATGCGCATCAGGCCACGAACCTCGCGCAGGCTGACCGGGTCGTGCAGTTCGTCGCGTGCAAGATCGATCAGACTGCGGCCGCGGAGACTGACGCTGCCGCGCGTCGCGGTCTCGCGGACGCCGCGGATCGCGACGGGTCCCCGTTCCGGATGATACTCATACTCGGCGCCGGCGTCGATCGGCGCCCCGCTCTCGACATCATGATCGAGCACGAGGCCGTAGCCGATCTCGCCGAGCAACACCAGTTCGAAGCGGCGCAGCGCGCGCTGCTCACGCGTCGCGTCGAGCGCCGGATCGGCCAGGCGTGTGACCGCTTCCTCGTAGGCCTCGAACAGGTGCGGGTGCGGGTCGTGGCGCGTGAGCAGCTTCATCAGCAACTCGTTCATATAGAAGCCGCTGATCAGCGCGCGGCCCTGCAGCGCCAGCGGCCGGCCGCCGGGCGCGCGCAGTTCGGCCTCGCCGAGCGTCGCCAGTTCGCCGCGCCCGGCAGCGCTGACCATGAGCGGCCGGAACGGTTGCAGCACCGCGCCGAGACGGGACTTCGGACGACGCGCGCCGCGGGCGACGACCGCGAGGCGACCCTGCGCGGCGGTGAACAGCTCGACGATCAGGCTGCTGTCGCGCCACGGACGCGGATGCAGGACCCAGGCCGGCTCGAGGACGAGGCGCAGCACGGTCGCGGACTCAGTCCCCGTAACCGAGCGTGCGCAATGCCCGCTCGTCGTCGGACCACTTTTCCTTGACCTTGACCCACATCTGCAGGAATACCTTGCGGCCGATCAGGCGCTCGATGTCCTCGCGCGCCTCCTGGCCGATGCGCTTGAGCATTGCGCCGCCCTTGCCGATGACGATTGCCTTCTGCGAATCGCGCTCGACCCAGATCAGCGCGTGGATGCGCGCGAGGCCGCCGTCCTCGACATAGCTCTCGAGCTCGACGGTAGTCGCATAAGGCAGTTCCTGGCCGAGGTGACGCATCAGCTTCTCGCGGATCAGCTCGGCGGCGAGAAAGCGCTCGCTGCGGTCGGTGATCTGCTCCTCCGGATACAGCGGCGGGGACTCGGGCAGCAGTGCGGTAATCGCGCGCTCGAGCTCCGGTACCTGGCTGCCATGGCGGGCGGATACCGGCACGATCTCGCGAAACGGGTAACGGGCCCGCAATGCGTCGATGTGCGGCAGCAATGCCGCCTTGTCCTTGATGCGATCGACCTTGTTCACCGCGAGCACGACCGGTACCGTCACCTCGCGCAACAGACCGAGGATATAGTCCTCTTCTGCGGTCCACTGCAGGCCGTCGATGACGAACAGCACGACGTCGACGTCAGTGATCGCGCCGGTCGCGGCGCGGTTCATGAGGCGGTTCATTGCGCGACCGCCCGGCTTGTGCAGGCCCGGGGTATCGACGTAGATCGTCTGCGCCTCCGCGGTCGTATGGATGCCGAGCAGGCGATGGCGGGTCGTCTGCGGCCGCCGCGAAGTAATCGCGATCTTCTGGCCGAGTATGCGATTCAGCAGCGTCGACTTGCCGACATTCGGCCGGCCGATGATCGCGACGTGTCCGGAACGGTGCATCGGTTCAGCCCCTGCCCGACGTCTGCAGGCGTGCAAGGGCACGTGCCGCGGCGTCCTGTTCGGCCTTGCGGCGGCTGCCGCCTTCGCCCGCGACCGGTTCCGGCAGGCCGTCGACCCGGCATTCGACGTGAAACACGCGCGCATGTTCCCGCCCGCGGGTGTCGGTGACCTGGTAATCGGGCAGTGAGCGCTGGTGCGCCTGCAACCATTCCTGCAGACGAGTCTTCGGGTCCTTGATCGCGCGCTCCAGCGACACCGCCTCGGTCTCGGGGGCGAGCGCGCGCTCGACGAAGTCGCGGGCCGCGTCGTAACCGCCGTCGAGCCAGACTGCGCCGATCACCGCTTCGAGGGCGCCGGCGAGGATCGAACCACGGCGAAAGCCGCCGCTCTTCAGCTCACCGGGACCGAGGCGCAGCGCATCGCCGAGTTCGAGCCGGCGGGCGACGCCGGCCAGCGTCTCACCGTTGACGAGGTTCGCGCGCAGCCGGCTCAGCGTGCCTTCGTCGCTGTCGGGAAATTTGCAGAACAGTACGGAGGAGATCACCAGGTTCAGCACGGCATCGCCAAGAAACTCGAGTCGCTCGTTGTTCGGACTGCCATGACTGCGGTGCGTCAGCGCGGTCTCGAGCAGGCCGTCATCGACGAACTCGAGTCCGAGGGCGCGGCGCAGTCTGGCGGTGGCGTCAGTCAACTAACCGGTGAATTCGACGGTTTCGTTGAACGAGGCCAGCAGCCAGAGGTTACCGTAAAAACGGGTGCGTACCTCGTAGACGACGCTGACGATGCGGCGGTTGCCCTCGATCCTGACCGTGATATGCTCGGGCTTGACGTTCTGGACGTTGTTGATCGACAGCCGCCGCGTCAGATGATCACGAAGCTCGCGGGCGCTGCCGGCCTTCTCGTCCTCGTTGGCAAGCGATTTCAGCGAGGACTTGACGCTGAAGTTCTCGAGATAGACCGGAGTCAGCTTGGCCCCGGAGTAAACGAAGAATCCGATCAGCGCGGCGCCGACCAGGACGCCGGTCAGCGTGATGCCGCGCTGCGCGTGACGTAATGCTGGCATGCT
>CAYLKC010000124.1:0-4941 GCA_964384095.1 uncultured Chromatiales bacterium
AGGGCGAAGGAGTTCGGCGGGATGATGCAGACGTCGGAGCGGATATCGACGAAGCTGTTCGAGTCGAAGTTCTTGGGGTCGACGACCGCGGAGTTGATGTTGGTGAAGATCTTGAAGTCGTCGGCGCAACGGATGTCGTAGCCATAGCTCGAGGTGCCGTAGGAGATGACGCTGCCGCCCTTGTTCTCCCTGACCTGGCGCGGTTCGAATGGGTCGATCATGCCGTGCTTTTCGGCCATCTCGCGGATCCAGCGGTCTGACTTGATGCTCATTGCCCGGAATACTCCTGTGATGTGGTTCTGATCCGTGTCCGTGCAGGGGATACCTGTGACAGGACACGCTGTGAATACATCCCTGTACGCTCGACGGCCGCATCCCTGCGGCCGACGGTCCTGTCACAGGTATCCCCTGCCCGGACACTCGCCACAGCAGTCGCTCGACTCTCAGCTCTGCTCGATCACGATGTTCGGGATCTTTGCGCTGTAGTCCTTGGCCTGCAGCGACAGCTTCGCGGCGACCTTGCGGGCGATCTCGCGGTAGGCCTGTGCGATCGCGTTGCCGGGGTCGGTGACGACGCTCGGGTTGCCGCCGTCGGCCTCTTCGCGGATGCGGCGGTCGAGCGGCAGCTGGCCGAGCAGATCGACGTTGTACTGGTCGGCCATCGCGCGGCCGCCGCCCTCGCCGAAGATCGCTTCCTGATGACCACACTGGCTGCAGATGTGGATGCTCATGTTCTCGATGATGCCGAGCACGGTGACATCGACGCGCTCGAACATCTTCAGGGCCTTGCGTGCGTCGAGCAGCGCGATGTCCTGCGGGGTCGTGACGATGACGGCGCCGCTGACGGGGATCTTCTGGGATAGCGTCAGCTGGATGTCGCCGGTGCCGGGCGGCAGGTCGATGACGAGGTAGTCCATCGGCTGCCAGCGAGTCTCGCGCAGCAGTTGTTCGAGGGCCTGGGTCACCATCGGGCCGCGCCAGATCATCGGCGATTCCTCGTCGACGAGGTAACCGATCGACATCGACTGGATGCCGTGGGCGATGACCGGTTCCATCGAGCGGCCGTCGATCGATTTCGGGCGCTCCTGCGAGCCGAGCATGCGCGGCTGGCTGGGGCCGTAGATGTCGGCGTCGAGGATGCCGGCGGTCGCGCCTTCGGCGGCCAGCGCGAGCGCAAGGTTGACGGCGGTCGTGGACTTGCCGACGCCGCCCTTGCCGGAGGCGACGGCAATGATGTTGCGGATGTTCGGGATCGGCTTGACGCCCTTCTGCACCGCGTGGGTGATCACGCTGCTGTCGATGGCGATGTCGGCGCCGTCGATGCCGTCGATGGCCTCGATGCGCTCGCGTAACGCCGCGGCCAGCGTGTCATGGTAACCGCGCGCCGGGAATCCGAGCGCGATACGCACGCGCGCCCGGCGGCCGTCCACGGCAATCTCCCGCACCGCCGACGCGGATACCAGGTCCTTGCCCAGATAGGGGTCGTGATACCCCCTGATCGCGGCCTCGATCTGCTGCCGTAAGGCCTCTGCCATGCCCTGTCTCCTCGATATTCCACCCGGCGTCGCCGGGGAAGCCGATTCTACACCAATGCGCCCCGCACTCCGATATTTCTGCGCCTTTGTGGGTTATAATAACGCATTTTATCCGCCCCCTTTTGCCGGCTGAACGAGATGTCCGACACGCCCAGAAGAATCCTGGTCACCAGCGCCCTGCCCTACGCGAACGGCTCGATCCACATCGGCCACCTGGTCGAATACATCCAGACCGACATCTGGGTGCGCTACCAGAAGCTCCGCGGCCACGAGTGCCTCTACGTCTGCGCCGACGACACCCATGGCACGCCGGTGATGCTGCGCGCCGCGCAGGAAGGGGTGACGCCGGAGGCGCTGATCGCGCGCATGCAGCGCGAGCACCTCGCCGATTTCACCGCGTTTCATGTGGCCTTCGACCACTATCACTCGACCAATTCGGAAGAGAACCGCGAACTGGCGCAGGGGATCTACCGCCGCCTGCGCGACCGCGACCTGATCGCAGTGCGGACCATCGAGCAGCTTTATGACCCGGTCCGCGAGATGTTCCTGCCCGACCGCTACATCCGTGGAACCTGTCCGCGATGCGGCGCGACCGACCAGTACGGTGACGCCTGCGAACAGTGCGGGGCGACCTACGCACCCACCGAGCTGATCGATCCGGTGTCGGCGATCTCCGGCGTGGCGCCGGTGAAGCGGCAGTCCGAGCACCATTTCTTCCGCCTCGGGGAATGCCGCGATTTCCTCGAGGGCTGGCTGCGCAGTGGTCGCGCCGGCGGCGACGGCGCATCGCCGCTGCAGGCGGAGACCCGTCACAAGCTGGCGGAGTGGTTCGAGGCCGGGCTGCGCGACTGGGATATCTCGCGCGACGCGCCCTATTTCGGCTTCGAGATCCCGGACGCCCCCGGCAAGTACCTGTATGTCTGGCTCGACGCGCCGATCGGCTACATGGCGAGTTTTCGCGCGCTGTGCGCGCGCGCGGGGCTGGACTTCGATGACTGGTGGCGACCGGACAGCACGGCAGAGCTGTGCCATTTCATCGGCAAGGACATCCTCTACTTCCATGCGCTGTTCTGGCCGGCGGTGCTGCACCATGCCGGTTACCGCACGCCGGACCGGATCTTCGTGCACGGCTTCCTGACCGTCAACGGCCAGAAGATGTCGAAGTCGCGCGGGACCTTCATCACCGCGCGCTCGTTCCTGAATCACCTGAATCCGGAATATCTGCGCTATTACTTCGCCGCGAAGCTGAATGACCGCATCGAGGACCTCGACCTGAACTTTGATGACTTCTGCGCGCGCATCAACAGCGACCTCGTCGGCAAGTTCGTCAACATCGCGAGCCGTTGCGCGGGCTTCATCCACAGCCACTTCGACGGCAGGCTGGCTGCCGCAATCGGGGACGGCGACCGCGCCCTGCTCGCACGCCTGCAGCAGGCCGCAGACCCGATCGGACGGGCCTGGGACGAGCGCCGCTACAGCGAGGCCGTCCGCCAGATCATGGATCTCGCCGACATTGCCAACGCCTGGATCAACGAGGAGCAGCCCTGGCGCCGCATCAAGTCCGGGGACGCCGGCGAGCGGGCCCGTGTGCAGCAGGTCTGCACGACGGCGCTGAACGCGTTCCGCCTGCTGGCGCTGTACCTGAAGCCGGTGCTGCCGGCGCTCGCCGCCGAGGTCGAGGACTTCCTCGCTTGCCCGGCCCCGCGCTGGGACAGCCATGCTGAACTCCTGCTGGATCACCCGATCGAAACCTACAGACACCTCGCGACGCGGGTCGATCCGCGCCAGATCGAGGCCCTGATCGGGGAAAACCAGGCGCAACCCGCACGCAAGGAGACGCCACGACCCGCCGATACCTCCGGGAAGTCCGGAGAGATCACGATCGACGATTTCACGAAGATCGACCTGCGCGTCGCCCGCATCATCGATGCCGGCAACGTCGAAGGGGCCGACAAGCTGTTGGCGTTGACCCTGGACATCGGCGACGGCGAGACCCGCCGGTTCTTTGCCGGTCTCCGCAGTCGCTACGAGGCGCCGGCGCTGGTCGGCCGCCATGTCGTCGTCGTCGCCAACCTGGCACCGCGCAAGATGCGCTTCGGCGTGTCCGAGGGCATGGTGCTGGCGGCCGGTCCGGGTGGTGACGAACTCTGGCTGATCGGCCCCGAGGACGGGGCGCGGCCCGGCATGCGGATCAAGTGATATGATCGAGGCAAATGACTGAATACCTTCTCATTCTGGTCAGCACCGTACTGGTCAACAACTTTGTTCTGACCAAGTTCCTCGGCCTGTGCCCGTTCATGGGCGTGTCGCGCAAGCTCGAGACCGCGACCGGCATGGCACTGGCGACGACCTTCGTGCTGACGTTATCGTCGATCTGCAGCTATCTTGCGAACAACTACCTGCTCGCGCCGCTCGGTCTCGAGTACCTGCGCACGATCACCTTCATCCTCGTCATTGCCGCGGTCGTGCAGTTCACCGAGATGGTGATCCACAAGACCAGCCCGCTGCTGTACCAGGTGCTTGGCATCTTCCTGCCGCTGATCACCACCAACTGCGCGGTGCTCGGCGTCGCGTTGCTGAACGTCCAGCAGGACTCAGGATTCATCGAGTCGGCGCTGTTCGGCTTCGGCGCCGCGGTCGGTTTCTCGATGGTGCTGATCCTGTTCGCGGCGATGCGCGAGCGTATCGCGGTTGCCGACGTCCCGGTCCCGTTCCGCGGTCCGGCGATCGCGCTGATCACTACCGGCCTGATGTCGCTGGCGTTCATGGGTTTCTCCGGCCTGGTGAGTCTCTGACATGCTGGCCGCGATCATCGCCCTCAGCGTCATGGCGGTCGTGTTCGGGCTGACGCTCGGCTATGCGGCGATCCGCTTCAAGGTCGAGGGCGACCCGCTGGTCGACCAGATCGACGGCCTGCTGCCGCAGACCCAGTGCGGTCAGTGCGGCTATCCCGGCTGCCGTCCCTATGCGACCGCGATTGCCAGCGGCGACGCCGACATCAACCAGTGCCCGCCGGGCGGCGAAGCGACGATCCATGCGCTGGCCGACCTGCTCGACCGTGACCCGAAGCCGCTGAATCCCGAGAACGGTGCGATCAAACCCAAGACCGTCGCCGTCATTGACGAGGCGCGCTGCATCGGCTGCACACTGTGCATCCAGGCCTGCCCGGTCGATGCGATCGTCGGCGCCCCGAAGCAGATGCATACCGTCATCGCGAAGGAATGCACGGGCTGCGACCTGTGCGTACCACCCTGCCCGGTCGACTGCATCGACATGGTACCGCTGCGCCAGGACATCCTGAGCTGGAAGTGGCCCTACCCCGAAGCGCCCCCCGAGGCAATCTCCGGAGAGCCCCCGGCGGAGCGCAAGTCGGCCGGAGGCGCCTCATGACGATCGCCGGCGGCCT
>CAYLKC010000125.1:0-4922 GCA_964384095.1 uncultured Chromatiales bacterium
CAGGCCGTATCAAGACGCATCCAGTTGGCCTATTACCTTACGCTTGCGGCACTGCTGGCCGGAATCGCCGCCTCCATGCTGAAGGCGGGTGACTGGGAGGAGGCCGCGATCCTCGCCTTCCTGCTCGTCGCCTTCGCGCCGAGCAGGAGCTTCTTCGACCGCCGTGCGGCGTTGTTCGACACGCGCTTCTCGCCGGGCTGGGTCCTTGCCATAGTCGCGGCCTTCGGAGCGTCGGTGTGGCTCGGGGTCTTCGCGTTCAGCCACCTCGGGTACTCCAATCGCCTGTGGTGGCAGGTGGCCCTGAATCAGGATGCCCCACGCTTCATGCGCGCCAGCCTGGGCGCCGCGGTGGCGCTGCTGGTGTTTGCGCTCTGGCGGCTGTTGCGTCCCCTGGCGCACATCGCGGAAACGCCGTCCGACGAAGCGCTCGATGATGCCGCCAGAATCATCGGGGCCCAGCCGGACACCCTGCCGCTGCTCGCGTACATGCGTGACAAGGCGCTGCTGTTCAACGACGAACGCACGGGTTTCGTCATGTATGGCGTTCGCGGCCGCACCTGGGTCGCGCTCGGAGACCCGGTCGGACCGTCGTCGGCAGCGCCGGGCCTCGCCCGGGATTTCATCGAGCGCGCCGACGACTACGGCGGCGTGCCGGTGTTCTATCAGATCAAGCCGTCGCAACTGCAGGTCTACGCGGATCTCGGCATGAGCTTCGCCAAGTACGGCGAGGAAGCGCGCGTCCCCCTGGTGGACTTTTCCCTTTCCGGCAACCTGCACAAGAAGCTGCGCTCGACCATCAACCGGCTGGAGAGGGCGGAGGTCGGATTCCGCATCATGGAGCCAGTGGACATGCCGGCGATATTGCCACGACTCAGGGAGGTATCGGACGACTGGTTGTCGAGCAAGTCCGTCGGCGAGAAGGGCTTCTCGCTCGGGTTCTTCGATGCCGGTTATCTGTCGCGGCTGCCGGTCGCGGTTCTGGAGCACCAGGGTCGCATCATTGCGTTTGCCAACATGCTGCGCGGGCCAACCGGCGAAGAACTCTCCGTAGACCTGATGCGGTTCGCAAAGACCGCGCCGCCAGGGGCGATGGACGGCTTGTTCACCCACCTCCTCCTCTGGGGCCGGGAGCATGGCTATCGCTGGTTCAATCTCGGCATGGCTCCGCTCTCCGGCCTCGATGTCTCGCCGGTCTCCACCGCGTGGGCGCGCCTCGGCAGCTTCATCTACCGGCATGGCGAAGCGTTCTACAACTTCGAGGGTCTCCGTGCGTACAAGGAGAAATTCGACCCCGTCTGGGAGCCGCGCTATATCGCCTATCCGGCAAGCACGACGCTGCTGCTCGTGCTGGCGGATATTGTCGCGCTTTCCGCCAGAGGCTATACAAGAATCTTCCATTGACTCGTCCGCCACCGGCGCCCCATCGGGCAACGGGGCGGACGATGGCAAAACCATGTTCTACCCCGTAACATACCCTGAAATGCAAGCATCGCTTCCTTCGGGGCGGCTGAAGTTGCCCCTGCTGTTTCTGTTGGTGCTGCTCGCCCTGGCCGCGGGCTACCTTATGTTGCGCCTGTGGCAGGGTCCAGGCCTCCCCGCGTACCAGCTCGAGGCGCGCCCCCTAGTGCAGCAGGTCATCGCAACAGGCCGCGTCATCACGACCTCGAGGACACGGATCGGCAGCCAGATCACCGCGGTCGTTCTCGAACGACGGGTGGAGGAAGGCGACCGGGTTGCGCCGGGACAGGTGATGCTGGTACTGAGCGCCGACGACCTCGTGGCAAGATTGCGTGAAGCCGAGGCGGCGCTCGCCCGACTCGTCAATGCCAGCCGTCCCCAGGCAGAAGTCGCCTTGCGTCAGGCCGAGACTCAATATGCGCAGGCTGCGCGCGAGTTGCAGCGGCGGCGTGACCTGTTCGCCCTGGGCCTGATCGCCCGCGAGGGCCTGGAGCAGGCCGAGCAGATCAGGATCAATGCGCACGCGGCTGTCGATAATGCCCGCCTGACCGCATCCGCGTTCGCGCCGGGCGGGCCGGAGGAAAATGTGTTGCGTGAACGCGTCGCATCCGTCCGCGCAGAACTTGCAAAGACGGAATTGCGCAGCGAGGTCAGCGGCATTGTCCTGACACGCAACGTCGAACCTGGTGATCTGGTACAACCCGGCCGGGTGCTGTTCGAGATAGCGATCGACGGCGACACAGAGCTGCTGGTGCCGTTCGACGAGAAGAACCTTTCGCTGTTGACACCCGGCCAGCAAGCGCGCTGCGTCGCCGATGCCTGGCCGGACCGGCCGTTCGACGCCGAGCTGACTTTCATCGCCCCGATTGTCGATCCTCAGCGCGGCACCGTGGATGCCCGCTTCAGGGTCTCTCCTGCTCCGGAATTCCTGCGCCAGGACATGACCGTTTCGGTTAATGTCGAAACCGGTCGCAGAGCAGAGGCGCTGGTGATGCCGAACGACGCGTTGTTTGCAATCGACGGCAACCGCGCAGCCGTGTTCGCGGTCATGGACGGCAGGGCGCTGCGACGCGATGTAAGGCTCGGATTGCGCGGATTGGTGCTGAGCGAGATTACGGAGGGCCTTGCGGTCGGCGACTGGGTGCTCCTTTCGGCTGACGCTACGAAAGTCAGTGACGGCGACCGGGTGCGGGTTTCGCGACAGGCACTGCCGTCACCGGCGCATGGCGATGTCTGGAGCAGGTAACTCCCGGTGAGATTCGACTGAACCCGTGTGGATCGAGGCGAACATAGCTGTCAAGTTTCTGCGCGAAGGGCGCGTCCAGACACTGCTGATCCTGAGCGGGATTGCTGTCGGTGTCTCCGTCATCGTTTTCATCACGTCGCTGATCAACGGCCTCCAAGCCAACATCATAGAACGCACCCTCGGCACACAATCCCATATCAAGGTACAGGCTCCGGACGAGGTCAACCGGATTCTGCCGCTCGCGCCGGATATCGCGCAACTGCTGTTCGAGGACAAACGCGCCCAACGCCTGCAATCGATCAATAACTGGCAGGAGGTGCGCGATACGCTCGACCGCCTGCCGGAGATCACTGCCGTCTCCCCCATCGTCTCGGGTCCGGCCTTCGCCCGTCGCGGCGAGGCGGTTGCGTCGATCGCGCTGATCGGCATCGACCCGGACCGTTACCTTCGCATCATCCCGGTCTCACGCGATATTGTTGCCGGCACGTTCAACGTCGGCGCAGGCTTTGCCGTCATCGGCAAGCTGCTCGCCGACCAACTCGGACTTCGCGCCGGCGACAAGCTGCGCCTGGATGTCGGCGACGGACGCGACACCATCGTCACAGTCGCGGGCATCTTCCAGTTCGGCGTCCGCGACCTCGATGCCCGCTATGTCTACGTCGATCTCCGTCAGGCGCAATCACTGCTCAATCTTCCCGGAGGGGTCACGATCATCGATCTCACGGTATCCGACATCTTCGCCGCCGACACGATTTCCGCCAGAATTTCCGGCCTCACGGGGCTCGACGTCGAAAGCTGGATGGAGACCAACACCCAGCTGATGAACGCGCTCAGCGCCCAGAGATTGTCAACCTCGATGATCAGTTTTTTCGTGGCGATGTCGGTTTCCTTTGGCATCGCGAGCGTGCTATCCGTCAGCGTGGTACAGCGCACACGAGAGATCGGCATTTTGCGCGCCATGGGCGCGACCGAGCGACAGATGCTGCGGGTGTTCCTGATCCAGGGCGCGTTGTTTGGACTTGCAGGATCGGTTGCCGGCAGTCTGGCCGGCGATGGCCTGGTGCGCATATTCAACGCGTTCGGCCCGGGCTTGTTCCACGTGCCGTTCAACCCCGTCATGGTGTTACTGGCGATGGCGGTCACGACGCTGACGGGCATATTGTCTGCCGCGATTCCCGCGCGTCATGCCGCACGCCTCGATCCGATGACTGCGATTCGTTATGTCTGATTCCGCCCATGTCTGATCAGGACGGCATGGTGTTGAGGCTGGAAGGCGTGTGCAAGTCGTATAACATCGGCCTGCAGACTGAAAATGAAGTGCTGCACGGCATCGACATGCATATCGGGCATGGTGATTTCACCGCATTGGTCGGTCCATCCGGTTCGGGCAAGAGCACCCTGCTGAACCTGATCGGCCTGCTGGACAAGCCGACCTCAGGCGAGTACTTCCTGCTCGGACAACCGACGAGCGCCATGGACGATGCCACACGCACCGCCCGCCGGTCCGCGGCGATCGGATTCGTTTTCCAGTTTCATCATTTGATACAGGCATTCAGCGCGATCGAGAATGTGCTGATGCCGCTCATGCTGCGGCAAGGCAAACCGGATTCTGCGATGCTCGCCCGGGGACGGGAACTTCTGGCCGAAGTCGGACTGGCGGGACTTGAAGAACGCAAGCCGAATCAACTCTCCGGAGGCCAGCAACAGCGCGTCGCGATCGCCCGCGCATTGATCACCCGGCCGGTGCTGCTGCTTGCCGACGAACCGACGGGCAATCTCGACACCGGTACTGCTGCGTCGATCTTTGCTCTGTTCCGAGAATTCAATGTCCGCTTCGGCTGCGCAGTACTGGTGGTGACCCATGATCCGCGGCTGTCGGAACGCTGCGACAATACCATCAATCTGGTTGATGGACGTATTGTCTGAAGTCGCAGACCACCCGCGACACGCCGTGAACCTCGTTCCGCTCGCAAGGCAGGCGCGTCAGCCCCGGGTGTCCGTCCCCACCCTCAGCAGCGCCAGCGTCCCCGCCGCCATCAGCACCGCCGCCAGCGCGAAACCGGCGACCGGCGACACCACCGTCCAGATAACGCCGACGCTGGCGCTCGACGCAAACTTCGCGACCCCGTTGACCATCCCGAGCGCGCCATAAGAGGTGGCCAGGGTCTCCGCCGGGACCATCTCCGCGGTCACGGTCGATTCCAGCGACTCCTGCACC
>CAYLKC010000126.1:0-4912 GCA_964384095.1 uncultured Chromatiales bacterium
GTTTCGGCCGTCAGAAGGGCCATACCGAACTGTACCGCGGCGCCGAATACGTCGTCGATTTCCTGCCCAAGGTCAAGATCGAGGTCGCCATCGATGACCCGCTGACCGACCAGGTCATCGAGGCGATCAGCAAATCGGCCCAGACCGGCAAGATCGGCGACGGCAAGATCTTCGTGTTCAGCCTGGAGCAGGCCGTCCGTATCCGTACGGGCGAGACCGGCGCCGAGGCCCTGTGAACCCCTGACCTGAAGCACTGGAGGACCTGAAAGTGGAATCGATATCGACAACTGAACTGAGCTACGCGCTCGACACGTTTTATTTCCTGATTGCAGGCGCATTCGTGATGTGGATGGCGGCGGGGTTCACGATGCTGGAGGCCGGCATGGTGCGCTCGAAGAATACCGTCGAGATCCTCACCAAGAACGTCGGTCTGTATTCGATTGCCTGCATCATGTACATGATCGTCGGCTACAACATCATGTACGGCGACGGTTTCAGCTCGCTGATCCCGAGCGTCAGCTTCCTGGTCGGCGGCGACAATACCGTTGAAGAGGTGCTGGCCGGCGGCGAGGATGCCCCGTACTACTCGAACATGGCCGACTTCTTCTTCCAGGTCGTGTTCGTCGCGACTGCGATGTCGATCATCTCGGGCGCGGTCGCCGAGCGTATGAAGCTGTGGGCCTTCCTCGGCTTTGCGGTGATCATGACTGCGGTGATCTACCCGGTCCAGGGTTACTGGAGCTGGGGCGGCGGCTTCCTGTCCGAGATCGGTTATTCGGACTATGCGGGGTCCGGCATCGTGCACATGGCCGGCGCAACCGCTGCGCTTGCTGCGGTGCTGCTGCTCGGCGCGCGCAGGGGCAAGTATGGTCCACAGGGCCAGATCAACCCGATCCCGGGCGCGAACATGCCGCTGGCGACGCTCGGTACCTTCATCCTGTGGCTGGGCTGGTTCGGCTTCAACGGCGGCTCCGAGCTCAAGGTCTCTGACGTCGAGTCGGCGAACAACGTCGCGATGGTCTTTGCGAACACCAACCTGGCGGCGGCTGGTGGCGTCGTTGCCGCGCTGATCACCGCGCGCCTGATGTTCGGCAAGGCCGACCTGACGATGGCGTTGAATGGCGCGCTCGCGGGGCTGGTGTCGATCACCGCGGATCCGCTGTCGCCGTCACCGTTCCTTGCGATGTTCATCGGCATGGTCGGCGGCTTCATCGTCGTGCAATCGATCGTCCTGCTGGACAAGCTGCGCATCGACGACCCGGTCGGCGCGATCTCGGTGCACGGCACGGCCGGCATCTGGGGCGTGCTCGCGGTCGTGATCTCGAATCCCGAGGCGACGCTACTCGCGCAGGTGATCGGTATCGTGTCGATCTTTGCCTGGGTGTTCGCGGCCAGCCTCGTGATCTGGGCAATCCTGAAGTACACGGTCGGGATCCGCGTCACAGAGGAACAGGAGTATGACGGTCTCGATGTGGTCGAATGCGGCATGGAGGCCTATCCGGAATTCCCGCGGAACAATCCGGCGGCCGGATAGTCTCAAAAGACTCTCCCCAGGGAAGATTCAGGCAGGCAGGGAAGCGGGCGGCGGGCGCAGGATGCGCCCGCCGTTTTTTTTATATCACGCGCGCGAGGTCAGAGACTGGAGTGGCTGCCGTCGCAGAACGGGCGATCGCCGGTGTGCTTGCAGCCGCACAATGCGGCCGTGGTCGGTTTGTCGATCGTGAATTCGTGCGGTGTGAACGAGGTGCCCTTGTGGCTGCCATCGCAGAAGGGCTGGTTCGCGGAGCGACCGCAGGCGCACCAGTAATAGGTGCCGGGTGCGAGGTTCATCACATAAGGAGATTTCTGTGCAATCTTCGGTTCCTCGGACATGGGGCCTCCTCGGCGCTAATTGTATGTTTTATATTGATTTAATGACTGACCCCGGGATTATACCACCGTCCGTGCCGTTGCGTCCGGCGGGTAAGGTCCGCACCGGGGTGGCCGATAAAATGGCGAGTCCCCGAAAGCGGCGAGCCAGACGCGATGAAAGTCCCGAACCCCCGATACCTGACCGGCCTGTTACTGCTGACAATGTTCGTGCTTCCGGGCCTGAGCCCGGCGGCGGGATTGTTCAAGTGGACCGACCAGGACGGCACCGTCCATTTCAGTGACCAGCCGCACAACGATCCGAAAGCGGAGCGCATCATGATGCCGCGCGCGAGCGCGCCGGGCGCACCGCCACCCCCGGCCCCGCGTGAGGAGACCGCCGCAGAGGAGGGCGCGGGGGATGCAAAGGCCAGGCATCAGCAGGAAGTCCGGGCCGCGAACTGCGAGATCGCCCGCCGCACGCTCGAACACAATGAAAGTATTCACCGGATGTACCGTCTCGACGAGAACGGTGAGCGCGTGTTCCTGACCGACGAGGAGCGCGCGGATCTTTTGAAGCGCTCGCGCGACGATGTCGCGCGCTGGTGCGACTGAGCCGCCGGCCGCTTATTCGAGGACGGTGCGGAAGAACTCCGGCTGCGCCGCCGCCGCGCGATGGATGGCGAGGTTGTAGTACTGCGACGCGAACGGCTTGTCGAGGATGTCCTGCTCGCGGATGTTGGTCAACGGATTCTTCTTGCCGGCGAGCGTTGCGCTCCACCACCCCGACGGATAGACACACTGCGGGAAATTGATCGTCAGCAGGCTGTCGAAGCCGGCCGCACGCATCTCCGCGCGCATCGAACGGATGATCGAATGATGCAGCAGCGGCGACTCGCTCTGCTGCACGAGGATGCCGCCCGGGCGCAGGCACTTCAGGCAATCCCGGTAGAACGGCTGGCGGAACAGACCCTCGGCCGGGCCGACCGGATCGGTGCTGTCGACGATGATGACGTCGAGACTGTCGGGCGCAGCGTTCGCGACCCACTTGATGCCGTCTTCGAACAGGATGCGCGCGCGCGGATCATTGTTCGAGGCGCACAGCTCCGGAAACCACTGTTCCGCAGCCCGGGTCACGCCCTCGTCGATCTCGACCTGGGTCGCCGTCTTCACCGAGTCATGGCGCAGGACCTCCTGCAGCGTGCCGCAGTCGCCGCCGCCGATGATCAGTACCTCCCGCGGGTTTGCGTGCGAAAACAGCGCCGGATGCGACATCATCTCGTGATAGAGGAAGTTGTCACGCTGGCTCAGCATCACGCAGCCATCGATGATCATCAGGTTGCCGAAGGTCGTGGTCTCGTAGACCTCGATCTTCTGGAAGGCTGATTGTTCCTCGTGGAGCTTGCGCTTGACCTCGAGGGCGAAGGCTGTGCCTGTCCCTGCGGCGATTTCGATGAACCAGTTGTCGTCCAGTCTCATTTGCGGAACCATTGGGTGTATTGCGGTGGTTTCAAAACATCGGTTGCGCGCCTATTATAGACGGGCTTCGGCTTTGATGACAGCCGCGGCACCGGAAAATGACAGCGCGCCGCGCTGCGGCAGCAGGGAGATCGGGGCAGCATGAACGCGGATGACTGGGATCTGGAGCAGGCGCGCGCGACCTACAGTATCGCGCACTGGAGCAATGGCTATTTCGACATCAACGCACGTGGCCATGTCGAGGCGCGTCCCCGCGTCGAGCAAGACCGCGGCGCGATCGACCTGTTCGAGCTGACCGGAAAGATACGCGAACAGTGGTTGTCGACGCCTGTGCTGGTGCGCTTCGTGGATATCCTGCACCACCGCATAGACGTGCTGCACGAGGCCTTCAACAAGGCCCGCGGGCAGCTGGATTACGGCGGCGCCTATACCCCGGTCTATCCGATCAAGGTCAATCAGCACCACAGCGTCGTCGAGGAGATCCTGCGTCACGGCGAAGATCGTGTCGGCCTCGAGGCCGGCAGCAAGCCCGAGCTGATGGCGGTGCTCGGCGTCTCCGGAGCCGGCAACCGCATCGTGGTCTGTAACGGCTACAAGGACCGCGAATACATCCGCATGGCGCTGATCGGGCGCCTGCTCGGCAACCGGGTCTACATCGTCGTCGAAAAGCTCTCGGAGCTGAACCTCGTCATCGAGGAATCGAGGACGCTGGGTATCGAGCCGCTGATCGGCATTCGCGTCCGCCTGGCATCGATCGGCAAGGGCAAGTGGCAGAACACCGGCGGCGAGAAGTCGAAGTTCGGTCTGCCGGCGCCGCATGTGCTTGAGACCGTCCGCCGCCTCGGCGAGGTCGGCATGACCGGCTGCCTGCGCATGCTGCACTTCCATCTCGGCTCGCAGATCGCGAACATCCATGATATCCAGCGCGGCATGCGCGAGGCGGTGCGCTACTACGCCGAGCTGCGAGCGATGGGGGCGCCGGTCGACTGTTTCGATGTCGGCGGTGGCCTTGGCGTCGATTACGAGGGCACGCGCTCGCGCAGTGCCTGCTCGATGAACTACAGCGTCGATGAATATGCGTACAACATCGTGCAGACGCTGTGGGAGATCTGCCGGGAACACGACCTGCCGCACCCTGACATCGTCACCGAGTCCGGCCGCGGAATGACCGCCCATCACGCGGTGTTGATTACCAACGTCATCGATACCGAACAGGCGCCGGCAATCGAGCCTGCGCGGCCCGGCGACGATGCGCCACAGGTGCTCAAGAACCTGCAGGCGGCGCTCGACGACAGCGATTCGGGGCCGGTCGTCGAGGTCTACCATGATGCCGTGCACTGGCTCGGCGCGGCCCAGGACATGTACACCCACGGCCTGCTGACGCTCGAGCAGCGCGCCCATGCCGAACAGATCTACTATGTGACCTGCCGGCGACTGCACCCGCGCCTGCAGGCCTCGTCGCGCGTCCATCGCGAGATCCTCGATGAGCTGAACGAGAAGCTCGCCGACAAGTTCTTCTGCAACTTCTCGGTGTTCCAGTCGATCCCCGACGTGTGGGCGATCGACCAGATCTTTCCGGTCATGC
>CAYLKC010000127.1:0-4894 GCA_964384095.1 uncultured Chromatiales bacterium
CGAACCCTCGATGGAGCTTTTGACCCCATACTCCCTTAGCAGGGGAGCGCCTTCGACCGACTCGGCCATCTCTCCGGAGAATTGAACGGGCAATGATACACGACCCGGCGCCCTGCCGCGAGTCACCCGCGCGGGTCGGGCCAGGCGCCGCTCAGGAGCGCAATGCCGTGGGCGCCATGCCGCATCGCGGTATCGAGCAGGGCCGGCGTCATGCCGCCGAGGGCATAGACCGGCATCGGGGTCTCCCGCGTCAGCGACGCGAAGCGTTCCCAGCCTAGCCCCGCCGCCTCGGGATGGGTCGGGGTCGGCAGCACCGGCGACAACAGCGCGTAGCTCGCACCCAGCGTCGCGGCGCGCGCAAGCTCATCGGCGTCATGGCAGGACGCGCCCCAAAACCCCAGCGCCGGCGCCGCATCGAGCGCCCGCAAGCGCGCCGACGACAGGTGGACGCCATCGGCCCCGACTTCGCGCGCGATCTCCGGCGCGGCATTGACGAGGACGCGCGCCCCGACCGCGTGCGCCCGCGTGACGACCTCGTGCGCGAAGCCTCGCAACTGCGCCGCGCTGAACGCCGGTTCGCGTACCTGGACCAGGCGGATGCCGCCTTCGAGCGCGGCATCGAGTCGTCGCAAGAAGTCCGCTTCACCGAACTTCGCTGCCGCGGTGATCGCGAGCAGCGGCGGCAGGCACAGCGCGCGCATGATCGCGTCGTTCGCCGGCAGCAACGGCGATACGCCGGGCGCCGCGGGGTCGACCCACGCGAGTTGCTGCCCTTCGCGCCCGCGCGGCTCGCCGTCCCAGGCACAGACGCGCCGGCAATGCAGGCGCACGCGCCGCTCAGGATAGTCATAGGTGCGGGTAATCCAGGGATGGACGACGGTCGGCACGATGCCGAGTTCCTCGTCGAGTTCACGCGCGAGCGCGGCATCGACGGACTCGCCGGGATCGACCTTGCCTCCGGGAAACTCCCAGTAGCCAGCCCACGGCTTTCCGGTGGGACGATCGGCGAGCAGCACACGACCATCCGCGCGCCGGAGCACGGCGACGGCGATGTCTGCGACGGAAATGGACATGAACGGATTATAGGGGACAACTGCTGCAAAAAAACGTACCGCGACCTGCGCGGACGCCGGCAAGAACGGGGGGCACTACTGTCAGAAAGGAGGGAGGCGCTTGTTGCGCGCCGCGTCAGCCCTGCGCCTGTCCCTGGGGCGGTATGTCTTTTTCTTTCTGGATCCGCTGGTAAATCTCTTCCCGATGCACCGACACATGCTTCGGCGCATTGACTCCGATCCGTACCTGGTTTCCGCGTACGCCGAGCACCGTTACCGTGACTTCATCTCCGATAATCAGTGTCTCGCCCACACGACGCGTCAAGATCAACATCACCCTGTCTCCTTACGATTCCTGCCTTCTCTGGCCACCTTGTCGATATCCGACATCCATGTGCTGCTATCATCGGCGCTTTGTCACGAAACTTAAAGCGCCGCCCCGCCTTAGGAAGAGTGCAATATTCGTATTCTGCCCGGGTGTCAGTCGGCTACAGCCTCCGCGGACTGGTCGAGCCGGAACGCGGCATGCAATGAACGCACACCGAGTTCGAGATACTTTTCATCGATGACGACCGAGATCTTGATTTCCGAGGTCGAGATCATGCGGATGTTGATGCCCTCTGCGGCGAGGGCCTCGAACATGCGACTGGCGATGCCGGCGTGCGAGCGCATGCCCACACCGACCAACGAGATCTTGACGATGCGGTTGTCGCCGGTGACCTGACGCGCGCCGAGCTCGCCGGAGATGCGCTGCAGGATCGCGAGCGCCTTGTCGTAGTCATTGCGGTGTACTGTGAACGTGAAGTCGGTCGTGCGGTCCTCGGCGACGTTCTGCACGATCATGTCGACCTCGATGTTGGCGGCGGCGACCGGCCCGAGGATGCGGCTGGCAACGCCGGGCTGGTCCGGCACGCCAAGCACGGTGAGCTTGGCCTCGTCGCGATTGAATGCGATACCCGATATCAGCGCCTGTTCCATGCCCTCATCCTCGTCTGTGATCAGCGTGCCTGGGCCATCCTCGAACGAGGACAGGACGCGCAGCGGCACCTTGTACTTGCTCGCGAACTCGACCGAACGGATCTGCAAGACCTTCGCGCCGAGGCTCGCCATCTCGAGCATCTCCTCGTAGGTCACGCGATCCAGCCTCTTCGCCTCCGGCACCACCCGCGGATCGGTGGTGTAGACGCCGTCGACATCGGTGTAGATCTGGCACTCATCCGCCTTCAGCGCCGCGGCCAGCGCGACCGCAGTGGTGTCCGAGCCACCGCGGCCCAGCGTCGTGATGTTGCCGTCATCATCGACGCCCTGGAAGCCGGCGACGACGACGACGCGGCCGGCGTCGAGGTCGCGATGTATGCGCGCGCTGTCGATCTCGACGATGCGCGCCTTGTTGTAGGCACTGTCGGTGCGGATATGCACCTGCGCGCCGGTATACGAATGCGCCGGACACCCGCGCTTCTCGAGCGCGATCGCGAGCAGCCCGATCGTGACCTGCTCGCCGGTCGACAGCACGACGTCGAGCTCGCGCGGCGGCGGCTGCGCCGTGATCTCTTTCGCGAGCGCAAGCAGGCGATTGGTCTCACCGCTCATCGCCGAGACGACGACGACGAGTCGATCGCCGCGACGGCGCGCAGCCGCGACCTTTTCAGCGACGTTTTCGATATGCCGCGGCGTCGCGACCGAGGTGCCGCCATATTTCTGGACGATCACGGCCATGCTCAGGGTTCCCGGGCGGGTTTCGGTGCGGACAAAATCATCGGATCATTCTAGCACGAGGGGCAAATCGCACAGGGCGGCCTCAGGCGCCGAGGCGCGAGGCGATCCAGCCGGCGACCGAATCCAGCGCTGCATCGAGCCCCGAGGGGTCGCTGCCACCGGCCTGTGCCATGTCGGGACGCCCGCCGCCCTTGCCGCCGACCTGGGCGGCGACGTGGTTCGCGAGCTCGACCGCCGGAATTCTCTCACTGAAATCGCGGGTAACGCCGGCCACCAGGCTGACCTTGCCGTCGCGCACCGTCGCCAGCACGACGGCGGCCTGGCCGAGCTTGTTCTTGAGCTGGTCGGCCATGTCGCGCAGGGTCTTCGGATCGGCATCGTCGAGGCGCGCCGAGAGCACCCGGCAGCCGCCGATTTCGATCGCGCTCGCAGCGAGGTCGCTGCCGGCGCCGCTCGCGAGCATGCCCTTGAGTTTCTCGATGTCCTTCTCGTACTGGCGGCTGCGCTCGAGCAACTGCTGCACACGCGCGAGCACCTCTCCGCGCCCGCCCTTGACCAGCGCCGCAATCTGGTCGAGCTGGCGCTCGTTGTCGGCGATCCAGCGCAACGCACCCTCGCCGGTCACCGCCTCGATGCGGCGCACGCCGGCGGCAACGCCGCCCTCGGACACGATCTTGAGCACGCCGATGTCGCCGGCGCGCTGCACATGGGTGCCGCCGCATAACTCCTTCGAGAACTCGCCGATCGTCAGCACACGCACGCTGTCGCCGTATTTCTCGCCGAACAGGGCCATCGCGCCGGACTCGCGCGCCTCATCGAAACCCATGACCGCGGTCTCGACCGGGGCGTTGGCGCGGATCTGCGCATTGACCAGCGCCTCGATGTCATCGAGCTGCTCGCGCGTCAGCGGTTCGAAGTGCGAGAAGTCGAAGCGCAGGCGTTCGGGCTCGACCAGCGAACCCTTCTGCGTGACATGCTCGCCGAGCACCCGGCGCAGCGCCGCATGCAGCAGATGTGTCGCCGAGTGGTTCAGCGCGGTCGCGCGCCGCAGCGCGTGATCAACCTCCGCCTCGACCGTGGCGCCGGTGCCGAACCGCCCGCGCAAGACCTTGCCGAGGTGCAGATGGGCGCCGCCCGGCAGCTTGCGCGTATCGGTGACCGCGAATTCGGCATCGCCGGCCCTGAGGCGCCCGCGATCGCCGACCTGGCCGCCGGATTCGGCATAGAACGGCGTGCGGTCGAGCACGATCGCGCCCGCCTCGCCTGCGCCGAGCGCATCGACCGGCTGGCGGTCGCGATACAGCGTCTCGATGCGGCTGTGGTCTTCGAGCTGGTCATAACCGGTGAACTCGCTCGCCGTGCCGCCGTCGGGCGTGTCGCCGTAATCGGCCTGGAACTGGCCGGCGGCGCGGGCGCGGTCGCGCTGCGCCGCCATCGCGCGCTCGAAGCCGTCCATGTCGATGCCGAGCTTGCGCTCACGCGCGATGTCCGCGGTCAGGTCGACCGGGAAGCCGTAGGTGTCGTAGAGTCGGAACACGGTGTCGCCACCGATCATGCCGCCGGCCGCGAGTCCAGCGATGTCCTGCTCGAGGATCTGCATGCCCTGCTCCAGCGTCTCGGCGAAGCGCTCCTCTTCCTGTCGCAGCACGCGCTCGATCTGCGCCTGCAGGCGCGTCAGCTCGGGATAGGCATCGCCCATCTCGCGCGCAAGCGAGGCGACCAGCTTGTGGAAGAACGTCCCCTGGATGCCGAGGCGATGGCCGTGACGCACCGCGCGACGGATGATGCGGCGCAGCACGTAGCCGCGGCCCTCGTTCGACGGGATCACGCCGTCGACGATCAGGAATGCGCTCGAACGGATATGGTCGGCAATGACCCGCAGTGAGGGCTGGCCGCTGTCCTCGATGCCGGCGAGCGCGGTAGCGTCGCGGATCAGTCGGCGGAACAGATCGATGTCGTAATTGCTGTGCACACCCTGGATCACCGCGGCGAGGCGTTCGAGACCCATGCCGGTGTCGACCGACGGCTTCGGCAGCGGCGTCAGCTCGCCGCCGGCGTCGCGGTTGTACTGCATGAACACGAGGTTCCAGATCTCGACGTAGCGGTCGCCGTCGGCGTCGGGGCTG
>CAYLKC010000128.1:0-2876 GCA_964384095.1 uncultured Chromatiales bacterium
CGCAGCAGCATGTAACAGGCCTCGCGCTGCTCGTGCAGATAGCGCTCGACCTCGGTCTCCGACGCGGCGCCATTGGCCTCCGCCCGCGTGTTCATGTTGCGATGCCCGCTGATGTCGCCTCCTTCTTCCTGGCCTGGTTCGAGCCGAGGAAATCGTAGTGCCGTATGCCTTCGATGATGCCCGCGGCATAATGGCCATCCGCGAAATAGACCCGGTCGTTACCGCGCAGCTTCTCGATCTCCGCGCTGTGGTTGCCGACCACGACGCCGAGCGTCTGTCCGGTCAGCATCTCCTCGTCGTTGCCGGAGTCTCCGGCGGCGAGGATATGTTCGAGCGGTATACCCCACTTATCGGCCAGGTAGCGCAATGCCGCACCCTTGGAGGCGCGCACCGGCAGCACGTCGAAGTAGGCCTCGTGCGAATAGATCGCGCTGGCGTGGATGTCGAGCTGTCGCAGGTGTCTCAGCATCTCGCGCAGGCCGGGGAAGCGGTCGGTATCGACGAAATAGCTGATCTTGAAGCGTCGTTGCTCGTCCTTCGGTTGCAGCCTGAGTCCGGGGATGCCGCGCATCGCCTCGCGCACCAGCTCGGGCTCCCAGCGATAATCGATATGGCGCTTCCAGGTCTCGTCCTCGACCAGCTTCGGGCCATAATGAATCTCGCTGCCGGCGGCCGAGATGATGAAGTCCGGAGACGGCACGCTCCACTCCTTCAGCACCTTGATCGCACTGTCGAGGCGGCGGCCGGTCGCGACGCCGAAGCCGATGCGCTCCGGCGTCTCGCGGGTCATGCGCAGCAAGTCATCGAGCGCATCCTCATCGCCGATCAGCGTGTTGTCGATGTCGCAGACCAGAACGCGGTCGGATACCGGCAGCTTGCTCTTCAGCGTCGGCGGCGGACCATGACGGCGGGTGATCTTGCCCATCAACTTCCCGATCTGCTCGAGATAGGAAAGCACATGGCCGTCCCACGAAAAGTGGCGCTCGACACCACTGATTCCGGACTTCGACCAGCGCTGCCACTGGCGTTTGTCCGACAGCGCCTCGTACAAGGCATCGGCGAGCCCGTCCGTATCCAGCGGATCGATCAGCAGGCCGTTTTTGCAGTATTCGATGATGTCCTGCGGACCACCGTCGTTTGTCGCGATGATCGGCAGACCGCTCGCCGCTGCCTCCAGCAGCGTGAGCCCGAACGGTTCCGTCAGCGCCGGATTCACGAACACACCACGGGTACGCGCCGCGATGCGATACAGATACGGCACGTCCTCCGACTGATGATGTTTCGGATAGGCGATGTAACCATAGAGATCATGGCGATCGATCAGCATCATCAGCTCGCTCAGCACGCGTCTCGGTCCCTTTTCCATCGAGCCGAGGTCTTCGCGGTTGCCGGCAACGATGACGAGATTCGCCATCTCGCGCAGCTCGGGCTTGCGCGCGTAGGCCTCGACCAGCGTCGTCAGGTTCTTGCGCGGATCGGGCCGCGCGATCGCGAGGATCATCGGCCTTTCGGGCTTGACGAGGAAGCGCTTGATCTGGCCGTAGATGCCGGGCTCGAAGTGACCCGGCTTGGGCGGATAGAATCGCTGCAGGTCGATACCCGGCGGGATCACGACCATGCGCCCGGGCTGGTAGTTGTCGTAGCGGCTGTACTGGACCTCGACCTCCTGATGGGTACTGGCGACGACCAGAGAGGCATTGTCGAGGGCCATGTTCTCGGCCTCGATACGCTCGCTGATGTGATACTGCTTCTCGATGACCTCGGTCTTGATGCCGCGCTCGATCAGGCGCTCTCGCTTGACATGGCCGAGAGAGTGGCCGGTGAAGATCAGCGGCGTCTCCAGCAGATTCGACAGACGCACGCCGACATAACCGGCGTCGGCATAATGGCCATGGATCACATCGGGGACCTGCCCGACCTTGCGTATATGCTTCAGTGCCTGGTCGGCGAAACTGTCGAGGTGCGGCCACAGGACTTCCTTGCGCAGGTATCGCCGGGGTCCGCAGGGCAGGCGGATGATATGCGCCTTCGGTCCGACCTGTTCGTGGGGGCGTGCGTAGTCCTCGCTGACCTTGGCATCCTGGACCCGGCGGGTCAGCAGGTCGACGCGCGCGACGTCGGGGTGTTGTGAGAGTGCGCGCATCAGATCGAGCACGTACAGCGTCTGTCCGCCGGTGTCGGCATCGCGCCCGAGTTCAAGATCATGCCCGCGAATGAGTCCGTGGACGCTGATCAGGACGATGTAATAGCCGTCTTCAGGCTTGCTCATCGCTCTCCCATTGCCCGCGATGACGGGCGTAAAGGGCGCGGTCGGCGGCCGTCGCGCCACGCTGCGCGCAGATATCCGACGCAAAACGCAGTGCGCGCTCGAGCATCGTCTGCGCCGGCCACCCCCGCATCAGTCCGATCAGTGCGACCGCGCTGAAGGCGTCGCCGGCGCCGACTGTATCAATCAGCGTCGTCACCGGCGCCGGCGCCCCGTGATAAATGCCCTCCTCGCCAATCACCATCGCGCCGCTGGCGCCGCGCGTGATCAGCAACGTGCCGATGGCGTAGTGACGTCGAAGCACCTCACTTGCGCATTCGAGATCGAATTCACTGCTCAATGGTTCGCCGATCAGGGTCTCCAGCTCGGCATCGTTGAGTTTCACCCAGCCGGCCCCCTGCAGCAAGGCCGGAAGATGCTCATGCGCGGACCAGGGCGGTCGCAGGTTGATGTCGATGCAGACCGGCGCCGACAGCGCGTCGCGCAAGCGCTGCAATGCCTCGCCGGAGGTGCCGGCGCGCAGCGCGAGGGTCCCGTGATAAATCAGCGCCACCGGCACGGCCCGGGTCGCAATGAGCGCAGCGGCGGCGGCGATATGATCCCAGGCCTG
>CAYLKC010000128.1:2976-4881 GCA_964384095.1 uncultured Chromatiales bacterium
GCACGGCCCGGGTCGCAATGAGCGCAGCGGCGGCGGCGATATGATCCCAGGCCTGGTCAGGGACGATCTCGTAGTCCGGTTGACCGTTCCTGAGCGTGACGCTGACTGTGCCGGTCATATGGCCGGGATCTGTCTGCACGCCGGCGGTATCCATCTCCCAGCCACTCATCGTGGTCAGCACCCGCTCGCCGAGCGGGTCGTGTCCGATGCGACTGATCAGCAGGGGATCGAGGCCGAAACCGCGCAGGTGCCAGGCAACATTGAACGGCGCGCCACCGAGGACGACGCTGCCATCCGGAAAGGCATCGAACAGGACTTCACCGAAGATCAGCGGGCGGCCGTCAGTGATGTCAGGCATGCCCGACTGGCCCTGGCGTACATCGAGGACCCCGCCGCGCGCAGCGCGCGGCGGGGCGAGGCATCAGTGTCCGACCATCGGTCGCATTGCCGCAGTCGGATCCTTGACCTTCATGCGCCGGATGAGGCTGATGAGGTTGATATCGAGATTCAGCAGCTTGTCGTCCGGCATCGCATTCAGCGCATCGATCAGCCCGCTCTGCAGCGGTCCGGGCGCCGACGCCAGCAGCTCCTGACCCTTCGGCGTGATATGGAGACGGACGACGCGCTGGTCGGGTCCGATGCGTTGCTTGCGCACCAAGCCCTTCTTGCGCAGCTTGTCGACCATGCTGGAGCAGTTCGACGGGTGCACCGACAGCACCAGCGCCAGTTCGGTGACCTTGAGGCCAGGCGAGCAGGCAATCTCGCGCAGTGCCCACAGCTGTACTGCGCTGACGCCGCACTGCTGCTCGATCCAGTGGGAGTGTGCCTGGATCGAACCGAAGATGACACGCAGGGACTGGACAATGGTGCGCACCTGTTCCTCTCGCGGCCCCATGTCCTCTGCCCTGATCACCGGCTCGACCAGATTCTGTACGACCAGTTCCGGCTGTTGCATGACGGCGTCCCTCCTGAGACAGACCCGATAGCAAGATAATCCTCACTGGCTCAAAACAAATCAACGGAAATCATGTATGTATATATATGCTATTTCTACACAATAATTATATTGCGCTGGATCGTTATGCTGAAATTATAAATAATCAACAATAATACAGTCACTTATAGTAGAAATCGGGCGGATCGGCTTGACCCGCCCGTGTCGTTCACGAGAACCTGCGGGATGAAACCTTCTGCGGGGTGTCCGCTGTCCATGACTGAAAAACTGCTGTGTGCGCTGCTGGCAACCCTGCTCCTGTTCCCGGCAGGCGCCCTTGCTGCGGGTGACATCGCGGCTGGCGAGCGCAAGTCGCAGACCTGCGTCCGCTGTCATGGCGCCGGCGGCAACAGCACCAACCCCCGCGTGCCAACGCTTGCCGGCTTGCCCGCCGCACACTTCATCGAGCAGATGAAACGCTTCAGAAGCGGTGAGCGCCGCAGTACGCCGATGCGTGATGTCACCCGTCGACTCAGCGACGAGGATATCGCGGACCTCGCGGCTTACTTCGGGAGCCTCGGCGACTTCATCGACTAGTGCCAGCGTGTCGGCGCGCGCATCACCTTGATGTATTCGAGCAGGGTCGGGATGAAGTTATTGAGGATCCATGCGCTGTAGGTGATCGATTCAATCGTGCGGTGGATTATAGGGACGCCACGACTATTGCTGGAATACCAGATAAGCACCGGAAACGATCATGATCACGGCTGCGAGTCGATTCAGCCATGATGCAAGGCCGGGGCCGACGATCTGGCCCGCGCGCGCCGCCGCACAGACATAGGCGAGCTTTACGCCGCCGACCGCCACGGCCGCGGCGATGATCACCAGCATCGCCTCTGCGACGGATAAGGCGTCAACATCGAGAAACGCCGGGAAGAAACCAAAGTAGAACAGGATCGCCTTCTGGTCGG
>CAYLKC010000129.1:0-4838 GCA_964384095.1 uncultured Chromatiales bacterium
CTTCTGGCGGCCGAAGCCCTTGACCTCGGTGACGGTGATGCCCTGCACGCCGATCTCGGACAGGGCCTCGCGCACGTCATCGAGTTTGAACGGCTTGATAATCGCGCTCACCAGCTTCATGACATTGCTCTCCTGCATTTGGAATTCGGATGATCTGCGCCCCGCCAGATGCGGACGGGGCTTCGCTCACAAGGGGGAGTGCAGCATCCATGCCATAGCGACTTTCATGTTATAAATCATTTTGTTACATGAATTACCGCATCACCGGACGGGACGCGCGGCGCACCAGAATAATCGTGCCCGCAATCGGCATGCACTGTTTTGGGACGCTGACCCGCGCGATCCGATCGACTAGAATGAACGGGTGAGGCGGCCTTGCGCCGCCCGCTACGGAAGGAAACAGACTGCCATGATAGACCCGAAGATCATCGATGACCTGACCCGCCGGCTCGCCGGCATGGTGCCGGAAGGCGCCCGCACCCTGCAGCAGGACCTCGAGAAGAACTTCCGCGCGTCATTGAACAGCACCTTCTCGCGCCTCGACCTGGTCACGCGCGAGGAACTCGAGGTGCAGCAGGCGGTGCTCGCGAAGACGCGAGAGAAGATCGAACGCCTCGAGGTCCGTATCCGCGAACTCGAGGAATTGCTCAGGGAACAGGACGCCCCGCAGGCCCGCTGAAGCAGCCGGCAAGGGGACACGCGGGACCAGGAAGGCCCCGCGAATACCAGGCATTCAGGGATGAACCGTCATGTCGCTCGCGATCGTATTCAGCCGGGCCCAGTCCGGCATCGACGCCCCGCTCGTCACCGTCGAAGTCCACCTGTCCGGCGGGCTCCCCGCGCTTGCGATCGTCGGCCTGCCCGAGACCGCGGTCCGGGAGAGCCGCGAGCGCGTGCGCGCAGCGATCCTGAACGCCGGCTTCGAATTTCCGCTCGGGCGCGTCACCATCAATCTCGCGCCGGCCGAGCTGCCGAAGGCCGGCGGCCGTTACGACCTCGCGATCGCGCTCGGCATCCTCGCGGCCTCGGGGCAATTGCCGGCGACGCGCCTGCGCGCCTGCGAATTCCTCGGCGAACTCGCGCTGACCGGCGAACTGCGACCGGTGCACGGCGTGCTGCCGGCGGTGCTGCGGACACGCGATGACGGTCGTTGCCTGATCGCGCCGTTGATCAATGCCGCCGAGGCCGCCCTGGTCCCCGACGCGCCGGTACATGGCGCGCAACATCTGCTCGAGGTCTGCGCCCATCTCGCCGGGCGCGCAGTCCTGCCACAGATAACCTGCCTGCCGCCGCGCGACAATGAGGCGGACGATGCGCAGGGCATCGACATCGCCGAGATCCGCGGTCAACTGGCCGCGAAACGCGCGCTCGCGATCGCGGCCGCGGGCGGCCACAACCTGCTGATGATCGGTCCGCCCGGCGCCGGCAAGACCAGTCTCGCGCTGCGCTTCCCCGGCATCCTGCCGCCGATGAACGAGACCGAGGCGATCGAGACCGCCACCATTCATTCAATCGATACGCGCGGATTCCGCCTCGAAGACTGGCGCCGGCGCCCGTTCCGCACGCCGCACCATACCAGCTCGGCGATCGCGCTCGCCGGCGGCGGCAGCGTGCCGCAGCCCGGCGAGGTCTCGCTCGCGCACCACGGCGTGCTGTTCCTCGATGAACTGCCGGAATTCAGCCGGCATGTACTGGAAGTGCTGCGCGAACCGCTGGAATCGGGCCGCATCACGGTCTCGCGCGCACGCCGCCGCGCCGAGTTTCCCGCCGCGTTCCAGCTGATCGCAGCGATGAACCCCTGCCCCTGCGGCTGGCTCGGTACGACGGACAACCGTTGCCGCTGTACCTCTGAACAGATCGACCGCTATCGCGCGCGCATCTCGGGACCGCTGCTCGACCGCATCGACCTCCACGTCGAACTACCGCCCGTGGACCCGGTCGCGCTGCGGCAGGCCTTCGATCCGGCGGCGATGCGCAGCGCCGATATCCGCGCACGCGTGATTACCGCGCGCGACCGCCAGCTCGCACGCGACGGCAAGCCGGCCCACCGGCTGACGCCCGGGGAGATTGAAAGGAGTTGCGTACTCGACATCGCCGCGATGTCCCTGCTCGAACGCGCAGCCATGCGTTTCGGCTTCTCGGCGCGCGCGCATCACGGCATCCTCAAGGTCGCCCGCACGATCGCCGACCTCGACGGTGCGGACGGGATCGAGGAGCATCATCTGGGCGAGGCGGTTGGTTACCGGGTGATCGATCGCAGGCTGTCGATGTGATACAACGCGCAAGCTCAGAGCTTTCGGGTTCGACCAATTTTGCCTGGACTTTGCCAGCCCAGACCATGTACTTGAATTACAGGAATTTCCATCTGGCGAGGATCGCCGCAGCCGCGGGGACACCGAACATGAGCACGAATATGGGAAGCTCCGCGGCGACCTAACCAGCCCTGGCGATACCTGTCCACATCTTGATGCCCGCTACAAGCAGCCATATGACGAGGAACAACCCCGTTGCGACAGTGGTAGCACCGGAGATAGTTCTCGGAAATGAGCTTTCCCGCGATCAGCGATGCCGGGAGAAACAGAAAGCCGGCGAAGAGGAAAAGACTTGTGCGAATGGCACCATCTTGATTATTCGTAATGGTGACGGGGGTCGTGACGAATGCGCGATCCCGTCTGCCCTGCCGTCGATCATGCTCAGACCCTGAACCCCTGCTGCCGCAACGAGGCTTTCGCCTCGATCGCAGTCAACGCCATGTCGAGGTCGATCTCCCAGGCGTAGGGATCGACGGCGTCGATCTCGCTGTGGACGTGGATGCCCTGCCAGGGTTCGTCGGCGAAGATCCTGACATGCCGGGTCTCGCCGATGCACGGCGTCAGTTCGGGCCAGATGTCGTGGAAGATGTTCTCGGGGCGCTCGATCGACCATTCGGCGATCTGCGCGTAATGCGACGGCAGGTCGCGGTAGGCCTCTTCGGTGCCGGTCTGGCGGCGGCCGGACGAGGTGTCGACGTGGTCGGTGTGGATGAAGATGATCAGCTTCGGCCGCCTGAGCGCGATCGCCGGCGTGCGGTTGACGCCGGACGGCATCCAGGCGGACAGCGCGACGTCGAACGGGCGGTCGAGCGTGTCGAGCGACGCGTCGAGGCCTTCATACACTGCCGGGTCGATGAAGCTCTCGATCTGGTTCGGCTTGTCGGCCGGGTCCTTGAGGCCGATGACCCTGACACCCTCGCGGCCGAGCAGGCTGCCGATGAAGCCGTTGCGGCCGTGCACGTCGCAGACGACCGGATCGTCGGCGACCTGGCGCGCGACATGGGCGATCTGGCGCATCTCGGCGCGCAGCGGATAGAACGCGGCGACTGTATGCGCGTACTTCACCGGGTCACGGTCGGGATTGCTGAACACCAGCGCGTGCAGCGGCAGGCCCTGGATGCGCTCAGCGAACGGCAGCGCCGGATTCCACGCCGGGTGCAAGCGCTCCTGGAACTCGACGATGCGGTTGAACATGTCCTCGGAGAACTTCTCCATGTGCTGCAGTTTGCGAAACTGCGGCGGGATCGCGCTGAGGTCGGCCGGTTCTTTCATCTGTGACTCGCGGGTGGGTGCCTGCGCTAGCGGTGGTAGCGCGCGCTCAGCTCGTGGACGGAATCGATGAACACGCGCACGTGTTCCGGATCGATCTCGGGATGGATGCCGTGGCCGAGATTGAAGACATGGCCGGGGCCGTGGCCGAAACTCGACAGCACGGACTCGACCTCGGCGCGGATGCGCTCGGGCGATGCATAGAGAATGCACGGGTCCATATTGCCCTGCAGTGCAACGCGGTCGCCGACGCGGGCGCGGGCATCGGCGAGGTCGAGGGTCCAGTCGATGCCGAGGGCATCGGCGCCGGCGTCGGCCATCGCCTCGAGCCAGCCGGCGCCACCTTTCGTGAACAGGGTCACCGGCACGCGGCGACCGTCCTGCTCGCGCTCGAGGCCATCGACGATGCGCGCCATGTAGTCGAGCGAGAATGCGCGATAGTCGCGCGGCGTCAGCACACCGCCCCAGGTATCGAAGATCATCACGGCCTGGGCGCCGGCGCGGATCTGGCCGTTCAGGTATTCGGTGACCGCACGCGCGAGTGTGTCGAGCAAACGATGGGCGAGCGCCGGTTCGTCGAACATCATGCCTTTTATATGGCTGTAGTTCTTGCTCGAACCGCCCTCGACCATATAGGTCGCGAGCGTCCACGGGCTGCCGGAGAAGCCGATCAGCGGCACGCGGCCGTCGAGTTCGCGGCGGATCAGGCGCACCGCGTCCATGACATAGCGCAGGTCCTGTTCCGGGTCCGGCACGCCGAGCGCATCGATATCGGCGGCGCTGCGCACCGGGCGTTTGAAACGCGGGCCCTCGCCGCCGGTGAAATACAGGCCCAGGCCCATCGCGTCGGGCACGGTCAGGATGTCGGAGAACAGGATCGCGGCGTCAAGCGCATAGCGGTCGAGCGGTTGCAGCGTCACTTCGCAGGCAAGCTCGGGGTTCGTGCACAGGTCCATGAAGCTGCCGGCGCGCTCGCGGGTCGCGCGGTATTCCGGCAGATAACGGCCGGCCTGGCGCATCATCCATACCGGGGTCACATCGACCGGTTCGCGCAGCAGGGCACGCAGCAGTCTGTCATTCTTCAGTTCGGTCACGGTCGTCGGCGCGCTCAACGCGGCAGCTCGGAGCTGCCCATCAGGAACTCGTCGACGGCGCGCGCGGCCTGGCGGCCTTCACGAATCGCCCACACCACCAGCGACTGGCCGCGGCGCATGTCGCCGGCGGCGAAGACCTTGGGCACGTTGGTGGTGTAGCAGC
>CAYLKC010000130.1:0-4799 GCA_964384095.1 uncultured Chromatiales bacterium
TCCTTGCCGGTGATCTTGGCGACGGCGCCGCCCGGCGCGAGATTGCCCTTGAGGATGCGGATATGGCCGGTCGGCTTGATCGGCCGGTCGAGCGGCCTGATGACCTCCTGGCCCGGGGACAGGCCGGGCAGATCGGCAAGATTTTCCGCAATCGTCCGGCCGGTCACCGTCATGCAGCCGCCGTCGATCAGGCCATGCTCGAGCAGGCATTTCATTACCGCCGGCGTGCCGCCGACCTTGTGCAGGTCTTCCATCACGTATCTTCCGCTCGGCTTCAAGTCGGCGAGCATCGGGACGCGGTCACTGACTGCCTGGAAGTCGTCGATAGCCAACGCAACGTCGACCGCGCGCGCCATGGCGATCAGATGCAGCACCGCGTTGGTCGATCCGCCGAGCGCCATCACGACGACCATCGCGTTCTCGAAGGCAGCGCGCGTCATGATGTCGCGCGGCTTGAGGTCGCGCTCGAGAAGCACGCGGATCGCGGCGCCCGCGCGCCGGCACTCATCAAACTTCTGCGGATCGGCGGCCGGCGTGGACGAGCTGTAGGGCAGGGTCATGCCCATCGCCTCGATCGCCGCGGCCATGGTGTTCGCGGTATACATCCCGCCGCACGCGCCCGGGCCCGGGCAGGCGTTACGGACGATGGCCTTGCGCGTCGGCTCGTCGATGCGGCCGGCGATGAACTCGCCGTAGCTCTGGAACGCCGACACGATGTCGAGGGTCTGCCCGCCGGCATGTCCCGGCTTGATCGTGCCGCCGTAGACCATCAGCGACGGCCGGTTCAGCCGGCCCATCGCGATGATGCAGCCGGGCATGTTCTTGTCGCAGCCCGGGATCGAGATATTCGCGTCGTACCACTGCGCGCCCATCACGCTCTCGATCGAGTCCGCGATCAGGTCGCGCGACTGCAGCGAGTAGCTCATGCCGCGGGTGCCCATCGAGATGCCGTCGCTGACGCCGATGGTGTTGAAGCGCAGGCCGACCATGCCGGCCGCGCCCACGCCCTCCCGGACCACCGCCGCGAGGTCGTTCAGGTGCATGTTGCAGGTATTGCCCTCCCACCAGACGCTCGAGATGCCGACCTGGGGCTTGTCCATGTCGGCCTCGGTCAAGCCGACGCCGTACAGCATCGCCTGCGAGGCCCCCTGCGACTTGCGCTGGGTGATCCATGAACTGTAGGGGTTCAGCTTGCGGGGGCGATCTGGGCGGCTGGACATCGTATTCTCCGGGGGTTCTGCGTATAATCCGAAGCTGAATCATAGCAAATCCCCATGTCCCGAATCGAACAGAAGCTCCTCCACTACACCGGCAAGGCAATCGCGGATTACCACATGATCCGGCGCGGCGACCGCGTGCTGGCGTGCCTGTCGGGGGGCAAGGACTCGTATACCTTGCTGAACATGCTCGACCTGCTGCGGCGCAACCGCCAGCGCAGCTTCGAGATCCACGCCTACACGCTGGACCAGTCGCAGCCGGGCTGGGACGATCGCGGCCTGCGCGCCTGGCTCGACGACAAGGGCGTGCCGTACACGATCGAGCGCCGCAACACCTATGCGGTCGTGCTCGACAAGATCCCCGAGGGCAAGACCTATTGCTCGCTGTGCTCGCGCCTGCGCCGCGGCAACATCTACCGCTTCGCCGCCGAGCATGGCTTCACCCGGATCGCGCTCGGCCACCACCGCGACGACCTGATCGAGTCCGCGCTGATGTCGATGCTCTACAGCGGCGCGATCCGCTCGATGCCGCCGAAGCTGCTGACCGACGACAAGCGCCACATCGTGATCCGCCCGCTGGCCTACTGTCAGGAGCAGGACATCATCGAGTACGCGAATGAGCAGGGCTTCCCGATCATCCCCTGCAACCTCTGCGGCTCGCAGGAGAACATGACGCGCCGCCGGGTCAAGCAACTGATCCGCGACCTCGCCGCCGAGAATCCGAAGGTGCCGAGCAATCTGCTGCATGCCCTCGGCAATCTGAACCCGAGCCAGTTGATGGACCAGGAGCACTGGGATTTCCGCGGGCTGGAGGCGCAGAGGGACCCGCCAGAGCTGCCATCGGTGACCGGGCCGGCGCCTGATCTGCCCTGGGCAGACCCCGTGGATGCGGAGGCCCCGGCGTCGAAGCCTGAAGGGATCCTGTCCCTGCAGGGCACGCGATGACGGTCCGCGCCGGCGCGATCGCCGCCCCGGCCGACGGCCGCGCGCTGCTGCTGTTGCTCGCCTTCACCGAGGGCGCGGCGGTGATGATCGCGCAGATCGCCGGCGCGAAGATGCTGGCGCCGCTGTACGGCACCTCGCTGTACGTCTGGGGCGCGGTCATCGGCATCACGCTGGTCAGCCTGACCGCCGGCTACTTCCTCGGCGGCCTGCTGTCCTACCGCGAACGCCGCCGCGAGCTGGTGTACTGGTGCATGCTGATCGCCGGGCTGCTGATCGTGCTGATGCCGACCGCCGCGCACGCGCTGATGACGATGGTCGGCGACATGGAGACGATCCGCGCGATCCTGCTGCTGACCCTGGTCTACCTGTCGCCGCCGCTGCTGCTGCTCGGCATGACGCCGCCGCTGATCATCTCTATCCTCGCCAGCGAGGTCGGCGAATCCGGCAACACCGCCGGCCGCGTCTACGCGATCTCGACGGTCGGCGGCATCCTCGGCACCTTCGGCGCCGGCTTCTGGCTGATCCCGGGCTTCGGCCTCACGCAGACCGCGATCGCCGCCGGCATCGGCCTGTCGATCCTGCCGCTGATCCTGCTGCTCGGGCGGCGGCACTGGCCGGCCTTGCTGTGCCCGCTGCTGATCGCCGCGATCCTGTTCCCGCGCGGCGCGGCGGTCGACCACCCGCGCGTCGACATCCTCTATGAGTCCGAGGGCCTGCTCGGCCAGCTCAAGGTCATGGACATCGGCTTCCCGCGCGCCGACGGCTCGATCGCGCGCACCGACCGCATCCTGTTCGTCAACCGCACCGGTCAGACCTGGATCAACCGCGACACCGGCGAGCCGATGTGGGACTACGTCAAGTTCCTGAAGACCGTCGGCAGCCTCGCGCCGGAGGGTTCACGCACGCTGCTGCTCGGCCTCGGCGGCGGCATCGTCGCGAAGAAGATGCAGGAGCTCGGCCACACCGTCGACAGCGTCGAACTCGACGAGCGCATCGCGGGCATCGCGCGCGACTACTTCGACCTCGACCACAGCGGCGATGTCATCGTCGACGACGGCCGCCACTTCATGCGCAGCACCGACCGCCGCTACGACCTGATCATCTTCGACGTATTCCAGGCCGAGGTGCCGCCCGCGCACATGCTGACGCTGGAGGCCTTCCGCGAACTGCGCGGCCTGCTGAACCCCGGCGGCTTCGTCATCATCAACTATTCCGGCTTCATCACCGGCACGACCGGCCTCGGCTCGCGCTCGATCTACAAGACCCTGCTCGAGGCCGGCTGGCACGTCGACCTGCTGCCGACCGGCCTGCAGGAAGACACCCGCAACAACCTGATGATCGCGTCCGACGGCGGCCTCGACTACGGCCGCGCGCGCGTGCCGATCATCGTCAACGGCCGCATGCAGCCGATCCCGCGCTTCTTCATGGACCCCGCGGAGATCGACACCGACCACGCGCTGATCCTGCGCGACAACCAGCCCGTCCTCGAAAAGCTGAACCTCGAGGCCGCCGCGATCTGGCGCAAGGGCTATTACGAGTTCTTCACGAAACGCTTCATCGAGATGGGGATACCGCTGTTCGAGTAGGCGGGATCAGAAGCCGTCGTCGTCTTCGCCGGGGGGCGGGGGCGGCGGGGCGCCGAGGTCGTAGCTGCCGCCGGTGCGGGTGAGGCGGTTGAAATAGGCGGTGTTGCCGTTGGCGACGGCCGCCCACATCAGCTCGGCGCTGACCGGGTTCGCGTCCATGATCAGCGCAAAGCCCTCGTAGCCGTCGCCCTCGAAGGGGATCGACTGCCCGCCGGTGCCGTCGTCGCCGTCGCAGGCATTGGGAGTCTGGTTCTCGAGCTCCAGGTTTTCGACCCGGTACAGGTTGCGTTCGGGGTTCAGCAGCCGCCAGTCTCCGTTATAGATGCAACCCGGCGTGTCGTTGCCGGTGAGGAGGCCGATGTCGTCCAGCGTGTAGGTCAGCGTGTACGGCGGCTGCGCGTTCGGGACATTGAAGCTCCAGATCCCGCCGATCACCGGCTCGTCGTTGAGGTCGATGCTCGGGCGCACATACAGCGAGTCCCCGAAACCGTCGGTCAGCGGGCACATCGGCATCAGCGAGGTCGCCGCGCCGACCGTGACGTTCAGCGTCCCCGCCACCGTCACCGTCAGGGCCTGGTTCGCCGCCAGCAGGCGGCCCGCGCCGTCGTAGACCTCGGCGGTGCCGGTGCCGGTCTGGGGGTTGTAGCGGCCGAAATAGAAGTTGCCGATCACCGGTTCGTTCAGCGGATTGTCGCCGACCAGCCGCAGCACCGTGATATTCCCCGCTGACACCAGTCCGAACGTCGTCCCGCCGCCGATGAAGTTGCCGCTGCCGATCCACACCCCGTTCGCCGTCGTCAGCGGTGTGCCACAGGCCGTGGCGCCGCCCCCGCCTCCGGGTGTGCCGATCCCATTCGGCACCAGCCTGGCGACTAGGTCATCGAAGTTGCCGGTGCCGTCGGCATCGTCATCCGGGAAAATGTAGTTGTTCGCACCGAAACGAAGGATCGGGTTCTGTCCCTCGACCACCTCTCTCGAACGTCCCGCCGTGAACAGCACGATCTCTTCACCGGCATGAACGAGCAGGCGGACTCCGGCCTGCTCATGGTCT
>CAYLKC010000131.1:0-4772 GCA_964384095.1 uncultured Chromatiales bacterium
CTGACGCTGGTGCAGACGCGCAAGATTGCGCCGGTGCCCATCGTCCTCGTCGGCGAAACCTGCTGGCGGCGCGCAGTCGACCTCGACTCCCTGGTCGCCGAAGGCACGATCGAAGCCGAGGACCGCGAGCTGTTCTGGCATGCGGAGACGGCGCGGGAGATCTGGGATGACATCGCGCACTGGTTCCGGCAGTCCGGCCGTTCCGTGCATGCGGCCAACGGCGCGGTCGAATGTAGCGAGGGCCAACCGTAGGCCGGCTGCCGGTGGCCGCGGTCAGGTTCACAGGCTGGCGCTGCGCGCTCAGGTCATCCAGGCCAGCCACGCGAGCAGGCCAGCCATCGCCACCAGCGTCGACGGCGCGCCGATGCGCGCGTAGTCGCGGATACGGATCTTTACGCCGAGCGCTCGCGTGCGGCGGATCGACCACCTGCAGCAGCGGCATCACCGGCGCCGCGTTGTTGACGACGTTGGACAGCAGCGCCGCCGCCACCGCCAGCGGCGCCGCTGCGCCGAGGTCCACGCCGACGGTGCCGAGCGCGGCCACGGTTTGGTTGCCGAAGCCGGTCATCGCGAAGGCCCCGGTGACGACGAACAGGCCCATGAACAGGACAAGGACGGGCCAGTCGACTTCGCCCAGCAGATCGCGCGTGCGGAGTTTCGCAGACGGTCGGACGCCCAGACCTTCGAGGAATTCACCAAGCGCTGGCTGGAAGAGGCCTCCCACACGACGCAGCGTGCCGTGAGATAGAACCGCTGCGGAAGCTGGCCGCGGCGCCATCTCGGCCGGCATTCCGATCGTCGTCGATGACGCCGACTGCATCTTCGACGAGGCGCCTCTGCAGCGTTGCGGCCTGATCGTCGTCGGGTCGATGGGTCGTAGCGCCGTACTGCGGTTGCTCACCGGCAGTGTCATCCCCGGCCTCACGGTGTCGACGATCCCGGTGCTGATCGTTCGAGAGCGGGGGGCGGCATCGAACGCAGCCAAGAGCGATGCGGTGGTGCGGATGCCGCCCAGTCAGCGTTGCGCGCGGGCGGAATGCGCCTTGGCGGCGATCAGCGAGAGCGCTGGCAACAACGCCGGGTCATGTTCTCGGCGACCGGGGCCTGGCAGCCGACCGGTCCGGGCCCTAACATGCTTGGCCGGGTGCGCGGCGCGTTCAGGTGCGGCCACCGGATGGGGCGAGCCCGGATTTCCCGGCCTGCGGCTCAGGAGTGGCAGCGCCATCACTGTCGAACGCTACCGTCGGGTCAACCAGCGCGACGATGGACCAGCCTGCGCGAGGCTCCGGCGGCTTCTCCGTGCCGTAGACGAACGCGCGGCCGCGCGGATCGATCGCGATGAGCGCAATGGCGTGCGGCCCGTAGCGCTCGTCGTAGCGCGCGGCGTCGAACTCGTCGGTGAGCGGGGTCGCGCGTACCTCGGCCCCGCGTGCCATCCGACGCGTCAGCTCTCCGTAGGTAACCTCGGCGCCGAAGGCGATCTGGCTCGGCGGCAGCGCCGCAAAGCGCGCGTCCTGCTCTGCGCGGACCCGCAGCGCGTGGATGGCGCCGGAACCGAAGTCTGCCCGGTAGCGAGTGCATGCAAGCGCGTTCAGGTGCGCGTCGGAGGTGAGCGCGAGCAGGTGCCCGAGCCCAGCCAGGTCGAGGTGGATCTGGGCCTGCTCCGATAGCGGGTTGCCGAAGTACACGCGCAGGCCTTCCATGCGCGCGGCGCTCACGTTGTCCCACTGCGTGTCGGTGAGCAGCACCGGGATCTTGTGCTGCGTGAGGGTCTTGGCGACCGCTCGCGCAAGCGGGTTTGCGCCGATCACCAGGAAGCCGGTCGGATCGGGCTCGGCGACATCGAGGCGTCGCGCGAGCGGTCCTGCCGTGAGGCTCTGCAGGACCACGGTGCCGATGATCACGACGAACGCAAGCGGCACCAGCCACTCCGCCTGCGCGACGCCGCGGCGCTCCAGCTCGAGCGCGAACAGCGCCGAGATCGCGGCGGCCACGATGCCGCGCGGGGCGATCCAGGAAAGCAGCGCGCGTTCGCGCCAAGTGAGCGTGGACCCCGTGGTCGCGGCTAGCACCTTGAGCGGCCGCGCCACGAACTGCACCGCCGCGAACACGGCGAGCGCGCCCCATCCAATCTCCTGCAGTCGAGCGAGGTCGAGCCGCGCGGCGAGCAGGATGAACACCCCCGAGATCAGGAACAGGCTCAGGCTCTCCTTGAAGCTGAGAATTGCCTCGACCTCGATGCCCTTGCGGTTGGCGAGGTAGATCCCCATGACGGTGACCGCGAGCAGGCCCGACTCGCCGGCCAGCGTGTTGGACGCGACGAACGCGGCGAACACCAGGATCAGGGTGACCATGTTGTCGAGGTACTCGGGCAGCCAGTCGCGGCGCAGAGCCTCGCCGAGCACGAACCCGGCCGCCAGGCCTATGGCCGTGCCGACCGCGACCACGGCGACAAACGTGAGGAGCGTGTGGCCGAACGCATCCCCACCCCGGGCCGATACGATGAACTCGAACACGAGCACCGCGAGCAGCGCCCCGACCGGATCGATCACGATGCCTTCCCACCGCAGGATGTTCGCGATGCGCTGAGTCGGTCGCACCGTGCGCAGCATCGGCATGATCACCGTCGGGCCGGTGACCACCATGATCGCGCCGAAGAGCGTCGCGATCTCCCATTCGAAGCCGACCAACCAGTGCGCGGCCGCCGCGACGACCGCCCAGGTCAAGAGCACCCCCGTTGTCACGAAGCGCCGCACGACGCGCTCGAGCCCGGCGATCTCCGCGAACTTAAGGGTAAGGCTGCCCTCGAAGAGGATCACCGCCACCGCCAGCGACACGAGCGGGAACAGCAGCTCGCCGAAGAGCGCGTCGGGGTCGAGCCAGCCCACGATCGGGCCGGCGGCGATCCCGGCGATGAGGAGGAAGAGGATTGCCGGGACGCGCAGGCGCCAGGCGAGCCACTGCCCGAGCGCCCCCAGGACGCCGATTCCGGCCACGGCGAGCATGATCCGCTCGGTCACGCGCGCGTCCGTCCGGGCCGGTGGCCGGGCCGACCCTGCACGGGGCCGTGAGGAAGCTCGCCCGTGGTCGAGTGCTGTATCGGATCGCAATCCACAGCGATGGCGTGGTGAGGAGCGTGCGCCACTCCGTCACGATCATCTGGGCCGCTGCATGACGAACCACGGCTTGATGCCATCGTGCAGCGCGTCACTATGACCTTCGAATGGGGCGACATTGTGTCTGTGCCTACCGGGCTCGAAACAGTACTGGCGTTGGGGGTGCTCCGAGCTCGCCCGAAGGATGTCACCAGCGCAGACGTCATGATAGGAGTTTGTGCAATCATTGTTGTCGCCGTCTCTTGGAGATGCCCACTTGCTCGTCCGCGGTGTCGATGGCGCGCTCGTCAAGGCGCGCAAAGCGCGCGCTGGCGCGCATTGCCTACGTGTTGAGTTCCAAGAGGTCGTTCATGGCCGGGATGCGGCTCATGGACGGCTGGCGGTTCAGCGCGCTGTCAGGCCGACGCGTGGCGGCCAGCAGCCGATCGTAGAGCGCGGCGTTGGCCACTTCGGCGGCAACGCCGGCCTCACAGGCTTCGCGCACACTGCCGAAGCGGGGAATCTTGCCGGGCCACGTGTTTTCCGGAATGGGAAGGCCGTAGGCGCGAAACAGCGCCGACAGCGCATCGATGTGCCGCGCCTCCGCGTCCCGGATGTTCACGAATGGCATGACATCACCGAAGTCGGCGATCACCTGGTCGTAGGTTGCCCAGGCCTGATACTCGTCATCCAGCGCATCGTGTAGCGCCGAAATCTCACTGCTGGAAAGCTCGTTCATGACGTCCCCGATGTGTTCGGCTTCGATTCCCATGGGAGTAGTTTGAACCCGTTGGTCGAACGAATGGAACTTGCTTGCGAGCGGACTCGCGATCCGGTTGTCGTTCAGGCCGCGGCCTTCGGCCTCATGGCCGCCAGAGCCGGTCGAGCCATCGAGCGCGGGTCTCGGCGTCGACCGGCGCCTTGGAGGTGATGCTCGCGCAGGTTTCGATCGCGTGGATGACCGCGGTGCCGATGGCGCGGGAGGAGCTGTCGACCCGTTCGAGCGCCGGCGACACGTTCTCCAGGAGGAGGGCCGCGCCGGTGGCGGCCGGCACCGGGTCCTTCGCCGCGACCTTCTGGATCTCGGCCACAGCTTCCTGAACTCGCCGCACAGCGGGCTGCGAGCGCCAGCCGAAGGCATGCCGGCGAAAACGCGGCGCGAAGGCCCACTTGTGCAACGGCTCGGGTCACCGATAATCACGCTTGCCGTTAATCACGTAGAGCGTTACTATTGCGTGCGTGGCGATCAGGACGTTCAAGTGTGCCGACACCGAAGCGCTGTTTCACTTGCGCCGGGTGGCGCGCTTCGCCAACATCGAGCGCCCGGCGCTGCGCAAGTTGAAGCAGCTCGACCTGGCGCGACGCATCGAAGACCTGCGCGCGCCGCCAGCCAGCCGGCTCGAGCAGCTGAAGGGCGGTCGCGCGGGTCAGTGGAGCCTGCGGGTGAACGATCAGTTCCGCATCTGTTTTCGCTGGACGGGCAGCGACGCCGCAGACGTCGAGATCGTGGACTATCACTGAGGCAAGACGAGATGACCAGGAAACTCAAGCCGGTATCGCCCGGCGAGATGCTCGCCGAGGAGTTCTTGAAGCCGCTGGGCATGAGCAACTACCGCCTGGCGAAGGAGATCGGCGTGCCCGCGCAGCGCATCGGCGAGATCGTCGCTGGCAAGCGCG
>CAYLKC010000132.1:0-4764 GCA_964384095.1 uncultured Chromatiales bacterium
TCGCCGGAGCCCGAAGGGTGCCGCGTAGCGGCAGCGAGGCGAGCCATTCGCGGAGCAAACCCACCGGGCCCCGAATCATTTTTGGCCTCGAATTGTTTCAGGTCGCGAGTTCTTCCGACTTCCGGATCATCTCGTCGGCGTGCTCGCGGGTCTTGGCGCTGATCTCGATGCCGCCGAGCATGCGCGCGATCTCCTCGCCGCGGCGGTCACGCTCCAGCGCCTCGATCATGACGCGCGCGCCCTTGCCGCCGGACTGCTTGGTGATCTGCAGGTGATGATGGCCGAGCGCCGCGATCTGCGGCAGGTGGGTGATGCACAGCACCTGGCGGTGACCGCCGAGCGTGCGCAGGCCCTGGCCGACGATCTCGGCGACGCGGCCGCCGATGCCGACATCGACCTCATCGAAGATCACGGTCGGCACGCCGGCCTGGCGCGCCGTGATCATCTGGATCGCCAGCCCCATGCGCGAAAGCTCGCCGCCGGAAGCGACCTTCGATAACGGCCGCGGCGTCTGCTGCGGATTCGTGCTGACCATGAACGAGGCGCGCTCGAGCCCGGCGGCTGACGGCCGCGCGTCGTCGCGGGCCTCGAATTCGATCGCAAAGCGGGCCTCCGGCATGCCGAGCTTGCGCATCTCGCGGGTGACCTCGCGTGACAGTTTCTGTGCCGCCTTCGCGCGGCTCTCCGACAGCCGCCGCGCCGCCGCGCGCCAGTCTTCAGCGGCCTGTTCGACGGCCTTGCGCAGTTCGATGAGGCGGGCATCGGCGCCGGCCAGCGCGTCGAGGCGTTCGTGCAGTTCGCGGCGCAGCGCGGGGAGTTCCGCGGCGCGCACCCGGTGCTTGCGCGCAATGTCGTGGATCGCGGCGAGCCGGCGTTCGATCTGGTCGAGCCGGTCCGGGTCGAGGTCGAGGCGCTCGAGGCAGTCGCGCAGTTCGCCGGCGGCCTCGTCGAGCTGGATCGTCGCGCCGTCGAGCAGTTCGAGCGCGGCGCCGAGTCCGCGATCGAGACCGGCATGCGGCCTGAGCGCAGCGATCAGTTGCACGAGACGGCCGGCGACGGCCTCGTCGCCGTCATGCAGCAGGTCGATGCCGGCGCGACAGCTCTCGATGATCTGCCCGGCGCCGGCGAGTCGGCGGTGTTCCTCGTCAAGTGCGCGCAGCTCTTGTTCGCCGGGATTGAGGCCGTCGAGTTCACGCGCCTGGTAACGCAACAGTTCGATCTGGTCGCCGCCGCTGCCGGCGACCGCCTCGAGTTCGGCGATCGCTTGCTGTAACTGTTTCCAGTCACGGCTGCGCTCGCGGACCGCGGCCAGCAGCGCCTCGTGGTTCGCAAAACCGTCGAGCAGGACGCCCTGGTGGTCGCGTCCGAGCAGGGAGTGGTGTTCATGCTGGCCGTGGATGTCGATCAGCAGCGCGCCGAGCGCGCGCAGGGCGGTCAGCGGCGCCGGGCTGCCGTTGATCCAGGCCTTCGAGCGGCCGTCGGCCGTGATCGTGCGCCGCAGCAGGCACTCGTCGCCGTCGTCGAGCTGCTCGTCGGCGAGCCAGCGGCGCGCGGTCTCGTTGCCCTCGACATGGATCGTCGCGATGATTTCGGCGCGTTCCGCGCCTTCGCGGACGACGCCGCTGTCGGCGCGGTCGCCGAGCGCGAGTCCGAGGGCCTCGATCATGATCGACTTGCCGGCGCCGGTCTCGCCGGTCATCACGGTGAAGCCGCCGGCCAGGTCGATCTCGAGGCGATCGATCAGGGCGTAGTCGCGGATATGCAGATGCGTGAGCATCGCGGCGTCAGGCACTTCTCGGGTTTTCTGCCCAGCGCAGCTTCGCGCGCAACAGCTCGTAGTGATCGTGGCCGGCAGGGTGGAGCAGACGGATCGGTTTGTCCTTGCGGACGATATGGATGCGGTCGCCGTGACGCAACGGCTGTGAGTCCTGGCCGTCGCAGGTCAGCTGGGCATGGTCGCGCCGGCCGTCGCAGACGACGACCTCGATGCGTGTGCCGCCGGCGACGACGATCGGCCGGTTGCTCATCGTGTGCGGGCACACCGGCACGATCAGCAGCGCGTCGAGGGTCGGTTCGACCAGCGGACCGCCCGCCGACAGCGCGTAGGCGGTCGAGCCGGTCGGCGTCGACACGATCACGCCGTCGGCGCGCAGCATGTTCAGATAGCGGTCGTCGAGCCAGGTCTCGAGGCCGATCATGCGCGCCGAGTTCCACTTGTGGATGACGACGTCGTTCAGCGCGTCGCCGCGCCACAGCGTCCCGCCGTCCCTGCTGACCGTAGCCGACAGCAGCGCGCGCTCCTCGATGTCGCAGTCGCCGTCGAGGATGCGGTTGATCGCCTCGTTCATGCGGTCGGGCGGGATGTCGGTGAGGAAGCCGAGGTGACCGAGATTGACGCCGACCAGCGGTACCTCGAAGTCGGCGAGGGTGCGGGCGGCGTGCAGCAGGGTGCCGTCGCCGCCGACGACGATCGCGAGGTCGCAGCGGCGGCCGATCCCGGCCAGGTCGGCGCCGCGCAGGGTGGTCTCGCCGATCAACCTCGCGGTGTCGGCGTCAAGCAGGACCTCGCGGCCGCGGCCCTCGAGATGGGCGGCCAGCGCCCGGATCGCGCCGCCGACCTCCGGGTCGCTGTATTTGCCGATCAGCCCTATGGTCTTGAAATCCACCGCATTACGCCCGCATAAAATGGACAATCACGGAAAGGTATCACGCGCCTGTCCGATCACCAAGCCGCCTTTCCTTGACACCGCGGGGGGTGCTTGCTACCTTCCCCGGGGCGCCGCGGACCGGGTCGGGCAGTTACATTCAACATGCTGATTTTGATTGATAAATTACAGATACATGGGGTCCGCTGAATTCACTCTTAAGCCACGCGCGCAGCACCTGCTGAAGGTGCTCGTCGAGTGCTATATCCGTGACGGCCAGCCGGTCGGCTCGCAGACCCTGGTGCGTGAATCCGGCCTCGAGATCAGCTCGGCGACTGTACGCAATGTCATGGCCGAGCTCGAGGAGCACGGGCTCGTGACCTCGCCGCATACATCGGCCGGCCGCGTGCCGACCGACCAGGGTTACCGCGTCTTCGTCGACAGCCTGTTGACCGTCGAGCCGATGGCGAGGGGCGAGGTCGATCGTATCCGCGGCCTGCTTGCCGAGGGCTTCACGCTGCAGGGGCTCGCGGTGTCGGCGTCCGGCCTGCTGTCGGGCATCTCCAGCATGGCCGGCGTCGTCATGCTGCCGGCGCGCGAGAGGCTGACCCTGCGCCATATCGAGTTCGTCGCGATGACTGAGCACCGCGTGCTCGCGATCATCGTCGTCAACGAGCAGGAAGTCCACAATACGATGATCCGCACCGACCGCGAGTTTTCGTCCTCCGAGCTGCGCGCGGCCGCCAACTATCTGAATGAGGCCTATGCCGGCAAGGACCTCGCGCAGATCCGCCGCGACCTGCTCGGCGAGCTGAACCGCACCCGCGAGCGCCTCGACCAGGTCATGCTGACCGCAGTGCAGATGGCCGAGCAGGTCTTCGACGTCAAGACCGGCGACGATATCGTCGTCTCCGGACAGACGCACCTGATGGCCTTCAACGAGCTCTCCGATCTCGACAAGCTGCGCGTGCTGTTCGATGCCTTCAACGAAAAGCGCCGGATTCTGCATCTGCTCGACCAGTGCGTGTCGAACCCGGGCGTGCAGGTCTTCATCGGCAAGGAATCCGGCTTCAGCGTGCTCGACGATTGCAGCCTCGTGACCTCGACCTACCAGCTCGACGGCAAGGTCATGGGCGTGCTCGGGGTCATCGGGCCGACGCGGATGGCCTACAAGCGCGTGATCCCGCTGGTCGAGGTCACCGCGCGCATCATGAGCGCAGCGCTCAAGCAGCACCATTGACCACCGGAGGTAGTGAATGACGAATGAAGACCGCGATCCCGGCGCCGCCCTCGACGAGTCCGCAGGGGACTCGCAGGAATCCCTGTTGCTCAGCCTGCAGGACGCCCGCGCGAAGGCCGACGAGCACTGGAACGAACTGCTGCGCGCGCGCGCCGAGCTGAGCAACTACCAGCGCCGCGCCGAGCGCGACATCGCCAATGCCCACAAGTACGCGCTCGAACGCTTTGCCGGCGAGCTGCTGCCGGTGCTCGACAGCCTCGAGCTCGGCCTCAACGCCGCCGGCAACGGTGGTAATCCCGATCCCGCGAAGCTGCGCGAGGGGATGGAGCTGACGCTGAAGCTGCTGCTGTCGGCCGTCGAGAAGCACGGGATCACCCCGATCGAGGCCCTCGGCGAGAAATTCAACCCGGAGCTGCACCAGGCGATGGCGACGCAGCCGGTGGCCGATGCCGAGCCGAACACGGTCGTCACCGTCTACCAGAAGGGCTGGCGGCTGAGCGATCGACTGCTCAGGCCGGCGATGGTCGTGGTCGCGGCGGCGGATGGCGGGGCGGCCGGCGAAGGCCCCGGCAAGGTCGATGAAACGGCTTGAAAGGCGGGCACTTGCCCCAATATCAGCTGACATCTGAACGTTACCGCACACTACAGGCACCAGGAGAATCACGAAGATGGGAAAGATCATAGGCATTGACCTCGGTACGACGAATTCCTGCGTTGCGATCGTCGAGGGCGGCAAGCCCCGGGTCATCGAGAACGCGGAGGGCGGGCGCACGACACCGTCGGTGGTCGCCTATACCGATGACGGCGAAGTGGTCGGCCAGGCCGCCAAGCGCCAGGCCGTCACCAACCCGAAGAACACCATCTACGCGATCAAGCGTC
>CAYLKC010000133.1:0-4734 GCA_964384095.1 uncultured Chromatiales bacterium
GCCCGAAGGGTGCCGCGCAGCGGCAGCGAGGCGAGCCATTCGCGGAGCAAACCCGCGGGGCCTTTTCAACAGCCTGTCAGGCAGGACGCGGGGCCTCGGCCCTGCTTGTTTACAACATGACGGGGAGCTGCTTCGCGGCGCTTGCACCCGGGAGAGCAGACAATGGCAAAGAAGGTCGAAGCTTACATCAAGCTTCAGATTCCTGCCGGCAAGGCCAATCCGAGCCCGCCGGTCGGTCCCGCGCTCGGTCAGCGCGGCGTGAACATCATGGAGTTTTGCAAGGCGTTCAACGCGCAGACGCAGAACGTCGAGGAAGGCCTGCCGCTGCCGGTCGTCATCACCGTCTACAGCGATCGCAGCTTCACCTTCATCACCAAGACGCCGCCGGCGGCGGTGCTGCTGCGCAAGGCCGCAGGCATCGCCAAGGGCAGCGCGACGCCGAACACCAACAAGGTTGCAAAGGTCAATCGCGCCCAGCTCGAGGAGATCGCGAAGACCAAGATGCCGGACCTTACCGCTGCCGATATGGATGCGGCCGTGCGCACGATCGCCGGCAGCGCGCGCAGCATGGGTATCGAGACGGAGGGCGTCTGACATGGCCAGAATCAGCAAGCGATTTCGCATGATCAGCGACAAGCTCGATCCCGCGCGCCAGTATCCGATTGACGAGGCCCTGGCGCTGCTCAAGGAGCTGTCGACGGTCAAGTTCAACGAGTCTGTGGACGTCAGTGTCAACCTCGGCGTCGATACCCGCAAGTCCGACCAGGTCGTGCGCGGCGCCACCGTGCTCCCGAACGGCACCGGCAAGACCGTACGCGTCGCGGTATTCGCGCAGGGCGACAATGCCGAGGCCGCGAAGGCCGCGGGCGCCGATATCGTCGGTTTCGATGATCTCGCCGCAACGGTCAAGGGCGGCAAGATCGAGTTTGATGTTGCGATCGCGACGCCGGACGCGATGCGCGTCGTTGGCCAGCTCGGCCAGGTGCTTGGTCCGCGCGGCTTGATGCCGAACCCGAAGGTCGGCACGGTGACCACCGATGTCGCCGGCGCCGTGCGCAACGCCAAGGCCGGTCAGGTCCAGTACCGCGCCGACAAGGCAGGCATCGTGCATTGCAGCATCGGCAAGGCCAGCTTCAGCGTCGATGCGCTGCGCGAGAACCTCGCGGTGCTGATCGCGGCGCTGAACAAGTCCAAGCCCGCCACCGCGAAGGGCATCTACATGCAGAAGGTTTCAGTATCGACGACGATGGGGCCCGGCATCCGGGTCGACCAGTCGACGCTGCCGGCCTGACCGCCGGCAAACGACAGGACTTTGGGCAACCCTGCGCTCCGGCGCGGGGTCGTCGAAGACCGCAGGCGCGCACCCGCCGGTGACGGCGAACGCGCTTAATCAGGCTGTCGCAAGGCAGCCCGGCCTGCGCAGACGGTGCTACCCGAAACAGGTTTTTCCTGGTGACGGTCGCCGTAGGGTGGGACGCTTGGGCGTCCCGGACTGCCACCAGCCCGACGCGCCCGGTTTTACCGGGACGAGGGTTACCAGGGAGGTGAACGTTTGCTTTCACTTGATGAAAAGAAGGTGATCGTCGCCGAAGTCGCCAGCCATGCAGCCACGGCACAGTCCGCGATCGCGGCCGAATACAGCGGCCTGACCGTGGATCAGTTGACGCGTTTGCGCAGCAAGGCCCGCGAGGCCGGCGTCTACATGCGTGTCGTCAAGAACACGCTGGCGCGTCGCGCCGTTGCCGATACCGAGTTCGCCTGCATCCAGGACGGTCTGACCGGTCCGCTGATGCTCGCGTTCTCGATCGACGACCCCGCGGCCGCCGCGCGTGTGATGACGGACTTCGCCAAGGACAACGACAAGCTCGTCATCAGGGTTGTGGCCCTGCGTGGCAAGCTGCTCGAACCCGGCGATGCGAAACGACTCGCGGACATGCCGACGCGCGACCAAGCCATCAGCTTGCTGATGGCGGCGATGCAGGCGCCGATCGCGAAGCTGGTGCGTACGCTGGCCGAGCCGGCGAACAAGCTGGCCCGTACCATCGACGCCGTGCGCGATCAGAAACAACAGGCGGCCTGAGCGCGAACGCGCTGGCCGGCATTCAATCATTGCAGGATTTACCAGGAGCACATAACCATGGCTGTATCGACTGAAGAGATTCTTGACACCATTTCCAACATGACCGTGATCGAGGTCGTCGACCTGATCAAGGCGATGGAAGAGAAGTTCGGCGTTTCGGCCGCCGCGGCGGTTGCGCCGATGGCGATGCCGGCCGGTGGCGCTGGTGCCGCTGCCGCCGAGGAACAGACCGAGTTCGACGTCATTCTGAAGGCCTTCGGTGACAACAAGGTCGGCGTCATCAAGGTCGTACGCGCGCTCACCGGTCTTGGCCTCAAGGAAGCCAAGGATCTGGTCGAAGGCGCGCCGTCTACCGTCAAGGAAGCTGTTTCCAAGAAGGACGCGGAAGACATCAAGAAGCAGCTGGAGGAGGCAGGCGCCTCGGTTGAGCTCAAGTAAGGAACTCGCCGGCCCCCGGGCCGGTCACAGCGGGAAGGTCCTGGTCCGGAAGCCTCGGTTTCCGGGCCGGGACTGCTGTTTTTCCGCGCCAGGGATGGTGCGCGCCTGTCGCTCTTTAATTCACTAGCTCAGAGGATCTCCGATGTCGTATTCCTACACCGAGAAGAAAAGCATTCGCAAGGATTTTGGCAAGCGGCCAAGCGTCCTGAAGGTGCCTTATCTCCTGGCGACGCAGCTTGATTCCTATCGGGCCTTCCTGCAGGCCGAAGCGGCGCCCGACCAGCGCGCCGACCAAGGGCTCGAGGCCGCGTTCCGCTCGGTGTTCCCGATCGAGAGCTACTCCGGGAACGCAGCGCTGGAATACGTCAGCTACGAATTCGGAGAGCCGGTGTTCGACGTCAAGGAGTGTCAGCTCCGCGGCGTCACCTATTCCGCGCCGCTCAAGGTCAGGGTGCGGCTGGTGATCTACGACAAGGAGGCGTCGACGCTGCCTTCCGGCAAGAAGCCGGTCAAGGAGAAAAAGGAACAGGAAGTCTACATGGGTGAAATCCCGTTGATGACGGCCAATGGCACCTTTGTCATCAACGGCACCGAGCGTGTCGTCGTGTCACAGCTGCATCGCTCGCCCGGCGTGTTCTACGACCACGACAAGGGCAAGACCCATTCTTCGGGCAAGGTGCTGTACTCGGCCCGCATCATTCCCTACCGCGGGTCATGGCTCGATTTCGAATTCGATCCGGTGGATTGCGTATTCGTGCGCATCGACCGCCGCCGCAAGCTGCCAGCCACCGTGCTGCTGCGCGCGCTGGGCTATTCCAACCAGCAGATGCTCGAGACGTTCTTCGATCTCAACACCTTCCACTTCGGCAAGGACGGCATCCGCCTCGATCTGGTGCCCGAGCGCCTGCGCGGCGAGACCCTGCTGTTCGACCTCAAGGGCCCGAAGGGCAAGGTCATCGTCGAGGCCGGTCGCCGCATCACCGCGCGGCATGTCCGTGAGATGGAGTCGCTCAGCGTCACCTCGATTCCGGTGCCGACCGAATACCTGATCGGCAAGGTGCTGGCCCACGACCTGGTCGACACCACGACCGGCGAGGTCATTGCCGAGGCCAATGCCGAGCTCGGCCCCGACCTGATCGACCAGATCCGCGACTCCGGCATCAAGGAGATCCGCACGCTCTATACCAACGAGCTCGATCGCGGCCCGTACATCTCCGATACCCTGCGTCTCGACCAGACCCGTACCCAGCTCGACGCGATGGTCGACATCTACCGGATGATGCGTCCCGGTGAGCCGCCGACCAAGGACGCCGCCGAGCTGCTGTTCTTCAACCTGTTCTTCAACCCGGATCGTTACGACCTGTCGGCGGTCGGCCGCATGAAGTTCAATCGCCGCGTCCAGCGTGATGTCATCACCGGCGCCGGCATCCTCTTTGACAGCACCTACTTCAGCAGCCGCGGCGATGAAGAGTCCGCGCGCATGGTGCAGGAACTCGGCGCCGGCGTCGGCTCCGACATCCTCGACGCCCTGAAGGTGTTGATCGATATCAAGAACGGCTCCGGCACGGTTGATGACATCGATCACCTCGGCAACCGCCGCATCCGTTGCGTCGGCGAGATGGTCGAGAACCAGTTCCGCGTCGGCCTCGTGCGCGTCGAGCGTGCGGTCCGCGAGCGCCTGGCGCTGGCCGAGTCCGAGGGCCTGATGCCCCAGGAGATGATCAACGCCAAGCCGGTCACCGCGGTCATCAAGGAATTCTTCGGCTCCAGCCAGTTGTCGCAGTTCATGGACCAGAACAACCCGCTGTCCGAGGTCACCCACAAGCGCCGCGTCTCGGCCCTCGGGCCCGGCGGTCTGACCCGCGAGCGCGCCGGCTTCGAGGTGCGCGACGTGCATCCGACGCATTATGGCCGTGTGTGCCCGATCGAGACGCCGGAAGGCCCGAACATCGGCCTGATCAACTCGATGGCGGTCTATGCCCGTACCAATGAATACGGATTCCTCGAGACGCCGTACCGCAAGGTCACCAACGGCCGCGTCACCGACGAGATCGAGTACCTGTCGGCGATCGAGGAGGGGCGTTATATCATCGCCCAGGCCGGTGCGACTCTGGATGCCAAAGGCAACCTGATCGACGAGATCGTATCCTGCCGCTTCGAGAATGAATTTACGATGATGACACCGGACCGCGTCGAGTACATGGACGTGTCGCCGA
>CAYLKC010000134.1:0-4675 GCA_964384095.1 uncultured Chromatiales bacterium
GTCACCTTCGACATCGACGCCAACGGCATTCTCAACGTGTCGGCGAAGGACAAGGCCACCGGCAAGTCGCAGTCGATCGTCATCAAGGCCTCGAGCGGTCTCTCCGACGAGGAGATCGAACGCATGGTCAAGGACGCCGAGGCGCATGCCGAGGAGGACCGCCGCTTCCACGAGCTGGTCGATGTCCGAAATCGCGCCGACAACCTGGTCCATTCCGTCAGCAAGTCGCTGAAGGACCTCGGCGACGAGGTTGGTGACGAGGAGCGTTCGGCCGTCCAGTCCGCGATCGATGCGCTGCAGGCCGCGATGAAGGGTGACGACAAGGCCGACATCGAGGAAAAGACCGGCGCCCTGGCCCAGGCCTCGGCAAAGATCGCCGAGAAGGCCTACGCCCGGCAGCAGGCCTCGGGCGCGGAAGGCGGTGAGTCCGCGGCCGATGCCGGCGCGGAAGCGCGCAAGCCGAGCGAGGACGTCGTCGACGCTGAGTTCGAGGAAGTGAAGAAGGACGCCAACGACAAGAACTGATCGCCCGGGCGATGAACGACAAGGCGCGTATGAATGGCAAAGCAGGATTATTACGAGCTGTTGGGAGTGCCGCGCAACGCCAGCGAGGCGGATATCAAGAAGGCCTACCGCCGGCAGGCAATGAAATTCCATCCGGACCGCAATCCGGATGATGCCTCCGCGGAAGAGAAATTCAAGGAGGCGAAGGAGGCCTATGACGTCCTCTCCGACGCCCGCAAGCGCGCCGCCTATGACCAGTTCGGCCATGCCGGCGTAGACCCGGCGGCCGCCGGCGGTCATTCCGCGCGCGGGGCCAACTTTAGCGATATCTTCGATGATGTCTTCGGCGATATCTTCGGCGGCGGCCGCGGCGGCCGCCGTTCGACCGTCTTCCGCGGCGCCGACCTGCGCTATGACCTGGACCTGAACCTCGAAGAGGCGGTACAGGGCACGACGGCGCGTATCCGCGTACCGACGCTGGTGGCCTGCGCGACTTGCGAGGGCAGTGGCGCGAAACCGGGCACCAGCCCGGTTACCTGCACGACCTGCGGTGGCCAGGGCCAGGTGCGCATGCAGCAGGGCTTCTTTTCGATCCAGCAGGCCTGTCCGCGCTGCAAGGGCCGCGGCAAGATCGTCAGCGAACCCTGTACGACCTGCCGGGGCCAGGGGCGCACCGAGGAAACACGCACGTTGTCGGTCAAGATCCCCCCTGGCGTCGACAACGGCGATCGCATCCGTCTCGCCGGCGAGGGCGAGGCCGGCGAGGGCGGCGGTCCGTCCGGCGACCTCTATGTCCAGATCCGCGTCCGCCCGCACCCGATCTTCACCCGCGAGGGCAACGACCTCTATTGCGAGATGCCGATCGCATTCACCACCGCGGCGCTCGGCGGTGAGCTCGATGCGCCGACGCTCGAGGGGCGCGTCAAGCTCAAGATCCCGGCCGAGACCCAGAGCGGCAAACTGTTCCGCCTGCGCGGCAAGGGCGTGCGCTCGGTGCAGGGACATGACACCGGCGACCTGCTGTGCCGCGTGATCATCGAGACCCCGGTCAATCTCAGCGAGCGCCAGAAGGAACTGCTGCGCGAGTTCGGAGAGACCCTCGAGGAGAAGCATGAACATAGCCCGCGCGCGCGCAGCTGGTTCGACGGCGTCAAGAAATTTTTTGAAGATCTCAAACTATAAGATATAAAGGGCGCATGACCAGAATCGCGATCGCCGGCGCCGCCGGCCGCATGGGCCGCGCGCTGATCGAGGCCTGCCAGCAATCACCCGGGCTGACGCTCGCCGCCGCGCTCGATCGTCCCGGCCCGGCGATCGGCCGCGATGCCGGCGAACTCGCCGGTCTCGGTCCGCTCGGTATCGCCGTGAGCGCGGACCTCGCCGCGGTCGCCGGCGAATTCGATGTGTTGATCGACTTCACCGTGCCCGAGGCGACGCTGGCGAATGTGGCCGCATGTCGCGCCGCCGGCCGCCGCATCGTCATCGGCACCACCGGTTTCACCGACGGCCAGCGCGCGGAGATCCGTGCCGCCGCCGCCGATATCGCGATCGTGATGGCGCCGAACATGAGCGTCGGCGTCAATCTCTGCTTCAGGCTGCTCGACATCGCCGCGCGCGTACTCGGCGATTCCGTCGATATCGAGATCATCGAGGCTCATCACCGCAACAAGATCGACGCGCCCTCAGGCACCGCCTTGCGCATGGGCGAGGTCGTCGCCGGGGCGCTCGGCCGTGACCTCGCCGGATGCGCGGTCTACGGCCGCGAGGGCAGGACCGGCGTCCGCGATCGCCGCACGATCGGCTTCGAGACCATCCGCGCCGGTGACATCGTCGGCGACCATAAGGTCATGTTCGCGGCCGACGGCGAGCGCGTCGAGATTGCCCATATCGCCACCAGCCGGATGACCTTTGCGACCGGCGCGCTGCGCGCCGCAGAATGGCTGGCGGACCGTGAATGCGGACTCCATGACATGCAGGACGTCCTCGGCCTGCGCTGACGCCGTATTCGCGTTGCATGGTATAGTGTTGCCCCGGTGGACAGGGAGTCCGGGCGGCGGTCGGCACCGCGCCGCCGCAACAACAACAAACGCTGGTCGTCGTCATGTCTCCTGCCCGTTACTGCCTGGCCGCCGGTCTTGCCGTGTCGCTCGTGTCCGCATCTTCGATGCTGTTCGCTGTGGAGACGGCGCCGCAGCGCTCCGGGGTCGATCTGCTCGGCCTCGAGGTCGGCATCGAGCATTTCCGCTGGCAGGAATATGATGACCAGGGCACCCGTCTGCTCACCGAGCAGGGGCCGCGTCTGGTGCTCGCTGCGGGGCTCGACAACCTCTCCCGTCCGGACAGCGGCGTCGTCCTCGCGGCGCGCCTGAGCGGCCATCTCGCGACCGTCGACTATGACGGCCAGGATAGCGGCCGCCGTTTCGTCGGCACCGAGACGGACTACAATGGCTGGGATTTCCGTATCGACGGCGGCTGGCGCTTCGCGGACCTGGTCGGCGGCGCCGCGGCGCTCGACCTGTTCGGCGGTTTCGGCATGGAGCAGTGGACGCGCGATATTCGCGGTGGTGTCAATGCGCTCGGGATGCCGGTGCAGGGGCTGGTCGAGGATTACACGGTGCGCTATTTCCGCGTCGGACTCGGACTCGCCCATAATCACGTCCCGCCACAGGGCTACCTGTCGTTCGGCTTCCGCCGCCCGTTGTCGATCAATGAGGACGTCGCGCTGGCGGGCGCCTTGCTGCGGTTGCATCCCCGCGAGCGTGTCTCCATGTTCGCCAGTTACAAGCTCTCGTTGCTGCCCGATGTGCTCGGACGGCCGTTCGGGATGTATCTGCGGCTGCATTACGAGAATTATCGTTTCGGCCGTTCAAATATCGCGACCGTCGGCAATCTACTGGTGTGGCAGCCACGCAGCCATCTCGATCGCTACGGCGTCACGATCGGCTATTCGTTCTGATTCAGGCGGAAGGGGGTAGCGGGCGGAGGCGCGCGGTCTTGACCGTGTTATCGGCGATCTGCACGATCTCGATCGCATAGTCATCGACCTTGAGGCTGGTGCCGGTCGCCGGGATCGTTTCCAGGTGCTCGAGGATCAGGCCGTTCAGCGTCTTCGGTCCGGTCACCGGCAGGTGCCAGTTCATCATCCGGTTCAGCGCGCGAATGTTGACGCTGCCGTCGACGAGGTGGCTGCCGTCCGGCTGCGGATGGACGTAGCGGATTGCCGATGAGATGTCGGTGGTGAACTCGCCGACGATCTCCTCGAGGATGTCTTCCAGCGTGACCAGGCCCTCGATGTCGCCGTATTCGTCGACGACCAGGCCGATGCGCCGTTTCTGGCGCTGGAAATTCAGCAGTTGCGTGTTCAGCGGTGTGCCCTCGGGGATGAAGTAGGGCTCCTCGACGACGCTCGCCAGCGATTCCTTGGTGAATTCACCCTTCAGCAGTTGCGGCAGGGCATTGCGGACATGAAGGATGCCGATGGCGTTGTTGATATCCTCGTTATAGACCGGCAGGCGGGTATGCATCGAGTTTGACAGCAGGTCGACGATCTCGTCGAGGTCATGCGAGAGATCGATGCCGACGATCTCGTTACGCGGGATCATGATGTCCTCGATTGTCACATTCTCGAGATCGAGGATGTTGATCAGCATGCGCTGGTGCTTGCGCGGGATCAGCGCGCCGGCCTCGTTGACGACGGTGCGCAGCTCGTCGCGGCTGAGCTGATGCATCGCATCCTCCTCCTCGGTGCGCACGCCGAGCAGCCGGAGCAGGCCGTTGCTGAGCATGTTGATGACCCAGACCAGCGGATAGAACAGCAACAGCATCGGTCGCAGCAACAGCGAGGCCGGGAAGGCGATGCGTTCCGGGTGCAGCGCCGCCATCGTCTTTGGCGCAACCTCGGCGAAGATCAGGATCACGATCGTCAGCAGGCCGGCGCCGACGCCGATCCATGCCTGGCCCACGGTCTTGATCGTCACGATCGTGATGATGGAGGAGGCGAGGATGTTGACGAAGTTGTTGCCGATGAGGATGAAGCCGATGAGCCGGTCCGGACGCTTCAGCAGCAGGTGTGCGCGTACTGCGCCGGCGTGGCGTTGCTGCACCAGGTGACGCAGGCGATAGCGGTTCAGCCGCATCATTGCGGTTTCCGACGCCGAAAAGAACGCCGACA
>CAYLKC010000135.1:0-4529 GCA_964384095.1 uncultured Chromatiales bacterium
CCGTTCGACTTGCATGTGTTAAGCATGCCGCCAGCGTTCAATCTGAGCCATGATCAAACTCTTCAGTTTAATACTGCTCACCGTCTTGCGACGGTAAAACGTGTTGACCCCGCAGCTGGTTTTCAAACAGCGAAAACCCGCCCGGGATCTGCTTTGTGGTGTACAAGATCACCAACGAAAGCGCCCGCACAGATTGCTTGATCTCCGGATTGTCAAAGAGCGGCCCGGCCTGCAGATCCCGTTTACGACCAGTTTCTTGTCAGACCTAAGCGTAGCCAAACGATTATACAGATCCCCGTAAAACCGTCAATCTCCGCGGATGAAATCCGCCTGAGACCCGGATACCGAACCGGGGTGACTGCGTCCCGGCGGCCAGCCGGGAACGCGCATTATACGCAGGCAGTCACGGCTGTCAAATAATATTCACGCGCGCGAAACGGCGCTTGCCGACCTGGATGATCCGGGGGCCGCCGGCGTCCAGTCGTCGGTCGGGATCCTCGATGCGTTCGCCGTCGATGCGGACCGCGCCCTGGCGGATCAGGCGCAGGGCCTCGGAGGTGCTGGCGGTGAGGCCGGCATCCCGGAGCAGGCCGGCGATCGGGTAACCGCCGTCGCGGGCGGCGAGCTCAACCCCGGGCATGTCCTCGGGCAGGGCGCCGTCGCGGAAGCGGGCGATGAAGGCCTCTCGGGCCTGATTCGCTGCCGCCGCGCCGTGAAAGCGGCCGACCAGCTCGAGGGCCAGGCGGTACTTGATATCGCGCGGGTTCGCCCCCTCTTCGACCTCGCGGCGCCACGACGCGATCGTCGCGGCCGGCTCGAAGCTCAGCAGCTCGAAATAGCGCCACATCAGCGTGTCCGAGACCGACATCAGCTTGCCGAACATGTCCTCCGGCGCATCGGCAATGCCGATCGTGTTGCCAAGCGACTTCGACATCTTCTGGACGCCGTCGAGTCCTTCGAGGATCGGCATCGTCAGCACGACCTGGGGCGGCTGGCCGAAGGCCTCCTGCAACTGGCGGCCGACCAGCAGGTTGAATTTCTGGTCGGTGCCGCCGAGCTCGACATCGGCCCCGAGCGCGACCGAATCATAGCCCTGCACCAGCGGATAGAGCAGCTCGTGGATCGCGATCGGCTGGTTCGAGCCGTAGCGCCTGCGAAAATCGTCGCGCTCGAGCATGCGGGCAACGGTGTACTTGCCAGCCAGCTGGACCAGTCCGGCCGCGCCGAGTTCGTCCATCCACTGCGAGTTGAAGACGACGCGGGTCGCGTCGGGGTCGAGGATCCTGAAGATCTGCGCCTCGTAGCTGCGGGCGTTCTCGCGCACCTCTTCGCGGGTCAGCGGCGGGCGGGTCGCGTTGCGGCCGCTGGGGTCGCCGATCATGCCGGTGAAATCACCGATCAGGAACAGGCATTCATGGCCCAGCTGCTGGAACTGGCGCAGCTTGTTCAGCAGCACCGTATGGCCGAGGTGCAGGTCGGGCGCAGTCGGGTCGAAACCGGCCTTGACCCGGAGCGGCCGCCCGCGGCCGAGCCGCTCGACCAGCTCGGCCTCGACCAGGATCTCGTCGGCGCCGCGGCGGATCTCCGCCAGTGCCTGCTCCAGCATTCCCCGAACCCCTCCGCCTCAAGCAATAAATACTTAAGAAACTTGAAAAATACGCGATATATTAACGTAAATCGCCGCCCCTGGATCAACTATCGTGCGACGACACGCATCCCGCTACTGCGCGGTTGACCACAGACCGGGGCGCGGGTTACGGTTACGGGCAAAAATTACAAGGGGTTTCTATGGATAGAACACGCACCATGCAGCGCGACTTCAAGACAGCGCCGCAGCGGCCCGGGACGGCGCCGCGGATCGCCCATCACCATTTGCTGACGATCGCCGGCGTGCTGCTCGGTATCGGTATTATCATCAGCTTCGTCCCGCATAACGCGGAAGCGACCCGCGGCGAGGCGATCAGCGTGCTCGACCCGACACTCCCCGAGGAGGCCGCGACGACAGCGGCGCAACCAGCCCTGGCCGTGGCCACGCCGGCGCCGGTCGAGCCGGTCGAACCCGCCGCGTCCGAGCCTGCCGTCACCAGCGAGGAGGACTGGCGCACGGTCACCGTCCGCTCCGGTGACAACCTCTCTCTGATCTTCAAGCGCGTCGGTCTCAGCGCGCGCGACCTGCATGACGTCATGACCCTCGGCCAGGAGACGCGGCCGCTGACGCGCATCTTCCCCGGCAAGGAACTGCGCTTCCGCACCGACGCGGAAGGCCGCCTCGCCGCAATGGCCTATGACCTCGACGAGGCCCGCGTGCTTGAGGTGCAGCGCGGCGAGCAGGGCTTCGTCGCGCAGACGATCGAACATGAACTCGAGGCGCGCCTTGCGCAGGCCAGCGGCACGATCAGCGATTCGCTGTTCCTGACCGCGAGCCGGACGGGGCTGTCCGACAACCTGACGATGGAGCTGGCCGGCATCTTCGGCTGGGACATCGACTTCTCGCTCGACATCCGCGAGAACGACCGCTTCTCCGTGCTCTACGAGGAACTCTATCTCCACGGTGAAAAGCTTCGCGACGGCCGGATCCTCGCCGCCGAATTCATCAATCGCGGCAAGGTCCATCGCGCGATCCGCTATACCGATACCGAGGGTCGCTCGGATTATTTCAGCCCGAGCGGCGACAGCATGCGCAAGGCCTTCCTGCGTTCGCCGGTCGACTTCACCCGCGTCAGCTCGCGCTTCAACCTGAACCGGCGTCACCCGCTCCTGAACACGATCCGCGCCCACCGCGGCGTCGATTATGCCGCGCCGACCGGCACCCCGGTGCGCGCGACCGGCGACGGCCGCATCGTCTCCGCCGGCGTCAACGGCGGCTACGGCAAGACTGTCGTGATCCAGCACGGCAGCCGCTACAACACCCTCTATGCGCACCTGAACGCCTATGCCCGCGGCATCCGCGCCGGCCAGACCGTCCGCCAGGGCCAGGTCATCGGCTATGTCGGCATGACCGGTCTCGCGACCGGCCCGCACCTGCACTATGAATTCCAGGTCGACGGCGTCCATCGCGACCCGCTGCGCGTGAAACTGCCCGACGCCTCGCCGCTGGCGGCCAGGTATACCGAAGACTTCCGCGCCTATGCCCGTCCGCTGCTGGCGCAGCTCGACATCATGGACCGCATGCACGCCGCGTTGCCGGAGGACCAGGGCGCGCGGATCCTGAATGCCGGACCGGTCGCGCTGCTCGCCGGGCAATAGCGCGCAGCCGCTCGCTGCGCGAGACGGCCGCGCATGACCCGGCTGTACATCGGACTGATCTCCGGCACCAGCATGGACGGCATCGACGCCGTGCTGGTCGATCTCGCGGCCGCGCCACGCCTGATCGCGACCCGCTCACAACCCTACCCCGAGGAATTGCGTGAACGTATCGCCAGGCTGTGCACCGGCACACGCAATGAACTCGAGCTGTATGCCCGCCTCGATGCCGAACTCGGCGAGCTGTTCGCGGCGGCGGCACTGGCCTTGCTGGAGCACGCCGGCACGCGTCCGCGCGAGGTCGCGGCGATCGGCAGCCACGGCCAGACCGTCCGTCACTATCCGGCCTTACGACCGGGATCAAGCCTGCAGATCGCCGACCCGAACATCATCGCGACGCGCACCGGCATCACCACCATCGCGGATTTTCGCCGTCGTGACCTGAGCGTCGGCGGCCAGGGCGCGCCGCTGTTGCCGGTATTCCACGACCTGCTGTTCCGCAAGCGCGGTGCTGCCCGCGTCGTGCTCAATCTCGGCGGCATCGCCAATATCACGATCTTGCCGGCCGATACCCGCGTCGCGATCAGCGGCTTCGATACCGGCCCGGCGAACACGCTGATGGACCAGTGGATCGGGCGTCACCTCGGCGAGGCGATGGACGTCGATGGCCGGTGGGCGTCGGGCGGCCGCGTCGACAATGCCCTGCTGGAACTGATGCTGCGCGACCCCTATTTCGCCGCCGACGCGCCGAAATCGACCGGCACCGATTACTTCAACCTGAAGTGGCTGGACCGCCTGCTGAAGCGGCGCGGCGGTCGCCCGACGCGCAAGAACGTGCAGACGACGCTGTGCGAACTCAGCGCGCGCACGATCGCCGACGCGATCGCGCACCACGCGCCGGACACCAAGGAGGTGCTCGTCTGCGGCGGCGGCGTCCACAATCTCGCGCTGATGTTCCGCCTGCAGGTGTTGCTCGGCGAAGTGGCGGTGCGCTCGATCGAGGACCATGGCGTGCCACCGGACTGGATCGAGGCGATGGCCTTCGCCTGGCTGGCGCAACAGACGCTGGCCGGCAGACCGGGCAACGTGCCGTCGGTCACCGGCGCGGCGCGGGAGGTCGTACTGGGCGGGATCTGGCCCGGCGCGAGGACCGCGCCGGGCATTGTTCGTTAGCCGGCTGCTGAGAAAGAGCCCTCCCCCGGCGGCTTTCCTCCGCGAATGGCTCGCCTCACTGCCGCTTCGCGGCACCCTTCGGGCTCCGGCGAGGCTGCGCTTGACTTCGCTGC
>CAYLKC010000136.1:0-4522 GCA_964384095.1 uncultured Chromatiales bacterium
GACCTCGCAGGACATGCGCTGGATGCGGATGCGCTGGCCGAGTGCGTCCTCGTTGGCGAACAGCTCCCGCCGCGTGGTCTCGCCGAGGATGCAGACCGGGCTGCCGGATAACTGTTCGGCGTCCGTGAACCCGCGGCCCGAGGCGATCGACCAGTTGCGCACTGCGAAGAAGGCATTGTCGATGCCGGATGCCGTCGTCGACAGGTTGACGTTGCCGGCGATCACCGTGACGCGGTCGCCGGCCGACGGCGCCGCGGCCTCGACGGAATCGAGTTCGTTGACGATCGCCTCGGCGTCGCTGAGGCGGAATTGCGGCGCCGTCATGCGCTGGCCGGGGCCGCGCGCCAGGCCCGGGCGCACGATCAGCAGGTTGCTGCCGAGATTCTGGATCTGGGCCGACACCTGCTGCGTCGCCCCGCTCCCGATCGTGAACATCGTGATCACCGCGGCGACGCCGATGATGATGCCGAGCACCGTCAGCGTCGTGCGCAGCAGGTTGCGGCGTATCTCCCGCAGCGCGAGCGTGAAGGCGTTCCACAGCATCAGTCCGCACCACCGGCGCGTATCGGCGCATGGTCGTTGTCGATGCGCCCGTCGAGGAAATGCACGATGCGATTCGCGTGCGCCGCCATCTCTGCCTCGTGCGTGACCATGATGATGGTGATGCCGCGCTCGCGGTTGAGACGGTCGAGCAGGCTCATGATCTCCCGCGAGCGCTCGGTGTCGAGATTGCCGGTGGGCTCGTCGGCGAGCAGCAGCGCGGGATCGCTGACGATCGCCCGCGCGATCGCGACACGCTGCTGCTGGCCGCCCGACAGCTGGTTCGGCGTGTGCGTCTCCCAGCCCTCGAGGCCGACGGTGGCCAGCGCCTCGCGCGCGCGCCGGTGACGTTCACGCGCCGGCAGGCCGCGATAGACCAGCGGCAGCTCGACGTTCTCGAGCGCGGTCGTGCGGTTGAGCAGGTTGAAGCCCTGGAATACGAACCCCATCGCATGCCGGCGCAGCAGCGCGCGTTGATCGCGAGTCATGCGCGCGACGTCGAGTCCGCGAAACAGGTAACGGCCGGTCGTCGGCACGTCGAGACAGCCGAGGATGTTCATGCAGGTCGACTTGCCCGAACCGCTCGGCCCCATCAACGCAAGAAACTCGCCGTCGCCGATGTCGAGATCCACACCCCGTAATGCATGCACCGCAGCCTGGGCCGTGCCATAGACCCGGGTGACGCCCGCAAGGCGGATCATCGGATCGTTGCGCGTCAGTGCGCCTGCGGCGGCAGAGGCCATCAGCGTGCGTTGACGATACCGGTGATCAGCGGCGCGCCGGGCGCGAGCTCACCGCCGGTGATTTCGGTATGGCGGCCGTCGGTCACGCCGGCGCGGACCGTGATCATCCTCGGTTGCCCCTGATCCAGCACCCACAGCGCCCGCTCTCCACCGGGCACGTCGCGGACGGTGCGCTGCAACGGGCGCTGTCGCGGCGGTCGGATGAACAGGTCGGTCAGTATGTTGCCGCCCGGGGTATCAATGTCTGCCGGTGGCGGCGTGAAGCGCAGCGCGGCATTCGGCGCCAGCAGCGCGTCGGTGATCTCCTGGATGACGATGTCCGCGGTGGCGGTCATGCCCGGCAACAGCAGCAGTTCGCTGTTGTCGACCGAGAGCACGGCCTCGTAACTGACGACGGTGGTGCCCTCGACCTGCTGCGGGGCGACGCGCACCTGGGTGATTTCGGCCGGAAAGCGGCGGCCGGGCCAGGCGTCGACGGTGAACGTCCCTGTCTGCCCTTCCCTGACCTGGCCGATGTCGGCCTCGTCGACGAAGACGTGCAGGCGCATCCGCGTGAGGTCTTCGGCGAGGACGAACAGCACCGGCGTCTGCAGTGACGCGGCGACGGTCTGACCGGTCTCGACCTCGCGCTTCAGCACGACCCCATCGACCGGCGAACGTATCCGGGTCTTGGCGAGGTCGGTCTCGATCGCCTCGAGCGTCGCGCGCGCCACCGCGACCTCGGCCTCTGCGCTCATCGCGCCGGCCTTTGCACGCGACTGCGCGGCGCGCAGCGTGTCGAGCTCTTCCTGCGAACAGAGCTGGCGCACGGCGAGCTGATCGCAACGACGGAAGCGCGCCTCTGTCTCGATGACCGTCGCGCGCGCCTCCTCGCGCCTGGCCTCGGCCGAGGCCAGCGACGCGCGTGACTGGAATACCTGGGCCTCGAGCCGCACGGTGTCGAGCTCGGCGATGACCTGGCCGCGGGTGACGCGGTCGTTGTAATCGACATGGACCCGGGCGAGCGTTCCGGACAACTCGCTGCCGACCTCGACCTGGTTGACCGGCTGCAGCGTGCCGGTGGCGGTAACGCGGATCGTCAGGTCGCCCCGGATCGCCTCCACGGTCCGGTAGCTCACGGTCTCGCGATCGGCGGACAGCCATTGCATCGCGACGATGGCGGCGCCAAGGATCGCGATCGCAAGCCACCACACGCCGGGACGGCGCCAGAAGGGACGGCTTCTCCCCTGCAACAGGGCATCGAGATCTTTGTCGGGTGTGCGGCCGGGGATGTCATTCATGCGTCGGTGATCCGTGAGTAGCGGTAGTCGAAGTTTCCCATATTCATCGTGAACCCGTCCGCCGCGACGGCGGGTTTTACATAGTTTTACACAGAATTACCGTCGCCTGACCGCGGTTTGCAGGCGGCCGGTGAATACTGCGGACGTAATCGGTCATTCCTGTCCACCCCGAAAAGGAGCATCGACATGAACAAGGGAACCGTGATGATTTCAGGTCTGCTGGCGGTCGCGCTGATCGGCGCGAGCCTCGCCGGTCTTGCCAATGCCCGCCCGCACGACGGCGGCTGGCACGGGGCTCATGCCGCGAAGGGGTACGGCATGTCGCCGATGCAGCATGACATGATCCCGCGGCGACTGTTCGATCGCCTGGATCTCAGCGACCGCCAGCGCGATGCGATCCGCGAGATCCGCAAGGCGCAGGCGTCCGAAGTGCGGGAGAAGTTCCGCGCGCTGCGCGAGGTCAGCCGTGACTTGCACAGCTACGCGATGCGAGACGACTTCACGGTCGAGGGCGCCCGTGAGCTGGCGCTGTCCCGCGCCAATCTCATCGCCGAACTCTCGGTGATGCGCCTGTCCGGCATGCACGAGACGTGGCAGGTGCTGTCCGAAGAGCAGAAGTCGAAGGTCAGGGAATGGCAGGGAAGGCACCTGCGGCATCGTGACGGGCATCGCCAAGGCTGAAACCGGTACAGCCCGGGGTCAGACCCGTCCGCGGGTCTGACCCGTTTCAGTATCTGAGCGAATACCACAGGCGCCCTGCATACTCGTGCAGGGCCATATAGCTCTCGGCGATCGCGCCCGCATTCGGCAGCAGCGACATCAGGCGATTGCCCTCGCGGAAACGATGGAAGCGCGTCGGCGCCGGGATGACCTCGATGCCGGTCTGTCTGAAGGCCGCGACCGCGCGCGGCATGTGGATCGCATGGGTCACCAGTAATACCCGCCCTGCCCCTTTCGCCTGCAGCAGTTCCGCGCTGAAGCGCGCGTTCTCCGCGGTGTTGCGGCTGCGGTCCTCGATCCAGACCGCGTCGAGGTCGACGCCGAAGTCCTGGATCAGGCTGTCGGCCATCACGCGCGCGAGGCTGTCGCCTTCCGGATCGAACACATGTCCGCCGCTGGCCAGGATCGGCAGGCCGGTCTCGCGGTGCAGGTGGGCGGCGTAGCGGATGCGCGTGAGGGTGTGGTTGCCGGCGGTGTCGCCGCCGTATTCCGGTGCGTCGCGATAGCGCTCCGCGGACAGCACGACGATGGCCTGCGCCGGCGCCGCGCGGGCCTCGGCCGCGGTCAATGCCGGCCAGGTCTGCAACTGTTGCTGCAGCAGCCCGGATACCAGCGGCGTCGACAGCAGCCAGGCGAGCACCAGGCCGGTCCATAACAGGCAGTGCCCCGCAATGGCGTGACGACGCAACAGCAGCAGGCCGAACAGCCACAGCAGCAGAAAGCAGCCGGGCGGCAGCAGCAGGCTCTTCAGCAGATAGCCGAGGTAGATCTCGATCATGCCGCCTATCATCGGCGCAGACCGGGCGCGGAGTAAAGGTCTCCCGCGCGGTCAGGCCGTCGATACGAGCCGGGGGGTCTGCCGGCTGGCGAGGTATTCGTCGTAGCTGCCGTGGAAATCATTGAGCTTGCAGTCGCGGATCTCGACGATGCGGTTGGCCAGCGACGACACGAACTCGCGGTCGTGGCTGACAAAGATCAGCGTGCCCTCGTAGTGCTCGAGCGCGAGATTCAGCGCCTCGATCGCTTCCATGTCTAGATGATTGGTCGGCTCGTCCATGACCAGGACGTTGGCGTCGGTCATCATCAGCTTGCCGAACAGCAGGCGATTCTTCTCGCCGCCGGAACAGACCCTGACCCGTTTCCTGAAGTCGTCGGCCGAAAACAGCAGCCGTCCGAGCGTAGCACGCACCATCTGGTCGTCGTGACGCGGCTTGCGCCACTGGCTCATCCAGTCGAACA
>CAYLKC010000137.1:0-4459 GCA_964384095.1 uncultured Chromatiales bacterium
TCCTCGACACCCTGCTCGACAAGATCGCGACCTACAAGGAAAAGACCGAGGCGCTCAAGAGCAAGATCAAGAAGGCGATGTTCTATCCGATCGCGGTCATCGTGGTCGCCTTCATCGTCACGACGATCCTGCTGCTGTTCGTGATCCCGCAGTTCCAGGAGATGTTCTCCGGCTTCGGCGCCGACCTGCCGGCGATGACGCTGTTCGTCGTCACTCTGTCGCAGATCTTCCAGGACTGGTGGTGGGCAATCTTCGGCGGCATCGGCGGCGCGATCTACGCGTTTACCTACACCAAGAAACGCTCGCGCAAATTCCGTCACTTGCTCGACCGCCTCGTGCTCAAGCTGCCGGTCTTCGGCGACCTGATGCACAAGGCCGCGATCGCCCGTTTCGCGCGCACGCTGTCGACGATGTTTGCGGCCGGCGTGCCGCTGGTCGAGGCCATGGGCACGGTCTCCGGCGCCGCCGGCAACATCGTCTACAGCGAGGCGATCCTGCGCATCCGCGACGATATCGCGACCGGATCGCCGCTGAACCAGAGCATGAAGCAGACCGAGCTGTTCCCGAACATGGTCGTGCAAATGGTCGCGATCGGCGAGGAAGCAGGCTCGATCGATTCGATGCTGGCCAAGGTCGCGGACTTCTACGAGCAGGAGGTCGACGACGCCGTCGACGGCCTGAGCAGCCTGCTCGAACCGATCATCATGGCCTTCCTCGGCGTCGTCATCGGCGGCCTCGTCATCGCGATGTACCTGCCGATCTTCAAGATGGGCGAGGTGGTCTGATCCTCGCCCGCTTACCGATATAATCCGCGACATGGACGTCATCCAGCTGCTCGGGGAATCCCCCGCCCTGTTCATCGCGATCGCCGGCCTGTTCGGCCTGCTGGTCGGCAGCTTCCTCAATGTCGTGATCCTGCGCCTGCCGGTGATGATGGAGCGCGAGTGGCAGGCGCAGTGCGCGGAGCTCTCCGCGGAGGCACAGGCACCCGGCCGTGCCGGCCCGTCCGAACGCTACAACCTCGTCACGCCACGCTCGCGCTGTCCCTCCTGCGGCCACTGCATCAGCGCGCTCGAGAATATCCCGCTATTGAGCTGGCTGTGGCTGCGCGGGCGCTGCTCCGCCTGCGGTACACCGATCTCCGCGCGCTACCCGCTGGTCGAGGCCACGACCGCGCTGGTCACGATGATCGTCGCCTGGCAGCTCGGCGCGACGCCGGAGGGACTGGCGGTGATCGTGCTGAGCTGGGCGCTGATCGCGCTCAGTGTCATCGACTACGATCACCAGTTGCTGCCCGACAGCATCACGCTGCCGTTCCTGTGGCTCGGTCTGCTGCTGAATCTGGCGGGGGTGTTCACCGACATCGGCTCGGCGGTCATCGGCGCGGCCGCCGGCTATCTCAGCCTGTGGTCGATCTACTGGCTGTTCAAGCTGCTGACCGGCAAGGAAGGCATGGGCCACGGCGACTTCAAGCTGCTCGCGCTGTTCGGCGCCTGGCTGGGCTGGCAGTACCTGCTGCCGGTCGTGCTGATCTCTTCGCTGGTCGGCGCGGCGATCGGCATCACGCTGATCGTCCTGCGCGGCCGTGACCGCAATCTCCCGATCCCGTTCGGTCCGTATCTCGCAATCGCCGGCTGGATCACGCTGCTGTGGGGCCGCGATCTCGTCGACAGCTACTGGTGGTGGATGGGCGTACAATAGACGGCGTATCATGCCGGGATGATCGCGGTATCCCTCCCATGCCCGTCTCCATGCTCGTCGTCGGCCTGACCGGCGGTATCGGCAGCGGCAAGTCGACCGTCGCCGCGCGTTTCGCCGCGCACGGCACGCCGATCCTCGATGCCGACACGATCGCCCGCGCGCTGGTCGAACCCGGCCAGCCGGCGCTGGACGAGATCGTTGCGGCCTTCGGGACCGGCGTCATCGATGCCGGCGGCGCGCTCGACCGGGCAGGACTCCGCCGGCGCATTCTGGCCGACCCCGGCCAGCGCCGCCGGCTCGAAGCGATCCTGCACCCGCGCATCCGCGCGGACATCCACCGCCGCCTCGCCGGACTCGACGCGCCGTACTGCCTGCTGGCCATCCCGCTGCTGGTCGAAACCGGCCGCGAACACTACCCGGTACAGCGCATCCTCGTCGTCGATTGTCCCGAGGCGCTGCAACGCAGCCGCCTGCGCGCGCGCAAGGGCTGGACCGAGGCCGAGATCGACGCGATGATCGCTGCGCAGGCGACGCGCGAACAACGCCTCATGGCCGCCGACGATGTCATCGTCAACGACGCCGGCCTCGACAGCCTGGAAGGCCAGGTCGACGCCCTGCACCGGCGCTACCTCGCCTTGTCGTCAGGGCACGACGCCGCCGGGGCCTGACGCCGCATTTGCCTTAATTGCCGCCGTTAGGGACAATGGAACGCCATTGAACGATCCCTGACACCTGCGACATCCGTCGATGCACGCGATTACCTATGAACAACCGCTGAACGAGCGCATCCGCACCTTCCTGCGCCTCGAATTCCTGTTCCGGCAGATCGATCACAGCCTCGGAGCCGACCTGGAATGGGACAGCCGCACCTCGATCGCGAACCTGTGCGAGATCCTGAACGTATTCAGCCGCACCGACCTCAAGACCGAGGTCATCAAGGAACTCGAACGCCTGGCGGTGGCGCTGACCAAACTCGAGACCAATCCGGAAGTCGACCGCGCCAAACTCGGCGAGATCATGGACGAGCTGGACCTGCTGTCCGACCGACTGCACCTGTCGCAGGGGCAGGTCGGGCAGGAACTGCGGGGCAACGAATTCCTCAATGCGATCCGCCAGCGCAGTTCGATCCCGGGCGGCACCTGCGACTTCGACCTGCCGGTCTACCACTACTGGCTGCAGCGGCCCGGCGAGGAACGCAGCGCAGAGATCCGGCAATGGCTGTCGGCGTTCGACAGCTTTCGCGCTGCGATCGGCGTCGCGTTGCGGCTGATCCGCGAGAGCGCGGTCAGTCGCCGCGAGGTCGCGGCCGGGGGATTCTTCCAGCAGTCGCTGGACACCGCGCTGCCCTTCCAGATGATCCGCGTCACGCTGGCCGGCGATCAACCCTGTTTCGCAGAGATCAGCGGCGGCAAGCACCGCTTCACGGTCAGGATGATGGAGCTGCGCGGATTCGATCGCCCGGTCCAGGCCGGCGGCGACATCCCTTTCCGGCTCGGTTGCTGCGCGATCTAGGCCGCGCTCAGGCGAAGACGTCGATGCGCGGCGCGGTTTGCACCGGCGCCCCGGACGCTATCCCGGTGTAGGCGGCGAGCGCCGTCGCGACGCCCGGCGACATCCCCTGCGCGCCGGACCCGGCCTGCGCATGCACCCTCAGACGGGCCGCGAATTCCGCGTCGCCGGCACGATGGCGGTCGCGCCCCAGCACCACACCCTCGACGATTCGTTCGACCGGCGGCCGCGGGCGGGCGGGTACAGCCTCGGCGACGACCATCTCCTCGCGCGCGGGACGCGGCAGGAAGGGACTGCCGGACAGTGCCTGGCTCGCGCCGATGGTCATGCTGGTCTCAGAACTCGAATTTCACCCCGATGTGACCGCCATCTTCGATCGTGCGCGTACCGCGGAAATTGCCGCGGTCGATTTTGGCGCGAATCTCGCGATAGCCGAGATAGACGCTCGCGCGCGGCAGGATCTCGTAGCCGATCGACGCGGCGATATAGCTGAAGCCATCGGCATCGCCAAAGGTCACGACGTCGGGCGAATAATGCCCTTCGACTGCGAGCAGCACGCGGCGATGCGGCGGCAGTGCCATGCGCAACTGCCCGCCGATCGCGAGCGAGAACAGGTTGGCGCTGACATTGTTGCGCTCGGTGCGCGCGCCGAACAGCTTGAAACCGATGCCGGCCTCGAGTCCGGGCGAGCGCGCGCCGGCCTCGGCAATGACCTGGGCGCCGAACATGCCGAGGTAGTCATCATCGGTCGTGAACAGCACGCCGAAGTCCATCTCGCGTTTGCCGAAACCGCCGGCACGGCCGTCATAGGCGAGATAGCGGAACTGCGCCGCGTCGTCGTTCAGGTTGATATCGACCGCCTGCGCAGCCGCCGCGCCGCTGAAACCGGTCAGGGCGATGCAGGTTGCCAGTGCGGTCGTCAGTGATCTGATCATTCCGTAGCCCGTCGCAAATAAAAACGCAGATTAACACTACCGCCGCGCCACCGCCAAACCCGCGCCGCGCGCGGGGGGCGGCAGCGCGCGTGCGCAGACCCAGACCCGGATATGTTCAGCGCCGGACGCTCGCAACACGCGCGCGAGCGCGTCGACGGTGTGTCCGGTCGTCATCACGTCATCGATGATCGCAATGTCGCGGCCGATGCCGCCGCGCATCGCGAAGGCCCCGCGCAGGTTCGCCGCGCGTGCAGCGGCATCGAGTCCGGCCTGTTCCGCGGTCTCGCGGAGACGCGCACAGGCGCTGACCTCGA
>CAYLKC010000138.1:0-4434 GCA_964384095.1 uncultured Chromatiales bacterium
TCGTGACGTGGCTTCGCTCGAAATCCGCAAACAGGGGGTCGTCTGCCTGCCGCGCAACCGACCCGACCCACTGAGTGCCTCCGTCCGCACCACGCTGGGCAACGCGGGGTTCCTGCTGATCGGTGCGCGGCGACGCCTCTTCCGCCGTCCGGGGCGAGGGGGCGCTGGGGGTGTTCCGGTTGTCCATGATGTGCCTCCAACAGGTCGTTGGAGTCAACGTAGCGCAGCCGGAGTGTTAACGCAAGTGCTTGTTTTAAATGTGAAAATGAAAGATTTAACGGCGGTGTGGTGTATGAAAAATTAATAAATCGATTCACCGCGCGTGAGTGATTTTCAGACCTGACGGGGGAGGCCCTTTATCGCATTCGAGGGGGACGGATCACGGCCGACTAACCAATCAGGGCGCCGAGATCCGCGAGCTGCAGGAGCCCGCCTCGCTTCGCCCCCGACGGCAGCGTGAGCTGACCGTGGATCGGGATGCCGCGCTGTCCGATCTTCGCGGTCAAGGCCGATGATTTCGTGCCCATCGCCTGAGCCAGATCGGAGACGGGGATCCATGTGCGACGAAAATCCGCCAATGCCGTGTTCGTCACCAGGCGGGCCGAGCGCCCCTGCAACAGCACGTCGATCGTCTTCAGCAGACCGCTCTGTGCCCAGTGGCTCAGGGCTTCATATTTCCAGCCGGTCACCTTCTCGAGCTGCGTCAGCGTCATGCCGTCGGTCAGCCCGACGGATCCCAGGTACCGGCGGACCTCATCGGTCGCGAACGTGAGGCCGTCGAGCCCGTTTCCCGGCGTATGGCTCGTCGCACGGATCTCGCCCGATGAGATCGCCTGATACAGCCGGCGGATCCCCTTGCTGTCAGTCGTCCTGCGTCCGATGAGTTGCCCGAAGCGCAGGGTTTCTGCGACTTCTCGGGGGGCTGCGAGCGAAACCAGCCGTTCGATCAGTGCTTCGATACTCGTCTTTTCGATTGGCCCGCTCTTCAGGATGTCTTGTGACCACTCGTCATCGTTCTTGAGCAGGCCGGCCTCGGCGAGGTGCGAGATGACCGAGGGCGGTACGCCGGCTGCAATGGCCGCGTCGTTGGCCGTGATCCAGCGCGCGCGTTCGGTCCGGATGCGCTCGACCTCTTCGCGGTCCATCAGCGCCAGCGTATAGGCCGTGCCTTGTTTGCTGACGTGGCCGGCCACGATCCCGGCCTTCAGCGCGGCGCTGAGTTTGGGTGCGCTCACACCGATCAGTCGGGCAGCCTCGGCGATGGGAACGAAGCGGCGTTCCCGCTCCGGCGACGGGGTCAGCACTTGCTGACCGCGCAGATTGCCGTCGAAATGGTCGATCATCGCGTCCGAGAACGCCGTCCACAAGGGGGCGAACGCGCTCGCTTTCCGGCACGCAATGTGAAGATTCATGTACCACGCGCCGAGACGGCCAGACGGGCTGAACACGGCTTGGTTACCCAACGCGAGCCGGTCCCGGACATGCGCGTTGAATCCGTTGGGCCACGTTTCGAACAGCGGGCGGATCGACTCGATGAGCGCTCGTGTCTGTGCCAGGTCATGCGGTCGGGACGTTTTGCCGGGCTTGACCTTTGCGGTCGGGTCGAGCCTGATGGCGAGCGAGAACAGCAGCTTACCGAGGCCGAGATAGTCCTCCGAAGCCCCGATCTCCGGTAGTCCGTCAACCGGCCGCAGATCGCCGGCAAGGCGCGCACTGACCCAGCGCTCGAACGGGCTCGCCGACGGCGCGGCAGCCTCTCGAAGGGTGTAACCGCAGTCACAGGTCGCGAGGTCGAACCGATCCGGTGACAAGGGTTGGTCGCACGATGGACACGTGTCGATGAGCGCGGTGCCGTGGTCGGGGCACGCGCTCACCAGGCTGTGCGACCAGGCGTGGTGCAGATGATCGCCTTCGGCCAGACACTGGGGGCAGACGGGATCCGTGGCGGTACGGCGGAAGAAGGGGTCGTGCAGGCCTCGGCCTTCGGCCGATGGCGGCATGACCCCATCCAGCCACGCAGGATCGAGGCCGAGCGCGTCGATGAGCGTGGGCTTGTTCTTCCAAAGTGCGTTCAATGTGGGATTCACGCCCGTGGCGCGGACGAGACTGCGCCAATCGCTATAGCCGTTGCGAACCGAGAGCCGGCGCAGATACTCGATCGGTCCTTCGGTCGGCTCGGGCGGGAAAAGCTCGATGAGTGCCGTCATACGGGCACCGCCGACACTTGATTGCGGTGCGCTGCGAGCGCTGTTTGCGGGGAATCGATGGGCAGCACGATCTCGTAGGTGGCAAGCTCCGTCATCAGCAGTTGCATCAAGAGCTCATCAGGCATGTGGTCGCGGCTGAATGGCGGCAACAGTCCGTGCGCTGGCAGGTTGACGTGCTCGCTGGCGCGCTGAAGCGCTTGCAGATCGAGCGGACCAGGGGCACGCACCTCGCGCGCGAGCGCCTTGAAGTAATTGGACAGAAGGCCAATGTTGCCGGTGCTCACGGCGTACAAGTGCCGCATCAGGGAATCGGTGTTCATTGAGGTTTGGATCGGGCATGCGTGGCCAACAAACACCTTCAGGAATGCCTGTGCGCACCCTGCGAAGATTTTGCGCTCGTCTGCGCGGTCCCATCGGTAGGGCATCAATTCGAGCGGCCGTCGGCTGCGCCCTCGGAATTGTGGATTGCTATCGAACAGGCGAGTGAGGCGCGGAACGCCCGCCATCACGATTGAAACGCTCGCTTTGTCGAACAGTGCTTTGAACCAATCCGAAGCATGAGTTGGCTGCATCTTGCTGCCTGGCTCGACGAGATGGGAGGTTTCATCGAAGAGGATCGCCATCGTCTGCGCGAGCTTGAGCTTCTGGAGCATCATTTCGGCGAGCACCGCCGCACGACTCCGCTCGCGGGGTACGGGGACGCCTAGCGCTTGTATGACGCTGATGGGAAGGTCCTTGGGCGCCGTTCCGGGGGGTATCGACACGAAGAGCACGGGCTTGATCAGGCGACCATTCTCTCGTCGTTCGGGATACTGGCTCGCGAGGCGTTGAAGGATCTCGCTCTTACCGATCCGAGATGGGCCGATGATTACTTCGACACCCGGGGCGAGGCCGTTCTTGTGATCTTGAAGCAGTTGTGTGAGGCGCTCGGACTGTGTCACGAACGCGGGGTGCGGCACGATCGTGACGTCGAGTGCGCGGCGCAGTTCTAGCTGGACGCTCATGACTCGGTGCCCCCGTTGGACTGGCGCGGCTTCGTCTCGAGATCGTAATTGGGGATGGCGTCGTCGGTCAGCAACAGCCCGTCGGTCCACAGCGTCGGAGCGTCTCCGGCGGGCTTCGCCGGGACGGGGTTGGCCTCGCTTTTCTGAATCGCCTTGCTCAACTTTGCGGCGGCACGGACCTCGCGCTGCTCGGCCATGTGTCCGCGTTTGCGGCCGCCGCCCGACAGCGACGCTGCGGCCAATTCACGCTGGAAGTTCGCGACGCAAGCAGGGACCGCCGCAGCGGTCTTACGAACGTGCGCGCGCCGCAGCTTGGCCTCGGTGAACGAGAATGCAGGCGTGGTGGCAGTGACCTCGGCATTGACGAGACGCAGCAGCTCGCCGGTCTCCCGGTCGGCAACATAAGCGAAGCGGTAGTCGCTCGGGTTGTAATAGGCCGTGACTTGCGAGTCCGGCCCATATTGGCGAATGAGCTGGCGCAGGTGCTCACCCCTGTAGCGGAAGCCTTCGATCGACAGCCCCGTCTTCGCGCTCAAGCTGCGCTCATCGGTGAGGTAACGCATCCTGATCCAGCGCTCGCGGTCGGGCGGGGGCGGCAGAATCGTGTTCTGCTCGTAGTATTTCCAGCGTTCGGATGGTGTGATGCCAGGGGCTTCGTCCGTGTCGTAATAGTCGGCCGTGATGAAGCGCTCAAGCCGCTGGTGAATCCATTTTTCATACATCCAACGTACGATCCACCGCTCGAGCTCGTCGATCGTCAGCAGATCGTCCTTCATGGCTTCTTCGGTCCGCGTGCCGTCCTTTCCATTGAACCGGGTACAGCCGGGCAGACTCTCGAGCGCCGGTTTCAGGCTGCCGAAAAATCTTTCGATGTAGGGCTTCTGATGCCCCGAGTTTGCCGCGACGCGGGTCAGGAAGATGCCGATTTCGGTGATGCGGGTGATACGACGGCCCTTGTTTTCGGGGCCGTTATCCAGGTACAGGTTTGCGAACAGACCGTACGGATCGATGCTGCAGTCGATGCTGAGCTGGCTGAAGCGCTCGGCTTTCGAATACAGGCTCCGATCCAGGCAGTCGAGCGTCTCTTCCTCCGTGACGGGGGTTTTGGACAGGTGCCATCCCAGTGGAACGCCTGTGCCGCAGTCGATGGACACCGTCAGGTAGGGATTCTTGAGAGGGCCTTCTGACGTCATGACATAGAACGGCAAAAAGTTCGTGTCCTG
>CAYLKC010000139.1:0-4375 GCA_964384095.1 uncultured Chromatiales bacterium
CGACTTTGCCGACGTCCGCACCGTGATGTCGGAGATGGGCATGGCGATGATGGGCACCGGCCACGCCCGCGGCGAAAACCGCGCCCGCGACGCCGCCGAAGCCGCAATCGCGAGCCCGCTGCTCGAGGACGTCGATCTCCAGGGCGCCGGCGGCATCCTCGTCAATGTCACCGCGGGCCTCGACATGTCGATCGGTGAGTTCGAGGAGGTCGGCAATACAATCAAGGAGTTTGCGTCCGAGAACGCGACCGTCGTGGTCGGCACCGTGATCGATCCGGAGATGAGCGAGGAGCTGCGCGTGACCGTCGTTGCGACCGGCCTCGGTCGCGAGGCGCGGGCCCAGGCACAGCCGGTCCAGGAGGCCACGGTCAAGCTGGTGCGCAAGAATACCGGCGAGATCGACTACGACCGTCTGGAAATGCCGACAGTCTTGCGCAAGAACCCGGCCGAGGAGCTGGCCGCGCTGCGTAACGGGACCAATATGGACCACTATGACATCCCGGCCTTCCTGCGCCGCCAGGCCGACTGAATCCGTGCTTTGCACGGAAATGAGAACGGGTTATTGTAAAAAACGGAAATAGTGACGATAACCCGGCATGGCCAGCCGCAAGCTGGGCGGGCCGGGCTGTCTGTGTTACCATGACAACCTTTTTCCCGCCATGGCGGGCGCAAAGCGGAGAGGACAGGACAGGGACTGATGATCAGACAGCGTACATTGAAGAATGTGATCCGGGCCACCGGAGTCGGGCTGCACACCGGCAAGAAGATCTACCTGACGCTGCGCCCGGCCGCTGTCGACACAGGCATCGTCTTTCGTCGTACCGATCTCGATCCGGCGATCGACATCCGCGCCAGCGCCGAGAACGTCGGGGACACTACGCTGTCGACGACGCTCGTCGATGGGGATGTCCGCATCTCGACGGTCGAGCATCTGCTGTCCGCCTTTGCCGGGCTCGGCATCGATAACGCCTGGGTCGACCTCAGCGCCGCCGAGGTGCCGATCATGGACGGCAGCGCCGGACCCTTCGTCTTTCTGATCCAGTCGGCCGGCATCGAGGAACAGGACGCGCCGAAGCGCTTCATCCGCATCAAGCAGCCGGTCATCGTCGAGGACGACGAGAAGTGGGCGCGCTTCGATCCGTTCGAGGGCTTCAAGGTCTCGTTCGCGATCGACTTCGATCACCCCGCGTTCCGCAGTCACACCAAGCAGGCGACGATCGATTTCTCGACGACCTCCTTCGTCAAGGAGATCAGCCGCGCCCGCACCTTCGGTTTCCTGCGCGACTACGAGCGTCTGCGCGAGATGAATCTCGTCCTCGGCGGCAATCTGAACAACGCGGTCGTCGTCGATGAGTACCGTGTGCTGAACGAGGACGGCCTGCGTTACGAGGATGAATTCGTCAAGCACAAGGTGCTCGATGCGATCGGCGACCTCTATCTGCTCGGCCACAGCCTGATCGGCGCCTTCAGCGGTTACAAGTCCGGCCATGCGCTGAACAATCGTCTGCTGCGCACGCTGCTCGCCAATACGGCGGCGTGGGAGCTGGTGACGTTTTCGGATCGGGACCAGATCCCGATCTCCTATGGTCAGGCGGTCACCGCCTGATCTTTCCGCGCGCCGGGCGCCTTTGCGGCAGCCCGGCCCTTGCATTCGGCGGTGCTGCGTCTAGCGCGCCGGCTCCGCCCGCCGGGCGAGCCGGAGCAGGGCCTCGCGCAGCGCCGGGTCTGACAGGCTCGACGCGGTCGCGCGCAACTGCGCTGCGGCCGCCGACGGCAGCACCCGTGCCGGCAACGCCGGCGGCGGCCGCGGCGTGATCGCCGCGCCGGGTGCGATCGCGAGGCGGATCTCGCGCAGCTCTGCGAATTCCGCTTGCGCGCGCAACGCCGCCAGCAGGCGCGGCTGTTCCAGGCGCAGGCGCGTCAGCCACGCCGGCGCGTCGACATGCAGCACGAGCGCGCCGCCATCGAGCGCGGCGATGCGGCAGTGACGATCCAGTGGCGCCGGCAGCAGGGCGCCCAGGCGCGCCGCGGCCCGCGTCTGCCGGGCCTGACGCTCGCGCAGCACACCGAGGGCGCCGCGATCGCTGTTCAGGATCCTGTGCACGGATTTTGCACTGATTTTGGCGGATGATTTCATGGCGACGATGACTCCCGCCCGGCATGCACCGGGCCGATACGAACGAGCATAATGAACATTATCATCTATACCAAGCATTCGCGCGCGCCCGGCTCGTTCCGGCTCAGGGGCTGGCAACTGGTCCTGCTGCTGTTCGCGCTCGTCGTCGCGCTGCCTGGCGGCGCGCTGTGGGTCGGCACGCTGATGGGCGAGCACCAGGTGCGCAATCACCTGCTGCCAGGCGAGTGGAAGCAGGAGATGGAGCAGAACCGCGTCGAGATCGCGCAGGTCACGCGCAAGGCGCGCGAGGAGATGACCGCGTTCCAGCTGCGTCTGGCCCAGCTCCAGGCGCAGGCGATCCGCCTCAATGCCCTTGGCCAGCGCCTCGTCGAGATCGGCAAGCTCGACGAGGGCGAGTTCGACTTCAGCCAGCCGCCCGGACTCGGCGGCCCCCGGGGCGACCCCGTGCTGGCGCAGGACATCGAGATGCCGGACTTCATTCGCTCGCTGGACCAGCTCGCACACGAACTCGACGACCGCGAACAGCGCCTGCTCGCGCTCGAATCCTTCTTCATGAACCGCAATCTCGTGCTCGACGTCGTCCCCGCCGGTCGTCCGGTGCAGAGCGGCTGGATGTCATCCGGCTTCGGCGCGCGCACCGATCCGTTCTCCGGCTCGCGCGAATATCATCGCGGGCTCGACTTTGCCGGCCGCGAAGGCACCGAGATTCACGCCGTCGCCGCCGGCGTCGTGACCTGGTCCGGTGACCGCTTCAACTACGGCAACATGGTGGAAATCAACCATGGCAACGGGTATATTACCCGTTACGCCCATAACAAGAAGAACCTGGTCAAGGTCGGCGATGTCGTCGAGCGGGGGCAGGTAATCGCGCAGATGGGTTCGACCGGACGGTCGACGGCGCCGCATGTCCATTTCGAGGTGATCAAGAACGGTCGTACCGTGGATCCCCTGCGATACATTCGCGCCGCACGATAACGGCTGACTGCGTGTCAGCCCTTGTTTTTTTCTCACCTTCGCCCATTTTCATCTGATGGTTAGCGTTTTCCTCAGCAAGATCTTCGGCAGTCGCAACGAGCGCCAGTTGAAGCGCATGCGCGCGACTGTCGAGCGGATCAATGCGATGGAAGAGGCGCTCGCGGCGCTGACCGACGCCGAGCTGCGGGCGAAGACCGATGAATTCCGCCAGCGCCTGGCCGATGGCGCCACGCTCGAGGAACTCCTGCCCGAGGCCTTCGCGGTCGTCCGCGAAGGCGGCAAGCGCGCGCTCGGCATGCGCCACTTCGATGTCCAGCTGATCGGCGGCATGGTGCTGAATTCCGGCCGCATCGCCGAGATGCGCACCGGCGAAGGCAAGACCCTGGTCGCGACGCTGCCGGCCTATCTCAATGCGCTGACCGGCAACGGTGTCCATGTCGTCACCGTCAACGACTATCTCGCGCGCCGCGACGCCGAATGGATGGGGCGCTTGTACGGCTTCCTCGGCATGACCACGGGCGTCATCCATGGCGGCCAGACGCCGGAACAGAAGCGTGAGGCCTACGGCAGCGACATCACCTACGGCACCAACAACGAATACGGCTTCGATTATCTGCGCGACAACATGGCCTTCCGCCGCGCCGACAAGGTCCAGCGCGGGCTCAGCTTTGCGATCGTCGATGAAGTCGACTCGATCCTGATCGACGAGGCGCGCACGCCACTGATCATCTCCGGCCCGGTCGACGAGAAGTCGGATCTCTACCTGAAGATCAACAAGCTGGTGCCGAAGCTCAAGCGCGAGGACTCCGAGGAGGAGCCCGGCGATTTCACCGTCGACGAGAAGGCGAAACAGGTCTATCTGACCGAGTCCGGCCACCTGCACGTCGAGGAACTGATGACGAATGCCGGGCTGCTGAAGGAGGGCGACAGCCTCTACAGCGCCGCCAACATCCGCCTGCTCCATCATCTGAATGCGAGCCTGCGCGCGCATGTACTGTTCCACCGCGACGATCAGTACATCGTCAAGGATGGCATCATCGTCATCGTTGATGAATTTACCGGCCGCACGATGCCGGGCCGGCGCTGGTCGGACGGCCTGCACCAGGCGATCGAGGCGAAGGAAGGCGTGCCGATCCAGAACGAGAACCAGACGCTGGCGTCGATCACCTTCCAGAACTACTTCCGCATGTACGACAAGCTGGCGGGCATGACCGGCACCGCCGACACCGAGGCCCCCGAGTTCGCCAAGATCTACGACCTCGA
>CAYLKC010000140.1:0-2707 GCA_964384095.1 uncultured Chromatiales bacterium
AAGTTCTTTGCCCTGGGGCGCAGCAATGCCGTGACGACGCCGCGACCGGGCTCGGGTGACGGCCTGGAAAACAACTGGTCCGACATCGCGAACGACTGCGAAAAGATCTACGCCTTAAGCGGCGGCTTTTCCGACGAGGTCTCGACGAACGAGTTGCAGGAGGCTTTCGAGGAGCGGCTGGGGCGGCCCATGGGCGGTCCCTCCGGGTCGCGGTTCGGGGTCGGAGCCGACAAGGTCTTCACGCGGGATCTGTTCGGCGTCGTGCTCGAGGCGCGACGGCCGCTGGTCGTCGATGCCGATGCGCTGAACCTGCTCGCCGGAGAGCCGCTGCATCGCGACGACTGGATCCTGACCCCGCATCCGGGCGAGGCCGGCCGTCTGCTCGGACTCGACAGCGCGGCGGTGCAGCGCGACCGCTTCGCCGCGGTCGGGGCCCTGCAGCAGCGTTACGGCGGGGTGGTGGTATTGAAGGGCGCCGGCACGCTGATCCAGGCCGGTGATCGCGCGGTTGGGGTGTGCGCCGCGGGCAATCCGGGCATGGCCGCCGGCGGTATGGGTGATGTCCTGACCGGCGTCATCGCCGGCCTCGTCGCCCAGCGGCTCGCGTTGTCCGATGCGGCCTGTCTCGGCGTCCAGCTGCATGCCGAGGCCGGCGACCGCGCCGCCGCCGGCAGCGGCCAGCGCGGTCTGATCGCGAGCGACCTGCTGGTGCGCCTGCCGAGGCTGCTGAACCCGCAAGTCCGACAGTGATGCAGGTCGAGGCGGCCAGCGAGGAGGCGATGCTGGCGCTCGGCGCGCGCATCGCCAACGTATTGGCGCCGGGCGCCGTCATCACGCTGTCCGGGCCGCTCGGCGCCGGCAAGACCACGCTGGTGCGCGGCATCGTGCGCGCCCGCGGCCACGTCGGCGCGGTGCGCAGCCCGACCTATGCCCTCGTCGAGACCTACGCGCTGGCGGGGCTGACCCTGCATCATTTCGACTTCTATCGCCTCGCGGATCCGTCCGAGCTCGAGGAGATGGGCCTGCGCGACTATCTCGCCGCCGACGCGGCCTGCCTGATCGAGTGGCCGGAGCGGGGCGGGGACGCGTCCCCGCCCGCCGACCTGCGGATCGGGATTTCGCCGGCCGGGTCGATAAGGGAGGTGACGCTCGCAGCGTGTACGGAGACCGGCCGGGGGATGTTGGCGGCGCTCGCCCGTCAGTGAGGTTCAAGGGCTTAGGGTGCTTTTATCAGGTCAACCGCAAGCACCCGACGGTATCTCCCTAAAATGCTTGCAATCACGAGGGCTTTGTATTACAAAAACCGGGTCGCGGATTAGCCGGGAAATTACAATGAAAAAGCTAATCGCCACCATGGCGGGATTGATCGGATGCCTCCTCGCCGCCGTGCCGGTCGCGCAGGCCGCCAGCGGGGTGGATGTGCTCGGCATGCGCATGTGGCCGGCCCCGGACAGCACCCGCATCGTCTTCGATATCAGCGCCCCGGTCGAATACAAGGTCTTCCGCCTCGACAATCCCGATCGCGTCGTCGTCGATCTCGGCAATGCCACGCTCAAAACCTCGCTGCCGTCACCGACGCAGCAGGACCGCATCGCGCAGCGCGTGCGCCACGGCGTGCGCGGCCAGCGTGACCTGCGCGTCGTCTTCGACGTCAACCGCGAGATCGAGGTCAAGAGCTTCCAGCTCGCCCCGAACGAGGAATATGGTCATCGCCTGGTCATCGACCTGCTCAAGCCGGAGCAGGCGCCACGCGAGCCGGTGGTGACGCGCAGCGCCAATGCCCCGCGTCCGGACGCGCCGCGCGAGATCGTCGTCGCGATCGACGCCGGTCACGGTGGCGAGGACCCCGGCGCGCGCGGCTATTCCGGCGTCTATGAAAAGGTCCTGGTCCTCGAGATCGCCCGCCGGCTGGAACGGCTGATCGCGAACGAGCCCGGCATGCGGCCGGTGATGATCCGCGACGGCGACTATTTCATCAGCCTGCGCAATCGCACGCTGCGCGCTCGCGAGGCGAAGGCGGACATCTTCGTGTCGATCCATGCCGACGCCTTCAACGATCGCCGGGTCCGCGGCACCTCGCTGTATGTGCTGTCACAGGGCGGCGCCAGCAGCGAGGCCGCGCGCTGGCTCGCCGAGCGCGCCAACGCGTCCGACCTGATCGGCGGCGTCAGCCTCGACAACAAGGACAATGTGCTGGCCTCGGTGCTGCTCGACCTCTCGCAGACCGCGACCATCGAGTCGAGCTTCGAGGCAGGCGAGGCGATCCTGCGCCAGATGGGGCCGCTCGGGCGTTTGCACAAGCCGCGCGTGCAGCAGGCCAGCTTCGCGGTGCTGAAATCGCCGGACATCCCCTCCGTGCTGATCGAGACTGCGTTCATCTCCAACCCGGACGACGAGGGCCGCTTGCGCAATCCGCGCCACCAGCAGGACATCGCCGAGGCGATCTTCCGTGGCCTGCGCGATTATTTCTACCAGTACCCGCCGGTCGGCACGGTCTATGCCGCGACCCGCCGCCATGTCATCAGCCGTGGCGACACGCTGTCGCAGCTCGCGCAGCAATACCGCGTCAGCGTCGACAACCTGCGTGCCGCGAACCGGCTCAAGAGCGACGTGCTGCGCGTGGGGCAGGTGTTGCAGATCCCGCCGGGCTGACATCCCCCCCGGCCCCCCTTCGCAAGCGAAGGGGGGGTGGCGTAACAGGCCCCCC
>CAYLKC010000140.1:2717-4237 GCA_964384095.1 uncultured Chromatiales bacterium
TTCACCTGCGACCCGGACCATCACTCAACCCCCCCTTCGCTTGCCACCCGGAGCATCATCCCCCTTCGCCTGCAAGTCGGACCGTCCCCCCCTTCCTTACAAGTCGGACCATCATCCCCCTTCGCCTGCAAGTTGGAGCATCACCCCCCTTCGCCTGCAAGTCGGAGCATCACCCCCCTTCGCTTGCGAAGGGGGGCAGGGGGGATGCGAGGGCAGGAGGGGACGTGTTTATAATGGGCCGATGCGCATCCACCGCCTTTCCACCCAGCTCGCCAATCAGATTGCCGCCGGCGAGGTCGTCGAGCGGCCGGCGTCGGTCGTCAAGGAGCTGCTCGAGAACAGCCTCGACGCCGGGGCGGGCGAGATCGCGATCGACATCGAGCAGGGCGGCTTGCGCCTGATCCGCGTCCGCGACGACGGCAGCGGCATCCATCCCGATGACCTCGAACTCGCGCTGAGCCGGCACGCGACCAGCAAGATCGCCAGCGTGGACGAGCTCGGTCGCATTCACACCCTCGGTTTTCGCGGCGAGGCGCTGCCGAGCATCGTTTCGGTCGCGCGTCTTGCCTTGACCTCGCGCATCGCGGACGAGGCGCATGGCTGGCGCGTCGAGGGCGGCCTCGACGGCGAGATCGGCGCGCGCGCGCCGGCCGCCCATCCGCAGGGCACGACGGTCGAGGTCCGCGACCTGTTCTTCAATGTCCCCGCGCGGCGCAAGTTCCTGCGCACCGAGCGCACGGAGTTCGGCCATGTCGACGAGGCCTTCCGGCGCATCGCGCTGAGCCGTTTCGATGCCGGCTTCACGCTCACGCACAACCAGCGCGTGGTCCACCAGCTACGGCCGGCGCTGACGCCGGCGGATCGCCTGCAGCGAGTCGGCGATCTCTGCGGCGAGTCCTTTGCCGCGAATTGTCTCGAGATCGAGCGCGAGACCGACACCCTGCGGCTGCATGGCTGGGTTGGACTGCCGACCGCGTCACGCGGGCAGGCGGATCTCCAGTATTTCCACGTCAATGGCCGCGTTGTTCGCGATCGCCTCGTTGCGCACGCGATCCGTCGCGCCTACCAGGACGTGTTGTTTCATGGCCGGCATCCGGCCTATGTGCTGTATCTGGAGATCCCGCCCGGGGAGGTCGACGTCAACGTCCATCCGACCAAGCATGAGGTGCGCTTTCGCGAGGCGAGGAGCGTCCATGACTTCCTGTTCCGGACCCTGCATCATGCGCTGGCGCGCAGCGGCCCCGGTGGCGCGGGCGAGGATGTTCGCGCAGCGTCCGCGGCACCGGCGGAGGCGTCGTGGTCCGCTGGCGGATCGGCGCAGGCAGCGCAGGGCGGACGCTATGCGCAGCAGTCGATGCCGCTGTCGCGGCCGGACCGCGGCAACGGCGCGGCCTTCTATGCGGCATTGCATGCGGCGGCGGCCGCGCCGGCCGGCGCGGTGCGTGAAGCGGCAGACGCCGGGCTGCCACTCGGGCGCGCGCTGGCACAGATCCACGGCGTCTACATCCTCGCGCAGAACG
>CAYLKC010000141.1:0-4227 GCA_964384095.1 uncultured Chromatiales bacterium
GGCGATCTGCACGACTTCATGGGCTGGGCCGGCCGGATCCTGACCGACTCCGGCGGCTACCAGGTGTTCAGTCTCGGCAAGTTGCGCAAGTTGACGGAGCAGGGCGTGGCCTTTCGTTCGCCGGTCGACGGCGCCCCGGTGTTCCTCGATCCGGAACGCTCGATCGCGGTGCAGAAGGCGCTCGGCGCGGACATCGTCATGGTGTTCGACGAGTGTACGCCGTGGCCGGCGACCGAGGCGGTGGCGCGCGAGTCCATGGCGCTGTCGCTGCGCTGGGCCGCGCGCAGCCGCGAGGCCTTCGGCGACCACCCGGCCGCGCTGTTCGGCATCGTCCAGGGTGGGATGTATGAGGGCCTGCGCGCCGAATCCCTCGACGGTCTCGTTCGACTCGGCTTCGACGGCTATGCGATCGGCGGGCTGTCGGTCGGCGAACCGCGCGAGGAGATGCTGCGGGTGCTCGACGGCCTGTCCCCGTCGATGCCGGTGGCGTCGCCGCGCTACCTGATGGGGGTCGGCAAGCCGGAGGACATCGTCGAGGCGGTCAGGCGCGGCGTCGACATGTTCGATTGCGTGCTGCCGACGCGCAATGCCCGCAACGGGCACCTGTTCGTCGAGGCCGGGGTGATCCGCATCCGCAACAGCCGCTACCGCGCCGATACCCGCCCGCTGGACGAACACTGCGGCTGCCCGACCTGCGCCCGCTACAGCCGCGCCTACCTGCGTCACCTTGCCGTCTGCAACGAGATCCTCGGGGCGCGCCTGAACACCATTCATAACCTCTTCTACTACCAGACACTTATGCGGGGACTCCGGGAGGCGATCGCGGCCGGGGAACTCGAGGGATACATCCGGCGCTTTTATGAAAAACGCGACCCGGCGAACGGGCTTGTGGCATAATACCCGGCTTTATGACCCGCATGGAAACGAACGAGGTGCGTGATGGATTTCTTCATCAGTAACGCTTGGGCGCAGGAAGGCGCCGGCGCATCGTCGGGATTCGTCTCGCTGATCCCGCTGATCCTGATCTTCGTGATCTTCTATTTCCTGCTGCTGCGCCCGCAGATCAAGCGCGCGAAGGAGCACCGCAAGATGGTCGAGGCGCTGGCCAAGGGCGACGAGGTCGTCACCAGCGGCGGCCTGCTCGGCAGGATCACCCGTCTCGACGAGGAATTCGTCGCGGTCGAGATCGCCGACGGCGTCGTCGTGCGGGTCCAGCGTTCCGCGATCTCCCAGATGATGCCCAAGGGCACGGTGAGGAAGTCGAACAAGGGCAAGGACAAGGACGAAGAGAAGGAGAAGGCGGAGTCGGCCTGACCCCGGGACCGCTGGCCTCTAATCGATGAACTACTACCCGGCCTGGAAAAACCTGCTGATCGTCGCGATCGTCGCGATCGGCCTGCTGTACGCGTCGCCGAACCTCTACGGCGAGGATCCGGTCGTGCAGATCTCGCCGACGCGCGGCGCTCTGCTCGATGACGCGGTCGCCGCGCGCATGCTGGAGATCCTCAGGGACGGCAATGTCGAATTCCGCTCGCTCGAGCGCGGAGACGGCGGCGCGACCGTCGTGTTCGGCGACACCGAGCAACAGCTGCGCGGACAGGATCTGCTGCAACGCGCGCTCGGCACCGACTATATCGTTGCTCTGAACCTGATGCCGGCCGCGCCCGAGTGGATGCGGGCGCTGAACGCCGCGCCGATGTATCTCGGCCTCGACCTGCGCGGCGGCGTCCACTTCCTGATGGAGGTCGACATGGACGCGGCGGTCACCCAGGCCGAAGAGCGCTATGTCGATGACCTGCGTCAGATCCTGCGCGACGAACGCATCCGCTATCTGTCGATCGGCCGCGCCAGCGGCGGCGGCGTCGAGGTCCGCTTCCGCACCGCAGAGGACCGCGATGCAGCGCGCGGCACGATCCGCGCCAATGACTTCGGCGCCCTGTCGTTCCGCGATGTCGAGCGTGACGACGGCTTTTACCTGTTTGCGGAACTCGGCGACGCCGAGATCCGCGAGATCAAGCGCTTCGCAATCGAGCAGAACGTCATCACGCTGCGCAATCGCGTCAACGAGCTCGGCGTCGCCGAGCCGGTGATCCAGCGCCAGGGCGACAATCGTATCGTCGTGCAGCTGCCGGGCGTGCAGGATCCGGCGCGCGCCAAGGAGATCCTCGGCGCCACCGCGACGCTGGAGTTCCGCATGGCCGACGAGTCCGGGGACGTGCAGTCGGCGCTCGAGGGCCGCGTGCCGGTCAATTCACGGCTCTATCGCGAGCGCAACGGCAACCCTGTGCTGCTCGATCGCCGTATCATCGTCACCGGCGACCAGATCATCAACGCCGCCTCGGGCATCGACAGCCAGTCCGGCTCGCCCGCGGTCTTCATCACCCTCGACAGCGTCGGCGCGCGCCGCATGCTGCAGACCACGCGCGACAATATCGGCCGGCCGATGGCGGTGGTGTTTATCGAGCGCAAACCGGAAACCCGGCTGGTCGATGGCGAGATCGTGCGTTCGTCGCGCACCATCGAGGAAGTCATCAACATCGCGACGATCCGCGATCAGTTCAGCCGCCGCTTCCAGATCACCGGGCTCGCCAGTACCGAAGAGTCCCATAACCTCGCGCTGTTGTTGCGCGCCGGCGCGCTCGCTGCGCCGATCGAAATCGTCGAGGAGCGCACCATCGGCCCGAGTCTCGGCCAGGACAATATCGACCAGGGCTTCCTGTCGGTGATCATCGGCTTCCTGCTGGTGCTGGTGTACATGGCGGTGCGCTACAAGGTCTTTGGCATGGTCGCGAATCTAGCGCTGCTGCTGAACCTGGTCATCATCGTCGCGGTGCTGTCTATGCTGCAGGCAACGCTGACGCTGCCCGGCATTGCCGGTATCGTGCTGACGGTCGGCATGGCAGTCGATGCCAACGTGCTGATCTTCGAGCGTATACGCGAGGAGCTGCGCAACGGCAACTCGCCGCAGGCGAGCATCAAGGCCGGTTACGAAAGGGCAATGACGACGATCGCCGACTCCAACATCACGACTCTGATTGCGGCGGGCGTTCTCTACGGCTTCGGTACCGGGCCGATCAAGGGCTTCGCGATCACGCTGTCGATCGGCATCTTGACCTCGATGTTCACGGCGATCATGGGCACGCGCATGGTCATCAACCTGATCTACGGCCGGCGCAAGCTTGGCAAACTGGTGATCTGATGATTGCGGCGCTGAGAGGGGAGAGCAGTTACGACTTCATGGGCAACCGCAAGATCGCCTATGCGTTCTCTGCCGTTCTGCTGGCCGTCGCGATCTTCGCGATCGTTACGCGGGGACTGAATTTCGGCATCGACTTCACCGGCGGCACGCTGGTCGAGGTCGGGTACCAGGATCCGGTGGAGCTCTCGATCGTGCGCGATACGCTGCGCGAGGCAGGCTTCGAGGACGCCGTCGTGCTGTCCTTCGGCACGCCGCGGGATGTCCTGATCCGACTCGCCCCGCGCGAGGGCGTCAGCGATGTCGACCTGTCGAACAATGTCTTCGATACGCTGAAGTCCGGTCCGATGGGCGATGCCGTCGATCTGCGCCGCGTCGAGTTCGTCGGTCCGCAGGTCGGCAAGGATCTCGCCGAGGACGGCGGGCTCGCCGTACTCTATGCGCTGATCGGCATCCTGATCTATGTCGCGGTGCGCTTCGAGAAGCGCTTCTCGGTCGGCGCGGTGCTGGCGCTGGTCCATGACGTCACGATTACGGTCGGCATCTTCGCGCTGTTCCAGCTCGACTTCGATCTGACCGTGCTGGCCGCGCTGCTGGCGGTGATCGGCTATTCGCTGAACGACACCATCGTCATCTTCGACCGCATCCGCGAGAACTTTCGCAAGATGCGCAAGGGCGGGACGGAACATATCATCAATGTCTCGATCAACAGCACGCTGTCGCGCACGATCGTGACCTCGTTGACGACACTGCTGGTACTGATCGCGTTGTTCTTAGTCGGCGGCGAGATCATCCGCAACTTCGCGCTGGCGCTGATCATCGGTATCGTCGTCGGCACCTATTCGTCGATCTTTGTCGCCAGCGCAGTGACCTATGCGCTGGGGATCAGCAAGATCGACATGATGCCGGTGCAGAAGGAAGGGGCCAGCAACGAAGAGGCCGACGGGCGACCCTAGTGGTAGCCGGCTGCTGAAAGCGCCCGGCGGGTTTTCTCCGCGAATGGCTCGCCTCGCTGCCGCTTCGCGGCACCC
>CAYLKC010000142.1:0-4226 GCA_964384095.1 uncultured Chromatiales bacterium
ATCTCGGAGACCACGCGGATAACGTACGGGAAGTCATCCATGGCGGGCAGCACCGCGGCGACGCCGCGCTTGGCGAGGCGGCCATGGCCGATCTCTCGGCGCTTCGGCGAACCGACGAAACCGGTCTCGCCGACGCAGTACGGCGGGAAGTTGTAGTGCAGCATGAACGGGTCCTTGCGCTCACCCTCGATCGCATCGATGACCTGGGCGTCGCGACCGGTGCCCAGCGTGGCGACGACCAGCGCCTGGGTCTCGCCGCGGGTGAACAACGCGGAACCGTGGGTGCGCGGCAGCACGCCGACGCGAATGCTGATCGGGCGCACGGTGCGGGTGTCGCGGCCGTCGGTGCGCTTCTCGAGCTTCTCGATCGCGCCCTTGACGTCATCCTTTGTCCAGCCTTCGCTATCGTCGCTGACGAGCTTCCCGAACGCATCGGCGCGGATCTCCGCCAGGCGGTCCTGGCGCGCGAGCTTGTCCTGGATCTGATAGGCCGCGGTCACGGCGGCGGCGTAATCGGCCTCGACGCGGCTGCGCAGCGACTCATCGACCGGCGCCGCCTGCCATTCCCAGGACGGCTTGCCGGCCTCGGCGGCGAGTTCGCGGATCGCACGGATCGCGACCTGCTGCTGCTCGTGACCGAACAACACCGCGTCGAGCATCACCGACTCGGGCAGTTCCTTCGCGTCCGATTCGACCATCAGCACGGCATGCTCGGTGCCGGCGACGACAAGGTCGAGACTTGAGGACTCGAGCTGCGTCAGTGTCGGGTTGAGCACGAAGCGGCCATCGATGTAACCGACGCGGGCGGCGCCGATCGGGCCGTTGAACGGCGCGCCGGACAGCGCCAGCGCCGCAGACGAACCGATGATCGCCGGGATGTCCGGGTCGATCTCGCGATCGAGCGAAACCACGGTCGCGATGACCTGGACTTCGTTGGTAAAACCTTTGGGGAACAGGGGGCGCAGCGGGCGGTCGATCAGGCGGGAGGTCAGCGTTTCCTTCTCGGAGGGACGGCCCTCCCGTTTGAAGAATCCGCCGGGGATCTTGCCGGCCGAATAGGTGCGCTCCTGGTAGTTGACCGTCAGCGGAAAGAAATCACGGCTCGGATCGCTGCTCTTCTGCGCCACCGCGCTGACCAGCACGACGGTGTCGCCCATGCTGACCATGACCGCGCCGGTTGCCTGGCGCGCGATCTCGCCGGTTTCGAGAACGACCTTGTGGTCGCCGTACTGAAATTCTTTTCTGATTGGGGTCACGATTCGTTCCTTAAGGTGATCACGGTCGCCGCGCGTGGCAAGCGCCGCGCTTGCGGCGTTTACTTGCGCAGGCCGAGACTGGCGATCAGAGCCTGATATCGGGAGGTATCGCTGCTGCGCAGGTAGTCGAGCAACTTCCTGCGGCTGCTGACCATCTTCAACAATCCCTGGCGGGAATGATGATCATGCTTGTGCTCCCTGAAATGATCGGACAGCTGATCGATACGGGCCGAGAGCAAGGCCACCTGGACTTCAGGCGAACCGGTGTCACCTTCGAACCGCTGATACTTCCTGACGACGTCTGCCTTGGTTTGTGCGTCTAATCCCATTGTGTCCCGTCCACTTCCGCTGACTGTAAAAGCGCCCTATTTTATCCCGCAACCGCGATGACTTACAAGACGATCGCGGTATGGCCCGGGGCGCACCCGGACCCGTCTACTGGTTGAGCAGCCGTTTCGGCGCGATCCTGCCGTCGTCGAGGATGCGGCCGACGCCGAGAAAGCGGTCCTCGCGCGTGTAGATGCGCACGAGACCATGACTCGGGGCATGGGGCACGAAGACCGGCTGTCCCCGCACCAGAAAATAGGCCACTTCCTGGCTCAGCCTGACGTCCGGCCACTGGCCGAGGGCGTCCTCCATCGACACCAGACAGGCGTCCAGGGCATCCTCGCCGCCGTCGGCGGCGATCGCGGCCAGTTCGTCCAGGGTATACATCCTGCTGGCATCGAAGGCCCCGACCCCGGTCCGGCGCAGGCGGCTGACATGGGCGCCGCAGCCGAGCACCTCGCCGAGCTCATCGGCGAGGACCCGGATATAGGTCCCCTTGGAGCAGTCGACTTCGACCGTCACGGTGTCGCCCTCGAAGGCCCGCACCTCGAAACGATGGATCACGACCTGGCGCGGCTGGCGCTCGACCTCGATGCCCTGGTGCGCGAGCTTGTACAGCGGCACGCCGTTCTGCTTGACCGCCGAGAACATCGGCGGCACCTGTTCGATCTCGCCGCGGAAACGCGCGATCGCGGCCTCGATCACGGCGCGGTCGATCGCCGCGAGATCGCCCCGGCGCATGACCTCGCCCTCGGCATCGCCGGTCGTCATTCGCGCGCCAAGGCGGATATCCGCGACATAGCGTTTGTCGGCGTCGAGCAGAAAGCCCGACAGCTTGGTCGCCTCGCCGAAGCACAGCGGCAGGAGCCCGTTGGCCAGCGGGTCGAGGCTGCCGGTATGGCCCGCCTTGCGCGCGCGGAACAGCCGTTTGGCGTGCTGCAGCGCGGCATTCGACGTGATCCCGCTCGGCTTGTCCAGCAGCAGGATGCCGGTGACGTCGCGGCCCTTCGGGCGGGAGTGCCTCCTGCTCATGATTCCTTCTCACCTCCGGTTGCGCCGCCCGCGCCCGATGAGGCGAGCAATGCGGCGAGACGGGCGCCGGTCTCCAGCGTCTCGTCATAGACAAAATGCAACTGCGGCACCACCCGTAGCACCAGCCGGCGCCCGAGCGCATGACGCAGGAAAGACGCCGCGCGATTGAGGATTTCGACCGACTCCGCGGCGCCTTCGGCGTCGCTGCCGAGCACGGTCATGAATACCTTCGCATGGGCGAGGTCCTTTGAAACCCGCACCTCGGAAATGGTGACCATGCCGACGCGCGGATCCTTGACCTCGGTCTGGATCAACTGGGCGAGATCGCGCTGGATCTGCTCGGCGACGCGCAGCGAACGGCTGTATTCCCTGGACATGACGTTATGGTCGCTCCGCTGCCGGAGGCCTTACTGAAGCTCCCGTTTGACCTCGATCCTTTCGTAGACCTCGATCTGGTCACCGGCGCGGACATCGTTGTAATTGCGCACACCGATACCGCATTCGGTGCCGGCCTTGACCTCATTGACGTCATCCTTGAAGCGGCGCAGCGACTCGAGCTCGCCCTCGAAGATCACGACATTGTCGCGCAGGACGCGAATCGGGTTGTTGCGCTTGACCGAGCCCTCGACGACGAGACAGCCCGCGACCAGGCCGAATTTCGGCGAGCGGAACACCTCGCGGACCTCGGCGAGACCGACGATCTGCTCCCGGATCTCCGGCGACAGCATGCCGGTCAGCGCCTGCTTCACCTCGTCGATCGCGTCGTAGATGATGCTGTGATAACGCAGGTCGACGCCGTTCTCCTCGGCGGTGCGGCGGGCCACAGCATCGGCGCGGACATTGAAGCCGATCACCACTGCGTTGGACGCCAGCGCAAGATTGATGTCGGATTCGGTGATGCCGCCGACGCCGCTGGAGATCACATTGACGCGGACCTCGTCATTCGACAGCTTGGTCAGCGCGTCCTTCAGCGCCTCTACCGAACCCTGCACGTCGGCCTTGATGACGATGTTGATGCCGACGCCCGGTTCCTTGCCGATTTGCGAGAACATGTCCTCGAGACGGGCCGCCTTCCTTGCCGCGAGCTTGACGTCGCGGAACTTGCCCTGACGGAACAACGCGACCTCGCGCGCCTTGCGCTCATCCTGGATCACGATCATCTCGTCGCCGGCGTTCGGCGTCCCGGACAGGCCGAGCACGACGATCGGCATCGACGGTCCCGCCTCATCGACCTTGCGGCCACTCTCGTCGAACATCGCGCGCACGCGGCCGTATTCGCAGCCTGCGAGGATGACGTCGCCGCGGCGCAGTGTGCCGTTCTGCACCAGCACGGTCGCGACCGGGCCGCGCCCCTTGTCGAGACTCGACTCGATGACGGTGCCGCTGGCCGGGCGGTCGTGCACGGCCTTCAACTCCATGACCTCGGCCTGCAACAGGATCGCCTCGAGGATGTCGTCGATCCCCTGGCCGGTCTTGGCCGAGACGCCGACGAACATCGTGTCACCGCCCCACTCCTCCGGCACCACGCTCTGCGCAACCAGTTCCTGCTTGACGCGGTCGAGATCGGCCTCGGGCTTGTCGATCTTGTTGATTGCGACGATAATCGGCCCG
>CAYLKC010000143.1:0-4137 GCA_964384095.1 uncultured Chromatiales bacterium
CGAGATAGATCAGCACCCGCAGCGAATAATCGGTGTAGAGCGTCAGTTGCATCAGTCGTCTTCGGGCAGCGGGGCCGGTTCGACCAGCAGGCCGCCGGTCAGGATCACGAGCGCGCGGGTCACGAGGATCGCGATGCCCTGGCCGCGGTGCTCGCCACGGATCGCATCGTCGCCGCGCAGGAGCCGGCGCCCCGCCTGCACCTGCACGACGTAGAGTACGTACAGCGTGATGATCAGCATCAGGTGCATCCACAACAGGAAGGTCAGGATCTCGCCGTCCAGGAACAGGCGCTTCCACCAGTCGCGGGTCAGCACCAGATAGAGCGGGAAAAAGACGTCGATCAGGATCACCGACCCCATCACCGCGAGGTGAAAACCGCGCACGCGATGCAGGAAGAAGGCGACCAACATCAGCACCCAGGTCGCCGTCATGAAGATCAGCGTTGTCGATATCATGTCATGTATCCCGCCGCGGCAATATTCCTCATCAGAGGTCCCTGCGCCCGGCGAGCGCATGTGACAGCGTGCCGCTGTCGACATATTCAAGCTCGCCGCCGAACGGCACGCCGTAGGCGATGCGGCTCGCGCGGATGCCGTGCTGGCGCGCGATGTCGGCGATGTAGTGCGCAGTCGCCTCACCCTCGACGGTCGGGTTGGTCGCGAGGATCACCTCGCGGACGGCGCCGCGCGCGAAGCGCTCGGCGAGGCGATCGAGGCCGATGTCGGCCGGACCGATGCCATCGAGCGGCGACAAGTGTCCCATCAGCACGAAGTAGAGCCCCTGGTAGGAAGTCGTCTGCTCGATCGCATGGACATCCGCCGGGCTCTCGACGACGCAGAGCTGGGCGGCATCACGGTTGCGCGCCGCGCACAAGCGACACAGCGGGTCCTCGCTCAGCGTGCGGCACTCGCCGCAGCGGCCGACGCGGTCGGCAGCCTCGTGCAGGGCCACGGCGAGGCGGCGGGCGCCGTCACGATTGCGCTCGAGCAGGTAATACGCCATGCGTTGCGCCGACTTCGGCCCGACCCCGGGCAGGCAGCGCAAGGCCTCGATGAGGCGGCCGATCAGCGGGCTCTCATTCATCACCGGATCAGAACGGCAGCTTCATCCCCGGCGGGAACGGCAGCCCCTTGGTCATGCCGGCCATCTTCTCGCGCGTCTCGGTCTCGATCCTGCGCACGGCGTCGTTGACTGCGGCGGCGAGCAGGTCCTCGAGCATCTCCTTGTCATCCTGCATCAGGCTGTCATCGATCGTGACGCGCTTGACGTCATGGCGTCCGGTCATCACCACGCTGACGAGACCGCCGCCGGCCTGGCCGGTGACCTCCATCGACGCGATCTCCTCCTGCGCCCGCTGCATGTCCTCCTGCATCTTCTGCGCCTGCTTCATCAGGCCGCCCAGTCCACCTTTCATCGCTTCTACCTCTCTCTTGAATATCCGGAATGATCGCGCCGCCCTACTCGACCGGCTGTACCGAGCCCGGGACGATGCGCGCGTTGAAGGTGTCCTTGAGCGCCCTCACCTCGGCATCCTCTTCCAGCGCCGCGAGCGCGGCGTCCAGCCGGTCCTGCTCCTGTCGTCGCCTGCGCTCCGCCGGCGTCGCGACCTCGGTATCACCGACCGCGACCTCGAGCGTGACGCCGTCGCCGAGATGCCCGCGCAGCGCCTGGCGCAGGCGATCCTCGATGGCCTTGCCGTGCAGATGCGCATGCGATCTGTCGAGCCTGAGGCGGATCAGCGTGTCGCCGCGCTCGACCAGCAGGCAATTCGCGGCAAACTCGCGGACCATCCCCTGCAGGTTCATCGCCTCGATCAGCGCCGCCCAACCGTCCTCGCCGGCCGCGGCCGTGGCCACCGGCGCAGCTGACGGCGGCGCCTTCACGGCCGGCGCCGGGCGTGATGGCTGTTCCCGCGGCGCCGTCTTCACGGCCGGCGCTGTGGCGGTCGGCGGCGCCACCGCCTCGCTGCCGACCGGCATGAAGGCCAGCATGCGCAACAGGATCATCTCGATGCCGCCCCGCGGCTCCGGCGCGTGCGGCAGGTCGCGCCGCCCGATCAATGCGATCTGGTACCAGAGCTGGACGGTCTCGGGTTCGAGCGCCGCGGCGAATCCCGCGATGCGCGCGGCGTCGCCACGGCTGTCGTCGGCGGCCGCGGGTGCGAACTGCGCGACCGCGATGCGTTGCAGCGCGGCGACCAGCTCGTCGAGCAACTGTGAAAAATCGACCGTGAATTCCGCCGCCGCCTGCACGCAACGCAACACCCGCTCGCCATCCCCGGCGGACAGCGCGTCGAGCAGCTCGTGGATATGGGCATGATCGATCGTGCCGAGCATCGCGCGGACCTCGGCCTCGCGGACCTCGCCGCCGCCGAAGGCGATCGCCTGGTCGAGCAGGCTCAGGGCATCGCGGATGCTGCCATCCGCCGCGCGCGCGATCTGCGCGATCGCCGGACGCTCGGCCTCGATGCCTTCCTGGACGAGGACGTCGGCGAGATGATCGCCGATGCGATCCTCGGGCAGGCGCTTCAGATTGAACTGCAAACAGCGCGACAGCACGGTGACCGGCAGCTTCTGCGGGTCGGTGGTCGCGAGCAGGAACTTGACGTGGGGCGGCGGCTCCTCGAGCGTCTTCAGCAAGGCATTGAAGCTGTGCTTCGACAGCATGTGGACCTCGTCGATCAGGTAGACCTTGTAGCGACCGCGCGTCGGCGCGTACTGGGTGTAATCGAGCAGGTCGCGGGTGTCCTCGACCTTGGTGCGCGAGGCGGCATCGACCTCGATCAGGTCGACGAAGCGGCCCTCGTCGACCTCCCGGCAGGCGCTGCATTCGCCGCACGGTGTCGAACTGACGCCCCGCTCGCAATTCAGCGCCTTGGCGAAGATACGCGCGATCGTCGTCTTGCCGACGCCGCGGGTGCCGGTGAACAGATAGGCGTGATGCAGGCGCTCGCTGTCGAGCGCATTGACCAGCGCCCGCAGGACATGCTCCTGGCCGACCAGCCGATCGAAGGAACGAGGTCGCCACTTGCGGGCAAGCACCTGATAAGTCATAGAAATCTTTCCAGATCGCTGCTTCCTGGAGGGTGGCAACCCGTACCCGCCACACCCCGGCACACGGATCGGTTGCTACCGCTGCTCCCTCCCGGGCCTGACGGGGTTTGCAACCTGCCGTTGCGAGGGGACCGGCACGGGCCGCCATTGCACTTTGGACGGCAGGGTCCTGGCCGTAGTCTAGCAGTTTCCGCACCCTGCGTGGACAGTGGAGGCGGACCCCGCATCACTCGTCGTAGGGGGTGACCTCGATGGCGTCGATCTGGTAGCCGGATTCGGCGAGCTCGCTGCTCTTGTGCTCGACCCGGATGACGCCGGTGACCCAGACGGTATCGAACAGGCCGCGGATGCGCACATTGCGGCCCTGCGCCAGCACATGCACGGTCTGGTTTGCGGGCGGTGGCGGGACATGGATGCAGGCGCCGTAATACGGCAACAGCAGGAATTCCTCGACGGTGCGCCCGTCGCCCTCGAGCGGCACGACGAAACCGGGCAGACGCACGACCTGGCCGTCGAGCGCGTCGACGACCGGCGCATCCTTCCACATCTCCATCAGCTTGTCGAACAGCTCGAGCGCGCGCGGGTCGTCGTCGGCGAGGTTGTCGATGTCGTAGTCCTTCAGCAATTCTTCGAAGCTGAAATCGGGCGGGATCAGGTCATCCCATTCGATCGTGCGCACCGTCGCCGCATTCAGCAGCGTCGCCGTGAACAGGCAGACAGCACAGAGGATCAGGACGCGTCGCATCATCGTGTTTCTCACAGCCTCACCATCAATCCATCGGCCAGTGACCGATTATACGCCAGCCATGCCGGCAGCATCCCGCTGACGAGGCCGGCGCCGAAGACGAGCCCGAGCAGGCCGAGTTCACGCGGCGACGGCAGGCCGATCCCTATATAGAGTCCCCATTGCGCCTCGAGCCAGGGCCGCGCGATCCCGATCAGCGCATAGAGCAAGGCGACGCCGAGCGCGATGCCGCCGACGGTCAGCGCGCCGGCCTCGCCGAGCGTCAGCGCCAGCATCTGCCGCGGACTGGCACCGACCGCGCGCAGCACCGCCATCTCGCGGCGCCGCGCCTCGAGGCC
>CAYLKC010000144.1:0-4024 GCA_964384095.1 uncultured Chromatiales bacterium
GACATCACGATCCCCTGCGACGTCTCGGATGACGCCGAAATCGAGGGCGTCTTCGAACAGCTCGACGATTACTGGGATCATCTCGACATCATCGTGCATTCGGTCGCCTTTGCACCACGCGAGGAGCTCGACGGCGGCTACCTCGATTGCGTGACCCGCGAAGGCTTCCGGGTCGCGCACGAGATCAGTTCCTACAGCTTCGCCGCGCTGGCCAAGGCCGCCCGGACGATGATGCAGGGCCGCAATGGCTCGCTGCTGACCCTGAGCTACCTCGGCGCGGTGCGCGCGATCCCCAACTACAACGTCATGGGTCTGGCCAAGGCCAGTCTCGAGGCCAACGTCCGCTACATGGCCCACAGCCTCGGCCCGGAAGGCACGCGCGTCAATGCAATCTCGGCCGGCCCGATCAAGACGCTGGCCGCGGCCGGCATCAGCAACTTCCGCAACTTCCTCGACTATTCCGAGCAGAATTCCCCGCTGCGCCGCAACGTGACGATCGACGAGGTCGGCAACGCCGCGGCCTTCCTCTGTTCAGATCTCGCCTCCGGCATCACCGGCGAGATACTCTACGTCGACGGCGGCTACAATATCGAGGGCATGGCCGTCATCTGATCCACGGCCGCTGAACCGACGTCGATCCCGGTCGTGCCGCACAAGCACGCGCTCATCCTGCTGGTCTTCATCGTTGTCGGCGTCGTCGCCGGCGTCGTCTCGGGCTGGGTCTGGGGGCCGGCCATGGCGAGCGTGGCCTGGCTGGGCACGCTGTTCCTGAACGCCCTCAAAATGCTGATCATCCCGCTGATACTCGCGGCGGTGATCACCGGCATCGCCTCCCTCGGAGACGTCCGCCGGCTCGGCCGCATCGGCGGCCTGACAATGTTCTATTACGTCAGCACGACCGCGCTGGCGGCCTTCATCGGCCTGGTCATGGTCAACCTGATCCAGCCCGGCGCCGGCATCGCGCTCGGGGAGGAACGCGTCCTCCCCGACAGCGTGATCGGCCGGGAAGAGACCGGCATCTCCGATATCCTGCTGTCGCTGATCTCGCCGAATCTCGTCGCCTCCGCTGCCGAGATGCAGCTGTTGCCGCTGATCGTGTTCGCGATCGTCTTCGGCGCCGCCCTCACCACGCTGGGCGATAGCGGACGCCAGGTCATCGGCTTCTTCTCCGGCGTCAACGACGCAATGATGAAGCTGGTGATCTGGCTGATGTATTTCGCGCCGATCGGCATTTTTGCGCTGGTCGCCGCCCGCCTCGGCCAGGCCGGGGGCGGCGATGCCTTCATCGCCGAGATCGCCGCGGTCGGCTGGCATGTCGTGACCGTGCTGAGCGGCCTCGCGATTCACTTCGCGATACTGCTGCTGATCCTGTTCTTCGTCGCCGGTCGCGGCCTCGACTATCTGCTCGGCATGATGCGCGCGCTGCTCACGGCCTTCGGCACCGCCAGCTCGACAGCGACGCTGCCGCTGACCATGGAATGTGCGCGCGAAAACGGCATCGATGAGCGCTCGGCCCGCTTCGTACTGCCGCTCGGCAGCACGGTCAACATGGACGGTACGGCGCTCTACGAGGCCGCCGCCGTGCTCTTCATCGCCCAGGCCTATGGCATCGAGCTCGGCCTGATGGAGCAGATCATCGTCCTCATCACCGCAACGCTGGCGGCGATCGGCGCCGCGGGCATACCCGAGGCAGGGCTGGTGATGATGGTCATCGTGCTGAACGCGGTCGGACTGCCGCTGGAGGGTATCGCGCTGCTGCTGGCCATCGACTGGTTCCTCGACCGCTTCAGGACGACGGTGAATGTCTGGGGGGACGCGGTCGGCGCCGCGGTCATCGACAGGCTCGTGATCCGGCGGGACGGATGAGGCCCTAGAGCCGGTCCTCGAAGACCCGGACTTCGTATCGATCCCTGAGCGAACGCAGGAAATCGTCGCCCGCCCGCTGCTGCAGCAGTTGCGCCAGCGCATCGCGATTGCGGCGGCGCTCATCGGCCGGGATACCTTGCGGATCGCCGTCGATGACCTCGTGCAGGGCGATGATCGCATAATCGCCGCCGAGCAGACCGGCGCCCCGGATACGCGGCTGCTCACCCGACGGTGACGGCATCGCGAAGGCCGCATCCAGGATATCGAACGGCACCGACGGATCGTCACGCGCCGCCAGCACTTCCGAATGCCATTCCAGGCCGCGTGCGGACGCCGCCGCAGCCGGCGGCTCGCCCTGGTCGATGCCTTCGAGGATGCGCCGGCCTTCCTCTTCCGCGAGCGCGGCGGCACGGGTCTCGCGCAGTGTGCGGGCGATCTGTGCCTGCACCTCTTCCAGCGGACGGTGTGCGGCGGGCCTGCGATCCTGTACGCGCAGGACGACGACGCGGCTCGGGCCCAGCTCGATCAACGGGCTGTTGTTGCCGGCCTCGAATACGTCGCCGCTGAAGGCGGCAGCGCGGAATTCCCGTCCTGCCGCGACCCCTTCACCCTGCTCACGGCTGAAATACGCGGTCTCGCGAATCTCGATCCCAAGGTCCTCGGCGGCAACCACGAGGGTGTCTGGATGCTCGAACGTCAGGTCGGCGAGCCGCTCGGTCAGCTCGAAGAACTGTTCATCGGCGCGCGCATTGAGGTAATCATCGCGCAATTGCGCGCGGACCTCCTCGAACGACCGCCGGCTTCCGGGACGGATCGTATCGACGCGCACGAGGTGAACGCCGAACGGCGTCTGCACCGGCGCGCCGACCTCGCCTTCGGCCAGCGCGAACACCGCCTCTTCGAAGGATTCGGGCATCGTGCCACGGGAAATGAAGCCGAGATCGCCTCCGTCTGCGGCAGAGCCACTGTCTTCCGAGTACTCGCGGGCGAGATCGGCGAAGGAATCACCGGCGGCAATCCGCTCGCGCAACTCGCCGGCAGTCGCCAGCGCGAGTGCGATCGCTTCCGCGTCAGCGGGATCCCCGGCCCCGAGCAGGATATGGCGGACCTTGCGCTCCTCGCCTACCGAGAAGGCGCCGGCACGCTCGTCATACATACGCCGCAGGGTCGCCTCATCGACGCTGACCTGGTCGCGCAACCCGTCGAGCGAGAGCTCCAGGTACTCCGCCCTGACCTGCTCGGGCACCTCGTAGCGGTCGATGTTCTCGCGGTAATGGCGGGCGATGTCCTCGTCGCTGACCTCGGCAAGCGCGAGGTAGTCCTCCGCGGCGAGCACCAGATAACCGAAACGCCGCTGTTGTTCGCTCAGCTTCAGCCAGCGTTCGAGCTCATGCCCGGTCAGCATCGCGGTGTCGACGACGCCGGCGATCAGCTGCTCGATCATCAGGTCGCGGCGAAGATTTTCCTCGAACATCGGCCGCGACAGGCCGGATATCCGCAGCAGGCGATCGTACAGCTCCGGGTCGAAGCGTCCGTCGGTCTGGAATTCGCGCATGCTGCGGATCTGTCGTCCGAGCTGCTCGTCGCTGACGCGGAACCCGGCCCTGATCGCAGTCTGCGACATGACCTCACTGTTGATCAGGCGGTCGAGGACATCACGGCGGATGGACGGGTCGGACGCATCGAAGGTATCCGGCGCTATCTGGCGTCGGATCGACAGCTCACGCTGGTAGAGGGACTGGAATTCCCGCGACTGGATCTCGCGATCACCGATGGTGGCGACGACCATGTCGCCTGAACCGCCAGCGAAGTATTCATTGACGCCCCACAGGGCGAACGGAATGATCAGCAAACCAACGATGATCCAGGCGATGACGCCCTTGGTATTATTGCGGATGAACTGGAGCATGGTTGCTAGCTTCTTCGGTCGTCTTGCAGGCCGCTCGGGCAATGCGCGCCAGGCGGCCCGCCTGGACCGCTGGCCGGCCAGGGCGCGCCCCGTTGACAACATTGGCGGAGTGGACGGGACTCGAACCCGCGACCCCCGGCGTGACAGGCCGGTATTCTAACCAGCTGAACTACCACTCCTGAACTCTGAAACCTTGGTGGGTGCTGAGGGGATCGAACCCCCGACATTCGCCTTGTAAGGGCGACGCTC
>CAYLKC010000145.1:0-3814 GCA_964384095.1 uncultured Chromatiales bacterium
GCCATTCGTCCGAGGCAGCCGCTCTGCTGACCTCGCTGCGAACTGGTACCCCAGATGATGTCGTCGATCTCCTTCGTGTCCAGGCTGTTGCGCTCAGCGAGCGCCTCCAGGACGATCGAACCCAGTTGCTGCGGATGAAAGGAGGACAACGCACCCTTGCCGCGTTTGCCGATGCCGCGCGGTGTCCTGCAGGTATCGATGATCCAGGCCTCTTTCATGGTGCGCTCGACCTCTCTCAGCGTGGCTGCATGCGAATGGCGCCGTCCATGCGAATGCACTCGCCATTGATGTAGTCGTTCTCGATGATGCAGACCGCGAGGTGTGCAATTTCATCAGGCCTGCCGAGCCTCTTCGGGTAGAGCACGGATTGCTCCAGAGCCGAATACACTTCCGGCTTCAGTGTTTCGAACAACGGTGTGTGGATCAGGCCAGGCACGATCGTATTGACCCGGATGCCCAGGCTGGCCAGATCCCTCGCCACCGGCAGGGTCATTCCCACGACTCCACCTTTGCTCGCACTGTACGCGGCTTGACCGACCTGCCCTTCGTAGGCCGCGATGGACGCCGTGTTGATGATCACGCCGCGCCCGCCGTCGTCGTTGACGACAGCGTTTCTGGCCATCTGCTCGGCGCACAGTCGCAACACATTGAATGTGCCGGTCAGGTTGACGTTGATGACCTTGGTCCATGCGAGCAGTGGATGCGGTCCGTCCCGGCCAACGGTCTTGGTGGCGCTCGGAATACCCGCGCAGTTGACGCAGATGTGAATGCCGCCGAAGGCATCCATCGTCGCTTTGATGCCGCGCGCGGCCGACTCCTCGTCCGCGACGTCGACCTTCGCGAACAGTGCGCTTTTCCCCAGCTCCCGGGCCGTTGCACGACCGCCTTCCTCGTTGAGATCGAAGATGGCCACTTTCGCGCCTCGTTGGGCGAGACTGCGCGCAATGGCCTGGCCGATGCCCGATGCGGCGCCGGTAATCACCGCGACTTTGTCCTGGATATCCACCGCTCTTCTCTCGCGACCGACGGGATTGACAGTCGCGTATTCCAGTACAGCGCGATCACCTCCGCACCTGTCTTTCGGCAGGACCGCACGAGGCCCCATCGCCCTCGTGGGAGCAGTCTATGTCAGTTGAGAATCCCTAATCGCCGTGCGCGAATGACCGCCTGTGTGCGCCGCCTGACGCCCAGCCGGTCGTACACCTGCTGCAGGTACCACTTGACGGTTCCCTCGGTGAGACCGAGGCGCTCGCCGATTTCGCGATTCCTGAGCCCGCTGCTCACCATCGTCAGGATGCTGAGTTCCCTGGCGGAAAGGTCCGAGGACAGGCAGCCGGATTCCACTCTGGGTTCCTCGATCGGCATGTCCGTTCGACCGCGCATCAGCGTGACCAGTCGCGACGCCAGGACATCCGCGGGCATCCGTTCCTGGGAGGCTTCATCGGTATATGCCTCCTTGATCAGCGAGCCGATGCTCTCTCCCTCATCGAGAAAGATCTGAGTCCAGCCTGCGGGCGCCGCCAACTCGAGTGCCTTGCGTACGGCGCGGCGCGCCTTCGACCGGTTCCCCCGCAACGCGGCGATCTCGGCTGCCAACAACTGGAAGGCCACGATCGAACGAACCGCCTCGGTGCGCTGCAGGAAGTTGAGCCAGGAGGCGGCGACCCTTTCGGCGCCTGCAAGACACTTCCCGTGCATCTCGACGCGCAGCCAGGCCATTGCAATGCTTTCGTCCGTTCGAGTGGACGAGGCCGTCGGCACAGGATGGACGCGGTTGTCGACGCCGACTGCTCTCAGGGCAGCCCTGGCTTCCGTAGTCATGCCGGACTTGACCAGAATGCGCACCTGCTCGGCGACCACGGAGGCCCTCAGGCGCTCCAGCCCGCATTCAATGGCCACCAGATGAGCTTCTTCGAGCCCGGCCAGCGCCGCGACGAGGTCACCGCGTGCGAATGCGAGCCGCACGTTCACCAGATACCCGGACGCGAGCTGGTCTACGTAGCCCCAGACACGGACCACCGGCAGATACAGTTCGATGAGCTCGGCGGCTCGTCCGAGTTCGCCCATGTCGTACATGACTTCGGCCAACGGCAGCCCCGGAACCGCGGCCAACCCCGAACCTTTCCCGCCCCGGCTTTCCGCCAGCGCAAGACCCTCTTCGAGCAGGCGACGCGCCTGCGCAGTCTTGCCCCGCACCACGAACGTGGGCGCGACGGTGGCTTTGAGGGCGATGCATGCGAAGCCGGATCGCGGCGACTCGAGTGCGCGTCGCGTCTCTACTTCGAGCTTCAGCATGTCGTGGAAACGGTAAAGCTCCCGACGGGCTGCCATCAGTTGCGCGAGCAGCGAACAACTCAGATAGGGTTCGTCGTCCCCGAGTTGATACAGCAGCTTTGGCACTTCCTGCTCGATGAACGCCATGTTGTCGCGTGCCGCCTCGAGCATGATGCGGCGGTGACGCAGCAGGTAATCGAGTTGGCTGTCGTCGGGTCGCGAGCTGGCAATCTCCGCGGCGGCGCTCATCATGCGCTCCGCAGCCGCGAAGGAAAGGCGTCTGATGCGGCGCCAGGCCAGCGCCAACAGGAGCATCGGCCGCCGACTGACGATCGACCAGGGCAGATCCGCACTGAGTTCATCGATGCGGTAGAGATAACCAGCATAGATCAGCTCGTTGGCCAGAAGCTCGAGTTGATCGGCCAGGAACTCCGGATTGCCGGAGGATCGGGCATGTTCGATGGCGCGCAGTACCTCGCCGGTATCCCTGTAGTGACAGCTTGCACGCCGGTGGAGCTCCGCGGCCCGGGCCGGCATGGCATGAATCAGCTCCTGCGAAATCGTCTTGCGAAACAGTGGATGATAGGCATAGCAGCTGCGTTCCCGATCGACCGGATACACGAACAGGCCGGCGCGATATGCGACATCCAGTTTCGCCTTGGCGCTTTCGTGCTCGTCGCCGGTGAGCGCAGCGCAGGCCGACGGCGTCAATTCCTCGAGAATGGACGTATCGACGAGAAAGTCACGCACGTCTTGCGACCGCGGCTCCAGCACCTCCTCGGTGAAGTAACTGCTGAACGCGGCATGCAGGCGGTCCGAAATCTGCCCATGGCCCGCACCGCCTGCGCTCATGCGCCGATACTGGTTGGCGGCAATGACGATGCCGCCGGGCCAGCCTCGAGTATCGTCGAGAAGCCGGTCCAGCTCGCCGGGTTCGAGCGAAACACCCGCGCAACGCGCAAAGAGCTCGGCTGCTTCGGTGCGATCGAGATTCAGTTCTTGCGGGCCGACCTCGCAGAGAAACCCCAGGCTGCGAATTCGTCCCAACGGGATGTCGATCGCGCCGCGTGAGACGATGATCATCGTGAGCGCATCGCGAGCCGTGGTGATCAGTTTCCGCAAGAACGCAAGTACGTCTTCGGGCAGAAGCTCGGCGTCATCGACGACCAGGACTGCCTTGTGCGTCCGGTGGGCCGAGAGTTCGCACAGCCAGTCGGTATCGCTGCCGCGTGGGTCCAGATCCGCCCAAGGCAGGCCTGCGTCGATACCCGCTTGCTTGAGCGCACCAAGGTACGTGGCCAGATCAGCGATGCCGGCGCGCGCTGCGATCCAGATTCCTGCCCTGCCGGCCGTCTTGAGCTGGTTGAACCAGCTCAGCGTGGTCATCGTCTTGCCACTGCCTGCCGGCGCATTGACGACTGTCAGCCGCGAGTTTCCGACGGCCCCAACCATCGCCTCCAGCGCCGGCCGATGTACATAAACCGTGCTGACCGGCGGAGCGACGATTGAGGCAGGGACGACACGATGTGCCGGTGAGGCC
>CAYLKC010000146.1:0-3745 GCA_964384095.1 uncultured Chromatiales bacterium
CTGCGGCCATCGACTGCGTGCGGCCGCGATCGCCGAGCAGCGGTTCGAGCGCCGCCGCGAGGCGCGCCGCGAAGTCCTCGCCCTCGGCCACCCGCACCGCGGCGCCGGCCTCGACGAGAAACGCCGCATTGCGGGTCTGGTGATCGTCGACCGCATGCGGATAAGGCACCAGCACCGCGCCGAGCCCGGCCGCAGTCAGTTCCGCGATCGTCAGCGCGCCGGCGCGGCTGACGACGAGATCGGCCCAGGCATAGGCCGCGGCCATGTCGTCGATGAAGGCATCGACCTCGGCCGCCAGCGCGCGTTCGGCATAGGCGCAGCGCACTTCGTCGTCGCGGCCGCGTCCGGCCTGGTGGCGGATCGCCGGCCGTGTCGCCGCGGGCAGGCGCGCAATCGCCTCGGGCAGCGCGCCGTTCAGTCCGCGCGCGCCCTGGCTGCCACCGAGCACGAGCAGGCGCAGCTGGCCCTCGCGCCCGGCGAGCCGGGCCTCCGGCGGCGGCAGCGCGGCGATCGCGGGACGCACCGGGTTGCCGGTGACAACCGGATGCAGATGTGCCGGTACCGCGCCCGGGAACGCGATCAGCGTCCGCGTCGCGACGCGCGCGAGCCAGCGATTGGTCAGACCGGCGATCGCATTCTGCTCATGGATCAGCAGCGGCTTGCGCAACAGCCAGCCGACCAGCCCACCGGGCCCGGCGACGAAGCCGCCCATGCCGAGGATCACCATCGGGCGGAAGCGCAGGATCACCGCGAGCGCCTGCATCATCGCCAGCAACAGCCGGAACGGCAGCAGCAGCCAGCCGAGCGCGCCCTTGCCGCGCAGGCCGGAGATTGCAACGGTCTCGAGCAGGATGCCGGCGCGCGGCACGACGCCGGCCTCGATGCCGGTGCGGGTACCGAGCCACAGCACCTCGACACCGCCGGCGCGCAGGCGCTCGGCAACCGCGAGCGCCGGGAACACATGCCCGCCGGTGCCGCCGGCCATGATCATCACGCGGATCACCACGGCGCCTCCCGATCGCGGCCAAGGCGGCGCAGCAGGGTCTGGCGGGTCTCGTGATCGACGCGCAGCAGCAGCGCGATTGCGACGCAGGACACGACCAGGCTGGTGCCTCCGTAACTCATCAGCGGCAGCGTCAGCCCCTTGGTCGGCAGCACACCCATGTTGACGCCGATGTTGATGAAGGCCTGCAGGCCGAGCCACACGCCGATACCATAGGCCAGCCAGGCGCCGAACGGCTTGTCGGCACGCTCGGCGCGGCGGCCGATCATGAAGGCCCTGGCGACGACAAACGCGAACAGCAGGATCACCGCCAGCGAGCCGGCGAGGCCGAGTTCCTCGGCGATCACCGCGAAGACGAAATCGGTGTGGGCCTCGGGCAGGTAGAACAGCTTCTGGATGGAGCTGCCGAGACCGACGCCGAACCACTCGCCGCGACCGAATGCAATCAGCGCCTGGGTCAGCTGGAAACCGCTGGCGAAGGGATCGGCCCAGGGGTCGATGAAGGTCATGATGCGCGTCAGGCGGTACGGCGACGACACTGCCAGCGCGGCAAGCGCGGCGCCTGCGAAGGCAATCAGGATCACGAACTGGCGCAGGCGCACGCCGCCGAGAAACATCATCGCGGTCGCCGTCCCGGCCAGCACGACCGCGGTGCCGAAGTCCGGCTGCAACAGCAGCAGCAGGCACAGCAGGACGACGACCAGCATCGGCTTGGCAAATCCTCCGATCGCATTGCGCACCTCCTCGCCGCGCCGCACCAGGTAGGCGGAGAGGTACAGGATCAGCGCCAGCTTCGCGAGTTCGGCCGGCTGCACGTTGACCGGACCGAGCGCAAGCCAGCGGGTGCTGCCGTTGACCTCCTTGCCGATGCCGGGAATGAACAGGACAAGCAGCAGCGCGAAGGCGCCGAGCAGCAGCAGGCTGCTGTAGCGCTCGACCAGCTCGAGCGGCATGCGCAGCACGATGAAGGCGGCGAGCAGGCCGACGCCGGCGAACAGCGACTGGCGCAGCAGGAAGTACCAGGGTTGACCGAGCGAGCGGTCGGCGATCGCGATCGACGCCGAGGCCATCATCACCAGGCCGATGCCGAGCAGCGTCAGCGCCGCCCACAGCAGTGCCTTGTCGACGACGAAGGGCTCGGCGGCCGGCGCCCGCGGCTTCGTCCGCTTCAGCGTGGCAGGGATCCGCGAGATCATGCCCCGAGCCTCCGGAACAATTCGACGAAGCGGTGACCGCGCTCTTCGTAGTTCGCGAACATGTCGAAGCTTGCGCAGGCCGGCGACAGCAGCACGCTGTCGCCCGGCAGCGCGATCCCGGCCGCGGCATCGACCGCGGCGCCAAGGTCACGGGCGTGGATCAGCTCGACGGCGCCGGCCAGTGCCTGTTCCAGGCGGCCGGCATCGGCGCCGATCAGCACGACCGCGCGCGCCTTGCCGGCCAGCGCCGCGCGCAGCGGCGAAAAGTCCTGGCCTTTGCCGACGCCGCCGGCGATCAGCACGACCCGGCCGTCGAGTCCCTCGATCGCGGCGATCGTCGCGCCGACATTGGTGCCCTTGGAATCGTTGTACCAGGTGACGCCGCGGCGTTCGCCGAGCCACTCGGTGCGATGCGGCAGGCCGGGGAAGCTGCGCAGCGCGGCCAGCATCGCCGACCCGGGCAAGCCGGCCGCGGCGCCGAGCGCGTACGCGGCCAGGGCGTTGACCGCATTGTGCCGGCCGCGGATGCGCAGTTCGGCGGCGGCGATCAGCGGCGTCGCGCCGCACGCGAGCCACAACCCGCCCTTGTGTGTGAGCAGGCCGTAATCGCCGGCGCCAGGCGGCGCGCCGGCACCGAAGGTGATCTGTTCGCCGCTGCCGGCGAGACCGGCGCTGATCAGGGGATCGTCGCGATTGACGATGCGCGCGCCGGGACCACCGAAGATGCGCAGCTTGGCGGCGCGGTACTCATCGAGGTCGCGATAGCGGTCGAGGTGATCCGGTGAGATGTTCAGCACCGTTGCCGCCCGCGCCGCGAGGCTGCTGGTGGTCTCGAGCTGGAAGCTCGACAGCTCGAGGACATAGAGGTCCGGCGCGACGCCGGTGAGCAGATCGAGCGCCGGCGTGCCGATATTGCCGCCGACGCGCACGTCGAGTCCGGCGACGCGCGCCATCTCGCCGGTCAGCGCGGTGACCGTGCTCTTGCCATTCGAACCGGTGATCGCGATCACCGGCGCGTCGGCGCAGCGGGCGAACAGTTCGATGTCGCCGAGGATCGGGCGGCTGAGACGGCGCGCGCGATCGAGACAGGGATGGCGCAGTGACAGCCCCGGGCTGACCACGACCTGGTCGCAATGATCGATCGCATCAAGCGAGAAGCCGTCGATGAACAGCGGCACGTCGGGCAACTCGCGGCGCGCGACCTCGAGCTGCGGCGGCGCGGCGCGGCTGTCGGTGACCGCAACCTCGAGGCCGAGGCGGTGGAGGAAGCGCGCGCAGGACAGGCCGGTGGCGCCGAGCCCGACGACCAGCGTGCGGCCATCCAGACCTAGCCGCGCGCGCAGCGCCGCGATGGCGCCCTGCCCGCTCATGTCCACGACCTCTTGTTCAGCCTCGTACACCTCCATCAGCGGAGCTTCAGGCTGGCCAGCCCGATCAGGACGAGTATCACGGTGATGATCCAGAATCGCACGATGACCCGCGGCTCGGGCCAGCCCTTCAGTTCGAAATGGTGATGCAGCGGCGCCATCCGGAAGATGCGCCGCCC
>CAYLKC010000147.1:0-3665 GCA_964384095.1 uncultured Chromatiales bacterium
TGCCTGCCGGTGTTCATGCGCGTCTTGAGCTCGCCGAGCATCTGCCTGACCTTCTCGCGCTGCGCGCGAGCCCTCGCCTGGTACTCAGGCGTGGCACGCTCAGCTGCGAGACGCCGTTCTTCGGCTTCGCGTTCGCGACGCAGAGCGGCCTCCTTCTGGCGCTGCGCACGCGCGGCCGCCACGCGGAGACCCAGCTCCGGTACGAAGCTGCCGGCGCCGGCGCGCGCGATGAGCCCGCGCAGGTACGCGACCGGACTGCTGCGCACGCCGCCCATCTGCAGGCGGCCGGCCAGTTCGTCGAGCAGAGCCTGGGCGTGATCGCCGCAGGGGCGAAGCAGCACGCGTGCTGCCTGGCGCTCGTCCGGCAGCATCTGCTCGGGGAAGATCAACTCCCCACCACCATCCACGGCGGCCGGCGCAGGCGTCGGCGAGCCAGTGTTCTGTGGTTGTAGTGATTCACCTGTACTGTGATTCATAAGAAGAGCGGCGCTTTCGGGTGAACCGTGTTCGCGGGTCGGGCCGAACTGTCGTGGCGGATTCGGCGTGGCAAGGCTGCGGGGTTGCCACAGTCTTGAATCGCTCTTCGGTGAATCGTTGGCTGCGCCAACGTCACGCTCTGGATCGACGCCGCGCAGGTCGGTGGCCCGTGCCGGCGAGACGTCTTCGGTCAGCAATGTCAGCAGGCAGTCGAGCCTGATGCGCGCCACCAGGCTCGGCGGAATGCCGCGCAGGCACTCCTCCCAGAGCCCGGCACGCACGAGATCGCGCCGCGCCGTTTCCTGTTCGCGCCGCGTGAGACCGAGCTCCTCGAACCAGCGCGCGGCCGAGCTGACGATCCACTGGTCCAGACGACGTCGGACCTGCAGCCGCGTGAGGTGTAGCGCGCGCGACAGCATCAGCCCGCCGTGCACGCCACCCGCGACCTCGACGAGCGTCCGGTGGAAGGCCACCGACGGACCGAGCAGCTCCGCGAGCACGAGCCGATCGCTCCAGTCGACCGCCTGCGGATGGCCGGCAATCCGATCGGCGAGCCGCGCGCCGAGCTCGTCCAGCCTCAACCTGAAGTGCAGCCGCGCGGGAATACCGATGCGCTGGTCGTCCAGGAGCGCGAGATTGCGAAGCACCTCGCGCGCGCTGGCCTGTTCCTTCGGCGACAGTCCGGTCTCGATCGCCCACTGCTCCGTCGTCTTGTGGAACCAGCCGCCGTTCCGGGCGATGTCCCGACCGTGGCGCGTCCAGTAGATCGACTGCGACAGCAGGAGCGCCGCCTTGACGCTGGACGTGAGATCCACCAGCCGCCGATGGAAGGCGATGTGACGGCCCAGCAGCGGCCAGATGACGGAGAGCGGCGCGGCGTCGCCGTCGCCGGCCGCCGCTTGTGATTCCTCGTGCTCGCGGCGCGCTTCTTCAGCCACGGCGGGTGCCTCCTCCGGCGCTCACCGGTCAGCCGCCCCGGCATGGGCCTGCAACGCGCGCCAGACCGCATCCGCGCGGACCCGGAACCAGAGCTTCGCCGGCATGCCAACGCGACGTTCTTCGAGCAGGCCCGAGCGGCGCAACGCGCGGCGCGCGGTCTCCTGCTCCCAGCGCGAGAGCCCGGTCTCCTGTGTCCACTGTTCCTGGGAGCGGAGGAACCAGCCGTCGGCAGAAGGCTCCAGCGACTGGCTGGTCCAGATCGCCTGCGAGAGCATCAATGCCGATGTGACGCCGCCGGTGATCGGCACCAGGCAGCGATGAAAGCTCACCGGAATGTCGAAGACCTCGAGCAACAACTGCGGCGTGATGCCGAGGCTCTCCATGCGTGCGTTCATTCGTCGGCCTCGAATTCGCGGACGACCGCCTCCAGCACGGCGATCGGGATGTGCTGGAACTCCTGGTGCAGCCGGTAGTAGCGAACGCGGGGCGACGGATCGGCGATGGCCCGCCACGCCTGGTAGATGCGCTCGCGCGTCGCGTAGTCGGGCAGCGGCACCCGACCGGCCGGACGCCGGGCACCGATGTCTCGGCGGCGCTTGAGCGTCAGCTTGCGGCGGAGCTTGAAGAGCGCGCTCATCAGGTGCGTGGACGCACCGTGGCGGATGAAGTACGTCTCCAGCGCCTTGGCCTCGTTGACGAGGGCCACCGCGCGCAGCCCGGCCCTGAGGGCCGCACCGTCGAAGGTCACGCCGATGGTCAGGCTGCGCATCGCGGCAAGGCGACTGAGGTCGACGGCCGAGAGCTGCCGAAGGTGGGCCAACTGCTCCATCTCGATGCCTGCCGCGTGGAGCTCGTCCTGCGCGGCGTCGGCCAGGCGCACCGTGACGTGGTTGAGGAGGACGAGCCGCACCTGGGCGTCTTGCAGCGGGAGCATCACGCTGCCTCCGAGGCAGAAGCCACCTCGCCCGCGGTGCCCGGTTGCCGGCGAAGGCCACCCGATCGCCTGGCGCAAGCCAGCAACTCCCAGAACGCCGTTGACGACGGGTCGTCGGGATCGACGAGCCATTGCAGGAACGCCGGCTCCGGCGCGTTCGACGACGCCGCGTTCGGCTCGAGCTGGCCGAGGAGCGCCGCGAGCAGGCACCAGGCGCGGTGGCGCGCAGGATCCTCCGCGTCGCCGCCGGTGAGCGTCGCGATGCGCAAGCCGGCGGGGGACTGCGGTTCCGGCTGAATCACGCCGGAGATGCCGACGGCGTCCGCAAAGCGCCTGGCACGCGTCAGCAGTTCGTCCACATCTGCGCCATCGGCGGAGGAGCGGGCCACCGGCGTCGACGGGTCCGCCTGGGACTCGCGCTCGCCCTTCGACCTCAGTGCCAAACGTAGCGACTCGACGGGTTCGCCAAGGTGATGAGCCAGGCCGACTTCGCAGGCCTCGCAGGTGGCGGCGACGCTGAACGTGCCGGTGTGCGGGTACTGCTGCGCGATGCGTCGAAAGACGGGTTCGAACACCTGCGCGTAGAGGTCGTCTTCGGAGATCGAGCTCCGCGTCTGGGCGTAGCGCTTCAGCGCATTCAGCCGCGGCTGCATCGTCTTGACGTCGAGGCCGGAGAGATCCGTCACTGCTTCGCCGAGGGTTCGCAACCGCTCGGTGGCGAAGAGATGAAGGCCGAGCGTGGCGGTGTTCACCGCCAGGCCCAACGCGTGGAGCGCGTCCTCCAGCGGCCGCAGCGTCAAGGTGCGGCCCTGCTCCGCTTCCAGGCGGGACTTGAGCGCGACGATGCCGCACGCCTTGTCCCAGAAGGTCATCTCGCCGCGCTGTTCGTTCTCGATCAGGTGCGCAGTGAGGACGTGGCTCTCGGATCTCCACGGCCGAAACAGCACCACCAGCTTGCGGAAGCGCGGATCGCGCGTCTCGGCCCACAGTTGCCGCAGCGCCAGCAGCCGCGTGTTGCCGCCCGCCTCGACGATGAAGTGCGACTCGCCGGGGCGGCGGGTCACGGTGAGCGGGCTTCTCAGGCCGCTGGTGCGGATCGACTCCTTGATGTCGTCGAACTTCGCGTTCGTCGCGCGCCGCGGGTTGTGCTCGTAGGGCTGGATCTCGTCGACCGCGAGCTCGATCTGCGATTCCGCTCGCGGGTCGACCTGGCCGGCGAGATCGCGGGCGTTGTTGCCCGGGTTTCCGACGCGCAACGACTCGGCGACCAGTCGCCGCCGCTCGTCGACCGACACCTTGCCGCTCATGCCGATCG
>CAYLKC010000148.1:0-3547 GCA_964384095.1 uncultured Chromatiales bacterium
CCACCTCGAGTTCGAAGGTCAGCGTCCTGCCGGCGAGCGGATGATTGGCATCGACGTCCAGAGTCTTGAGGCCGACCTTGGCGACGACGACGGCGCGCGCGCGGCCGTCGGCCTGGACCTGGACGACCATGCCAGGCTTGTAGACGCGCTTTTTGGAGTCGCCGACGACATGGCTCTTCGGCACACGCACGATCGCCTGTTCATCGCGCAGCCCGTAGGCCTGCTCGGGCGGCAGCGTCACGCTGACGCGCTCGCCGGTCTGTTTCCCGGCCAGCGCGGCCTCGACACCGGCCAGCAGGCCGCCATATCCGTGCAGGTAGACCAGCGGCTCCTTACCGAAAGACTCCTCGACAAGACCGCCGCCCGATTCGCTCAGACGGTAGTGAATCGTGACAACCGTGTCCCTGTCTATGACCATGATGCTGATGACCTCGTTGACTGTGGATGCTTCGGGATGCGTATTCTTTCATCTTCGCGCCGCCGGGTCGACTGCCTGCGATTCACGGCGCCGTATCACGATACGGCTGCATCTCCAGATACATGATCCGGCCGCCGGACAGCGCGATCTCGCCGCGATAGCGCATGCGCGCATCACTGGTGAACTCGAAGCGATATTCCCGGCAGATCTTCAGGCGGCCGTCGTCGTCACGCCGCAACCGGCGCTTCGCCAGCACGACGGTGTCGTCGAGCAACTGCACGCCGACCTCGCTGCAACGCTCGCGTATCGTCCGTCGCGCGTATTCCCAGGCGCGCATCGAGTCGACCCAGTACCAGACGCCTGCGGCGATCAGCAGCAACAGCAGTACTTCCATCAGCGACAGCATCGGGCGTTCTCCGCGACAGCGGTATTTCGGTGTATGATACGCGTTTTCAGACGACCCCGATGGTAATGACGATGAGCGACTGTCCCTGCGCCTCCGGCAAACCCTTTGACGACTGCTGCGGACCGGTGATCGCCGGCGAGCGCCCCGCGGAGACCGCCGAGGCGCTGATGCGCTCCCGCTATTCGGCCTTCGCCCGCGGCGAAACGGACTGGCTCGAGCAAAGCCTGCATCCCGACCAGCGCGGCGAACACGATGCCGAAGGCGCCCGCCAGTGGGCGGAGAAATCGCAATGGACCGGTCTCAAGATCGTCAATGTCAGCGGCGGCGGCACGGAAGACAACGAAGGCACCGTGGAGTTCGTCGCGGCCTATCGTTACAAGGAGCAGCCGCACGAACATCACGAGATCGGCAGCTTCGTCCGTGAACAGGGCCGCTGGTACTACGTCGACGGCAAGCTCGTCACCCCCGGCACCCGCCGCAACGAAGGCCCGAAGGTCGGCCGCAACGATCCCTGCCCCTGCGGCAGCGGCAGAAAGTACAAGAAATGTTGCGGCGCCTGAACGGAGACTGAGATCGCGACGCCGGAGCCAGCCTCACCGCCCCGCGGCCTGTCGCCGTTGCGGGAGTTGTGGCCGTTCCTGAGGCCCTGGCGCGCGCGCATCGCGCTGGCGCTGGCGCTCTTGACCGCCGGCTCCGCGACCATTCTGCTGGTGCCGCTCGCGTTTCGCGACCTGATCGATTTCGGCTTTGGTTTCTCTGCTGACGGCGGACCCGGCCATCAAGGACTTTTCGGCGATCTCGGCCTGAACGGCTATTTCATCGCGCTGTTCGCGCTGGCGGCCTTGTGGTCGGTCCTGATTGCGGCCCGCTACTATGTCGTCACCTGGATCGGCGAACGCGTCACTGCCGACCTGCGCGCGGCGGTCTACGCCCGCGTGCTCGGGCAATCACCGGAGTTCTTCGAGACCCTGCGCACTGGCGAGGTACTGTCGCGGCTGACCGGCGATACGACGCTGGTGCAGACCGTCGTCGGCAGTTCGGTGTCGATGGGACTGCGCAGCCTGTTCCAGTTCACCGGCGGCATGATCATGCTGGCAGTGACCAGCCTGTTCCTGTTCTCGATCAATCTCGCGCTGATGGCGCTGCTGATCCTGCCGATCCTCGCGATCGGCCGCCGCCTGCGGCGATTGTCGCGCGAGTCGCAGGACCGCATCGCCGACGCCTCGGCGCTGGCCGGCGAGGTCCTGAATGCGGCGACGACGGTGCAGGCCTTCACCCAGGAGACGCGCGAGGCGCGGCGTTTCGGTCAGCGGGTCGACGACGGCTTCGCCGCGGCGCTGCGCCGCACCCGCGTGCGCGCCGCGCTGACCGCGCTGATCATCACCGCGACGCTTGGCGCGATCATCTTCGTGTTGTGGCTCGGCGCGCTGCAGGTGCGCGACGGCAGCATGTCGCCGGGCGAACTGGCCTCGTTCATCCTCTATGCGGCGCTGGTCGCCGGCGGCGTCGCGACCATCGCCGAGGTCTGGGGCGACCTGATGCGCGCGGCCGGCGCGACCGAACGCCTGCTCGAACTGCTGCGGGCGCGCTCGCTGATCGCCGACCCGGCCATGCCGGTCGCGCTGCCCGACCCGGGCCGCGCCGCGATCCGTTTCGAGCGGGTCGGCTTCCACTATCCGGCCCGCCCGCAGATCGCCGCGCTGGAGGCTGTCGACCTCGAGATCGCCGCCGGCGAGCGCGTTGCGCTGGTCGGACCGTCCGGCGCCGGCAAGACCACGATCTTCCAGTTGCTGCTGCGCTTTCACGACGTGAGCGCAGGCCGCATCCTGCTCAACGGCTGCGACCTCCGGGAAATCGCGCTGCATGATCTGCGCGCCCGCATCGCGCTGGTGCCGCAGGAACCGGTGATCTTTTCCGCGAATGCGCTCGACAACATCCGCTACGGTCGTCCGGACGCCAACTACGACGCCGTGCATGCCGCGGCGCGCGCCGCGCTGGTCGACGAATTCGTCGCCCGCCTGCCGGAGGGTTACGACAGCTTCCTCGGCGAGCGTGGCACCCGCCTATCCGGCGGCCAGCGCCAGCGCATCGCGATCGCACGCGCGATCCTGAAGGACGCCCCGCTGTTGCTGCTTGACGAGGCGACCAGCAGTCTCGATGCCGAATCAGAGGCACTGGTGCAGCAGGGCCTCGCCGCCGCGATGGAGGGGCGCACGACGCTGATCATCGCGCACCGGCTTGCGACCGTGCAGCAGGTCGACCGCATCGTCGTGCTCGAACAGGGTCGTGTCGTCGAGACCGGCACACCGGCCGACCTGCGCCGGCAGAGCGGCCTCTATGCGCGGCTCGCCCGCCTGCAGTTCGAGGTCTGACGCCCCGCCGACGGCAGGGGCGTTCTTCCGCCGGCGCGATCACTTGCGATGATGCTTGTCACCGCGGATGAATGCATCTACATTCAGACGAGTATTCACCGGGAACCGACATGCGATGAACAGCCGGACGATCCTGCAACTTGCGCTTTTCATCTGCGCGCTGACAATGAGCCTGGCCACGACCGCCGACCCCCATGCCGTCGCCACAACCGGCGACTATGTCCTGAAGTCGGATCTCAAGCTGTCGACCGGACAGATCCTGCCGGCCGGCACCCGCTGGTACCAGCCGCCGGACATCGCGCGACTCAAGCGTGAAGTCGCTGCAGGCGGCTATAAGGGCGATATGACCCG
>CAYLKC010000149.1:0-3518 GCA_964384095.1 uncultured Chromatiales bacterium
GCGGCCGACGATCAGGTGCGAGCAGCCGTAGTTCTGACGGAACAGCGCGTGCAGCAGGGCCTCGCGCGGACCGGCGTAGCGCATGTCGAGCGGATAGCCGGCCTGCACCACGGTATTGTCGACGAAATAGCCCTTTACCAGCGCGTCGATCGCGCGGCTGCGCACCTCGGCCGGGATATCGCCGGGCTTCAGCGCGCCGAGCAACGAATGGATCAGCACGCCGTCGCAGACCTCGATCGCGATCTTCGCCAGGTACTCATGCGAGCGGTGCATCGGATTGCGGGTCTGGAACGCGGCGACGGTGCTCCAGCCCTTGGCCTCGAACAGCGCGCGGGTCTGTGCCGGCGTCATGTAGATGCCGGGAAAGCGCTCGGCAAAATTGCCTTCGGACAGCACCTTGACCGGGCCGGCGAGATTGACCTCGCCCTGCGCCAGGACCATCTTTACCCCGGGGTGGGCGTCGTCGGTGGTGCGGAACACGGTCCGGCACTCATGCGCCTTGTCGATCGTATATTTTTCGGCGACCTTCATCGTCGCCATCAGTTCGCCGTCGTGCACCAGCGCGATCTCGCCGCCGTTCGCGATGCCGTCGGCGAAGGCGCGGTCGGCGGACAGCGTGATCGGGATCGGCCAGAACAGGCCGTTGGCGAGGCGGAAGTCATCACAGACCCCCTGCCAGTCGGCCTGGCCCATGAAGCCGTCGAGCGGGGTGAAGCCGCCGATGCCGAGCATCACCAGGTCACCGGCCTCGCGGGAGCTGACATTCAGCTGTGGCAGTGACGCCGCCCGCTTGCGTTCGGCGGCGAGCGCCGCGCCTGAGAGCAGCAGCGGCTTCAGCGCGTCGCTGCCATGGGGTCTGACGAGTCTGGACATGGGAGGCTCCGGGACTGGGTTGTGTTGATGGCCGGCGTCGGGTGCGGATGCCGGAGAATGGCGGAAATTCTAGCAGAAACCCCCGCAAAATACCCGGATCAGCGCGGCGCCTCCATGCGGATCAGGCGCGCGGTGCGGGTCGCCGGTTCCGGTTGCAGGGTCACATGTTCGATGCCGTAACGGTCATGCAGCAGGCCGCGGAGATCGGACAGGATGGTCTCCCAGTGGCCGAGGTCGTCGATGACGACATGGGCGGACAGCACGGTCATCTCGCTCGATACCATCCAGATATGGAGGTCGTGGACCTCGCGCACCCCGCGTCGGGCCGCCATCGCGCGGCCGACCTCGGGCAGGTCGACATGCTTGGGCACGCCCTCCATGATGACATGGACCACATCGCGCAGCAGGCGCAGGCTCGACACCAGGATCAGCGCGCAGATCAGGAACGACAGCAGCGGGTCGATCGGCGTCCAGCCGGTCAGCCAGATCACGAGCCCGGAGGCCAGCGCCGCGATCGAGCCGAGCAGGTCGCCGATGACATGCAACAGCGCGCCGCGGACGTTCAGGGTCTGCACGCCACGGTGCAGCAGCCAGAACACGACGAGGTTGACCGCGAGTCCGGCCAGTGCGATCGCGATGACGACGCCGCCGGCGACCGGCTGTGGCTCGCGCAGGCGGTCGATCGCATGCCAGACGATGCCGGCGATCACCGCCAGCATGAACATGCCGTTGACCAGCGCAGCCAGCACCTCGGCGCGGACCAGGCCGTAGGAATGACGTGCCGACGGCGGCCGCAGCGCGACATGGGCGGCGACCGCGGCGAGTCCGAGCGCGGTTGCGTCCGACAGCATGTGCGCGGCATCGCTGAGCAGGGCCAGCGAACCGGCCCATAAGCCGCCGATCGCCTCGACCACGGCGAGCGCAAGGATCAGGCCGACGCACCACCACAGCAGGCGGCCGGTCGCGTGCGATGCGCTCATTGCCCGAGCCGCCGGCTGGACATTGCGCAACCCCTGCAATTTACATATGCTGACTTACCCATCGGCGACCTGTGGCCAAGGCGGTGGTTGGTATGACCTGACCTGGCCGCCGTGGTGTGTTCGGAGAGGACGCTGGTGTCCCGTCGGCACGCTGCACCGCTCATCCGGGATCGGTCCTCGCGTTGATCACCACTATAACGCGCGCGAGGTGTTCATGGTCATCGTTTTCTCCTGTCGTTTTGCCAGCGGCCGCCTTGCCGGAAGAGGGGTGGCAGGATGATGAGCCTGATCCCCCCGCTGCTCGGGCTCGTCGGCCTGGCCACCGCCTTCCTGCTGTTCCGTATCGTCATGTCCTACCCGGTGATGGAGGGGCGCGCCGGCCATATCGCCGCGCTGATCCGCGATGGCGCCTGGGCCTTCATGCGCCGTGAGCTGATGCTGATCTCGATCGCCGTCGTCGTGATCTTCCTCGGCCTGTTCGCTTCGCTCGGCATCGAGACCGCGGTCTCGTTCCTGGTCGGCGCGGTCTGTTCGGCGCTGGCCGGATTCCTCGGCATGATGGCGACGACCCGCGCCAACGTGCGCACGACGACCACAGCCCATCAGCATGGCGCCGACAAGGCGCTGACCATCGCCTTCTACGGCGGCGCGGTGATGGGGCTGCTGCTCGCATCGCTGGGGCTCCTCGGTCTCGGCACGCTCTACCTCGTCTTCGGCACCGACCCCGAGACCGCGCACAAGATCCACGGTTTTGCAATGGGTGCCGGCGTCGTCGCGCTGTTCTATCGCGTCGGCGGCGGCATCTTCACGAAGTCGGCCGACGTTGGCGCCGACCTTGTCGGCAAGGTCGAGGCCGGCATCCCCGAGGACGACCCGCGCAACCCGGGCGTCATTGCCGACAATGTCGGCGACAACGTCGGCGACGTCGCCGGCATGGGATCGGACCTGTTCGAATCCTACTGCGGCGCGATGATCGCGACCGTGGCGCTGGCGACGGTGATGGTGCTGCAGGCCGGCGGCGGCGATCACGCGATGGTGCCGATCGGTGACGCGCTGGTGCCGGGCGCCAGCCTGATGTCGCTGCCGTTGCTGCTGTCCTCGCTCGGCCTCGTCTGTTCGATCATCGCGATCGGCGTCGTCCGCGCCGTATCCAACCAGTCACCGCAGGTCGCGTTGCGCATCGGCACGATGACTGCGGCGGTCGGCTTCGTCATCTTCTCGTACTTCCTGATGCAGGCGGTCGATGTCCCGGCGACGGTTTGGGTCGCGACCATCGTCGGCGGCGTCGGCGGCATGATCGTCGGCCTGTCGACCGAGTACTACACCGCGGGCAAGCCGGTACACGACATCGCGCGCTCCGGCGAGACCGGTCCGGCCACGGTGATCATCTCCGGCCTCGCCACCGGCATGATGTCGGTGGTGATCCCGGTGTTGACGATCTGCGCGATGATCTACGTCGCCAACTGGCAGGCCGGCCTCTACGGCGTCGGCATCGCCGCGGTCGCGATGCTGGCGACGGTCGGCATGACGATGGCAATCGACGCCTACGGCCCGGTCGCCGACAACGCCGGCGGCATCGCCGAGATGGCCGGGCTCGGCAAGGAGACCCGGGCGATCACCGACAGCCTCGACGCGCTCGGCAACACCACCGCGGCGATCGGCAAG
>CAYLKC010000150.1:0-3456 GCA_964384095.1 uncultured Chromatiales bacterium
GGTCGTCCATGCCGGCATCGAGACATCTGCGAACGTCGCTTTCCTTGACGTTTGCCGTCATCGCGATCACCGTGGTCCGGCGATTGTCAGCCTCGAGCGTGCGGATCCGGCGAGTCGTTTCATAACCATCCAGATCGGGCATGTTGCAGTCCATCAGGACGAGATCGAACGATTCCTGTCGCATGGCCTCGATGGCTTCATGCCCACCCGCGGCGACTGTCGGCCGCATACCGAGACGTTCGAGCATTCCGGAGACCACATACTGGTTGGCGCGGTTGTCCTCGACGACGAGGATCCGCGCCTGGGGCAGGATTATCGAGCCCGCTTGTTCCACTGTCGATTCCGTGGCGCGGGTCCTCCCTGCAGCCGACAAGCGATCGAGTATCGCCTCTGCGAGCGTCGATTTTCGCAGCGGTTTGCGCAGGGTGATGATGTCCTTGCCAGGGGCAATGGTTTCGACGTCGGCATCGTCCATGGTCATGAGGATGATATGAGGCACGGTGGACAGTTCAACGGAATCGAGGGCGTCCGTCACCGGGCGTCCATACATTCCCTTGAGTCCGGCATCGAGCATCAGCAACTCGAAGCCGGGCCGATTTCCCTGGCCCTCAAGGATCGTCGACATCTCCTGCAGGGTCTGCGCGACGACAGGACGCATGCCGAGTGATTCGCAAAGCAGGCGTGCCTGCTGGCGGATGGTCTCGCTGTCATCGACGATCAGGATGCGACTGCCGGCGAGTCCGTCTCTTTCGGCAGGCGGGCTCGCGGCAGTGTCTGCGCGATCGAAGGGCAGGCGAACGTGGAAGATGCTGCCCTGTCCGGGGAGGCTCCTGACCCCGATCTCGCCGCCCATGAATTCAACCAACTGCTTGCAGATCGCCAGGCCGAGGCCGGTGCCGCCATATTTGCGCGTCGTCGATCCATCGGCCTGGAGGAAAGGCTCGAAGATACGCTGATGCGCATGTTCGGCGATACCGATGCCGGTGTCGCTGATCTCGAAGACCAGTTCCGGGCGATCTCCGGACAAATGTTCGGCAGGCTTGACAGAGATCGCGATCTCGCCTTGATCGGTAAACTTGATCGCGTTGCCGATGAGGTTGACCAGGATCTGGTGCAGTCGACTGCGGTCGCCGAGGATTGCGGCCGGCGTGTCCCGGTCCACGACATAGCCGATATCGAGACCCTTGGCAGTAGCCTGGGGGCCGATCAGCGCGAGGATGTCATCGAGGAAATCCGTCAGCACGAAGTCCTCATTGCTGATCTCGAGCTGGCCTGAATCATTGCGCGAGAAATCGAGGATGTCATTGACCAGAGCCAGCAGTGATTCACCGGAGCTGCGAGCGACCTCGAGATAGTCCGCCTGTCTGGCATTGAGGCCCATGCCCTGCAGCAGCTCAAGCATGCCGAGAACGCCGTTGAGCGGCGTCCTCAGCTCATGGCTCACCGTGGCCGCGAACTCACCCTTCAGCCGAGCCGTTTCCAGCGCCGCGTCACGTGCCTTGCGCAGCTCATGTTCGCGGGCCTCCAGCACGTCCATCATCTTGTTGAACGCCGTCTGCATCTCGGTGACATCGCGCGGGCCCTCGATGACAGCGCGGAGCATCGTCTCGCCGGAGGTCGCGCGATTCATTGTCTCCGCCAGACGATTGATTGGTCCGGTGACCCGCCTGGTCAGCAGCAACAGCACGGCGAGCAGGGCAGCCGCCAGCGCCATGCTGACGACAATGTTGCTCTTCAGCAGATCGCCAGTCAGCATCCGCATGGTTTCCTTGCCCATGACCAGCTGCACATAGCCCAGCAATTCAGGCAGGCCGGGATCGACCGTAAATGGCGAATCCTCATCATGTGACGGCGTCGTGTAGACCGGTGAGACGAATCGCCACTGGCGTTCGCCATCCTCGACCATTACGGTACTGTCAGGCAGACGGTCGAGCTTGCCGCCCAGACGTTGAAGGTCGCCGATTGCCAGCAAGGGGATATGATCCGTATCGTAGACCGCGAGCGCGGTGATGTCGGGAGAATCCAGCAGGGTTTCTGCATATTCCTGTATGTTTTCCGGGCTTTCGAACAGCAGGGCCAGCGTGCTCTGGGAAGCAAGCGTCTCCGTGGTCTGGTTTCCTTCAAAGATGAAGCGGTCGCGAATCGTCTGGCCGGACAGCCAGCTGATCGCCATCGACGAGACCAGCGCGGCGAGCAGGATCGCGGCGATGAAGATCAGCGCCAGTTGTTGGCGGAATCCCATGCGGCTGCCCAATTTTCTCCCGTAGCGGTCCATTCCCGTTTCGTCCTATTGCGGCGGGAAGATCAGGTCGAAATTCGCAAGGTCATCGCGCGTGTAGCGGATTCCGAGACGACCTGCGGTGCGCACGTTGAATGCAATCTGGAGGTCCTTCAGCATGCGCATTCCCGGGTTGACCGCTGGACCAGCGTGAGACAGATGCTGATGGACCTTGAGCGCCAATGCGCCGAGGCTCTGGCCCATGCGGTGGTTGTCCGGGTACAGCGCAAACAGAACGCCACGGCGCGCATGAGAAGGATTGCTCGAAAAGACGATCAGTCTCCTGTCCCAGGCCTCCTTCAGGATCATGGGCAGCACAGCCTGCTCATCGAGGACATTGGTGTCCTGCGATAACCATAGCGCCTCGCTGCCACTCTTCTGCGTCGCCATGACCTCCCGATACTTGCCCGCGGCCTCCTGCAGGCGATCGACGGGCAGCGCGTTCAGGGTCAAACCGAATTCATCCGCGATGCGCGTCGATTCATTGATCAGCCATTGCTCGCGATCGCGGTGATAAATGATATTGACCTGGCGTACGTCAGGGGCGAGGGCCTTGAGACGGTGAAACATCGTGGCAGGGTCGGGATTGAGCGCAATACCGTAATAGGGCTCATTTCGCAGATCATCCGACATATGGACCGCCCCGATCACGATCGGCGTGCTCGCGGCCAGATCCTTGCCGATCATCTCGCCCCGGCTGCCGAGCACGACGGTGACCCCGGCCTGCTGCTGGTGGAGCCAGTTCTGCAAGGAGTCGATGTCGTCGTCGTCACGGATCGGGCGGATGGCGGTCTCCCCGGGGATCGTTTCGCTGATCCCGTCGGTGATCGTCGTGAAGACGCTGCGAAAGGGTTCCCGGATTTCGGGGAAGAGAATGGCGGTACGCGGTGAATCCGCAAGCAGCGGTAGCGAAGCTAGTGACAGGGACAACCACAGCAGCGCGTGGACAGCCTGCAACTTGATTGTATACAAGTACTTGTGTCCGGCGCCCGTCATCATCGTCAGCTATGCAGTCAATACAGGACCTGCCGGTGATTCAGGGAATGACCGGCCATCTCCTGTTTATCGGCCTGCCGGGCGGGTACTGAACGGCAGATATCGCCCTGGATGCAGGCCGTTCAGGATCAGAAATAGTCGAGGTGGTAGCGGGCTTCGACGAAGTAGTGACGGCCTGCCAG
>CAYLKC010000151.1:0-3434 GCA_964384095.1 uncultured Chromatiales bacterium
ACATCGGCATGCTGGCGCTGACGCGCACGCTGCCGGAACTCTACCGCGGGGCGTTTTCCCGCAGATCCACGCACGAGTCAGCCTGCCGCCGCGAGCGCGATGCCCTCGGTGTTGATCATGCCGAAATCGGCGCATGGCTGCTGCAGCAGTGGAACTTTCCCGATCACCTGCGCGCGCTGGTCCTGCACAGCCACAACGGCGATGCCTCCGGGCTCGCAGAGTGGCCGGCGCTGGCGCAGCAGGTCCGCGTGATCGCACTCGCCAGCGACCTGGCCGACCTATGGTGCGTCACCGACAAGGAGGAATTGCTGCCGAGGGTCATGAAACAGGCCGAACAGTCGCTCGGCATTCACGACCAGTCCTTCGTCGAGGTGCTCGAGACGGTCAGCGGCGCGATTGCCGAGATCGCGCCGCTGTTCGATATCGAACCGGACGAACACAACAATCCTGAACTGCTGATCAACGAGGCCCGTGAGCTGATTCTGCTGCGTCATATCAAGGTCATGCAGAAATCGGTAATGCTGGAGAAGGCTGCGCGCATCCTCGAAAACCGCACCATCAAGCTCGAGGAGGAGAACCGCCGGGATGTCCTCACCGGGCTGTACAACCGCTCCTATCTGCAGCGCGCATTGGACGACGAGCTGGCGCTCGCCAGCGAGCATGGCTGGCCGTTGTCGGTGATCTTCGTCGATCTCGATCGATTCAAGACCGTGAATGACGGGCATGGTCACCTGGCCGGTGATCATGTCATTCGCGAAAGCGCGCGCCTGCTCCTTCATCATACCCGCGGCAGTGACATCATTGCCCGTTATGGCGGCGAGGAGTTCGTCGCGATCCTGCCTGGTTCAGGACATGACAGCGCGCGGCACAGTTGTGAACGGATGCTGGAGGCGTTCCGCGCGACCCGACACCAGGTCGCGCCCGGCATCGAGCTGTCGGTTACGGTCTCGCTGGGTGTCGCCGTGCATGGCGAGGACCAGCGATTCTCGACCCTCGAGGACCTGTTGCGCGCGGCCGACAGTGCCCTCTATGAGGCCAAGCGCCAGGGCCGGGACCGGGTCGTCTTTCACCGGGCGGACCCGGAGTGGCCGCGCGTCGCGCTGTGATGCGCGACGGGGATTGATTGCCCGCGCGCATTCGGGCATCTTCGGCGGCATGCGACCTTCCGCGCTCCCGCTGCTGCTCTTTGTACTCCTGTCCTGCACGGCGACTGCCGCCGATCTCGCGATCGGCATCCCGCCCGGCGGTATCGGCGTCGATCTCCACCTCGCCCGCGATGAATTCGATCTGTCCGATGACGGGCTGACCGCTGATACCCGGCTGTCGCGCGCCGGCATTACGCTGTCCGAGACAGTCGGCGATGGCCTGTCGATCGGTCTGCTGCTCGGCTATGCCTCGGTGAGCCAGCGCGGCCAGCCCCTGACCAGCGGAATGCGCCTGACCGGGAATTATTTCGGCGTCGACCTCCACGGGGCGATCCCGCTGGGCAGGCGCTTGCGCATCGGGATCGGCGGGCAATTCTTCTATCACTGGCTGCGTGACCGTATCGATGGACAGAAGGTCGAGCTCGAATGGGCGCAGGCCGACGCGACGCTGACGCTGCAGGCCGTCCTGACGCCGGTGCTGACCGCGTATGCCGGTCCGTTGTGGTCGATGGTCGATGTCGACCAGCAGGCAAGCGGCATCGTCCGCGAGACGCGGACGCTGGCCAATGACCGCACCGCGGGCGCCGTCGCCGGCCTGTTGCTGGAGGTCGACTGGCAGGGCTGGATCGGCGTCGAGTTCCGACGCGGGCCGTATGACGGCGTCGCGCTGTCGTTTCAGAGGAGATTCTGAGTGGAGCAGGGCGTGTTTGTGGACAGCGGCTCGCTCGGAGCGGACATCGATCTCGACGGCATTGCTGCGACGCTGCCGCGCTGGTCGTTCCATGAGGCGACGGCGCCGGAAGCGGTTGCCGAACGGATCCGCGATGCCGGCATCGTCATTACCAACAAGGTCGTACTCGACGCAGCGGCACTCACCGCCGCGCGGCGCTTGCGCCTCGTATGCGTCGCCGCGACCGGCGTCAACAACGTCGATCTCGAGGCCGCGGCAAGTCACGGGATCACGGTCTGCAATGTCACCGCCTATGCGACGCCATCGGTCGTCCAGCATGTGTTCGCGCTGATGCTGGCGCTGGCGACCAGACTGCCGGATTATCACGAGGCGGTGAGGGCGGGAGACTGGCAGCGCAGCCGTCACTTCGCGCTGCTCGATTATCCGGTCGCGGAACTGGCCGGACGTACGCTCGGTATTGTCGGTTACGGCGAACTCGGTCGCGCAGTCGCAGCGGCAGCGGAGTGTTTCGGCTTGCAGGTGCTGATCGCTGCGCGACCGGGCACGGCGCCGGGTCCGGGGCGACTGGCGCTCGACGAACTGCTCGGCCGCGTCGATGTCCTCAGCCTGCACTGCCCGCTGACCAGCCACACCCGTGGCCTGATCGGTGCGCGCGAACTCGGGCTGATGAAGCGCAATGCGCTGCTGATCAACACTGCGCGCGGCGGCATCGTCGACGAGGCCGCGCTGGCCGCGGCGCTGCGCAATGGCGATATCGCCGGGGCCGGTATCGACGTGCTCGATTCCGAACCGCCGCGGGCCGGCAGTCCGCTGCTCGCCGCGGACTGTCCGAACCTGATCGTCACACCGCATATCGCCTGGGCCAGCCGGGAATCGCGCCAGCGACTGGTCGCGGGTCTGCGGGAGAATATCGAGGCCTTCATCGCCGGTCGACCGCGCAACGTGGTGTCCGGGCCGGCCACCAGCGCTTGGTCACCGCCATAATCTCCCCCCTTTGCTTGCGAAGGGGGGTAGGGGGATGACCTGCTACAGCCGCTCGATCAGCCACTCCGGCGTTATGCTGATGAAGAAGGTATTCATCGTCGCAAGCTGACCGCTGACCAGCAGCAGACCGACGCCGATCAGGAACACCCCGCTGACGCGCTGGACGAGATGGGCATGACGGTTCAGCCGGCGCAGGAAATCCGTCGCCCGCGTCAGCAACAGTGCCGTCAGCAGGAACGGCAGCGCCAGTCCCATCGCATAGACGAAGGTAAAGAAGGCGCCGGTGCGGGGTTCGGTGAAGGACATCGTCATCACCGCACCGAGCAGCGGGCCGATGCACGGCGTCCAGCCGGCGGCAAAGGCGACACCGATCAGTCCGGAACGGAGGTAGCCGGGCGTCATGCCGGGGTCGATCTGCATCTGGCGGGTCATATTCAGGAACGGGATCGTGAACACGCCGATGGTATGCAGGCCGAACAGGATCAGGATCACGCCGCCGGCCTGGGCGATCAGCGGGCTGTAATCGACCAGCGTGGCGCCGAGCAGTGTCGCCGGCAGTCCGAACACGGCGATGAACACCAGCGTGAAGCCGAGCACGAACAGCACCGCGTGGG
>CAYLKC010000152.1:0-3340 GCA_964384095.1 uncultured Chromatiales bacterium
GGTCGAGGCGACGCCGATCTCGGGGCCGGCGCGCGTCATCAACACCAGGTCCGACTCGCGTACCAGCGAACTCTCCGGCACGTTGCAGATCGCCAGCGAGCCGGCGAAGCCGAGCTTCTTGGCCTCGCGCAGCGCGGCGAGGGTGTCGGCGGTCTCGCCGGATTGCGAGATGGTGACGATCAGGGTGTTCGGGCGCACGACCGGGCGACGGTAGCGGAACTCGCTCGCGACCTCGACCGTGCAGGGGATGCGGGCGATCGATTCGAGCCAGTAACGCGCGATCATGCCGGCGTGGTAACTGGTGCCGCAGGCGAGAATGTGGACCTGTTCGACGCGCTCGAATACCTCCTTCGCCTTCGGGCCGAACGATCCTTCGAGCACCCGGTGACCGCTGATGCGGCCTTCGAGGGTCTCGGTGATGGCGCGCACCTGCTCGAAGATCTCCTTGAGCATGAAGTGACGGTATTCGCCACGCTCGACGGCGCTCGCGGTCAGTTCACTGGTGTAGACCGGGCGCTCGACCGCGGCGCCGGTCTGGTCGTAGATCGCGAGGCTGTCACGGGTCAGCGAGGCGATGTCACCTTCTTCGAGCATGATGAACTGCTGCGTGACCGGCAGCAGCGCGTTGACGTCGGAGGCGACGAAGTGCTCGCCGATGCCGATACCGATGATCAGCGGGCTGCCGCGGCGCGCGACGATGAGGCGGCCGGGTTCGTCTTTGCTGATGACGCCGAGCGCATAGGCGCCGTGGAGTTCGCCGATGGTCTGCTGCACGGCCTCGAGCAGGTTCATGCCGGTCGCGAGGTGGCTGTGCACCTGGTGCACGATGACCTCGGTGTCGGTATCGGAACTGATCTCGTAACCCATCCTGATCTGGGCGTCACGCAGCTCGTCGTGGTTCTCGATGATGCCGTTGTGGACAACGGCGACCGCCTCGCGGCTGATGTGCGGGTGGGCGTTGGCCTCCTTGGGCGCGCCGTGGGTGGCCCAGCGGGTGTGGCCGATGCCGGTGAAGCCGCGCAGCGGATTCTGCTGCAAGGCGTGCTCGAGCGCGCTGATCTTGCCGACCGCGCGCACACGCTGGAGCTTGGCGTGGTCGTCGAGTACGACGACGCCGGCGGAGTCATAGCCGCGATATTCGAGGCGCTTCAGGCCCTCGATCATGATCGGGATGACATCGCGTTCGGCAACAGCGCCGACTATTCCGCACATGGTGTCGCTACCTCGTTGCTTGCAGGGCTCACGCGCCTTTGCCTTTCTTGACCGGGCGCTGCCAGCCGGGACGGGTGCGCTGGGGGTTGCGGCTCAGCGTCAGTTCGCCCGGGGGCGCATCGCGGGTGATCGTCGAGCCGGCGCCGATGGTCGCGCCGGCGCCGACGGTGACCGGCGCGATCAGCTGGGTGTCGGAGCCGATGAAGGCGCCGTCGCCGATCACGGTACGATGCTTGTTGGCGCCGTCGTAGTTGCAGGTGATGGTGCCGGCGCCGATGTTGACACCGCTGCCGACGGTGGCGTCGCCGATGTAACTCAGGTGATTCATCTTCGAACCGCGGCCGACCTCCGACTTCTTGATCTCGACGAAGTTGCCGACGTGGACGCCGGCGGCCAGCAGGGTCTCGGGGCGGATGCGCGCAAACGGGCCGATGCGACAGTCCTTGCCGATGTCTGCGCCGTCGATGATGCTGTGCGCATCGATGCGCGTGCCTGCGCCGATGCGCGCATCGCGGATCACGCAATGCGGGCCGATCACGACGTCGTCGCCGATCTCCACCGCGCCCTCGAAGACGCAGTTGATGTCGATCGTGACATCGATGCCGGTGACCAGTGTCCCGCGCACATCGATGCGCGCGGGGTCACGCAGCGTGGCGCCGCTCTGCATCAGCCGTTCTGCCTCGCGCGTCTGGTACGCGCTTTCGATCTGCGCGAGTTGCGCACGATCGTTGACGCCGAGGATCTCGTCATTGTCGTCGGGCGATGTCGAACCGGGGGCGATGCCTTCGCTGACGGCGAGCGCGATGACGTCGGTCAGATAGAATTCTCTCTGCGCGTTGTTGTTGTCGAGCCGCGCAAGGCAGCGCGACAACAGAGCCGCGTGCGCGGCGAGGATGCCGGTGTTGATCTCGTCGATGGCGCGTTCGTCTTCGCTTGCATCCTTGTGCTCGACGATCCGCTCGATGCCACCGTGTCCGTCACGAACGATGCGGCCGTAGCCGGAGGGATCTTCGAGTTCGGCGGTGACGATCGCGAGGCCATGCGCCTCGACCTCGGCGAGCAGGCGGCGCAGCGTCTCAGGACGGATCAGCGGGACATCGCCGTAGAGTACGAGCACCGTCGATTCCGATGCGATCGCCGGCATCACCTGCTGCACCGCATGTCCGGTGCCGAGGCGTTCGGCCTGCTCGACCCATTCGACGCCGGCGTCGTGAAAATGCGCGCGCACGCGTTCGCCGTGATGACCGTGGACGACATGGATGCGGGAGGGTTCGAGTGCGCGGGCGGTGGCGATCACATGACCGAGCAACGGCGTGCCTGCAAGGTCGTGCAAGACCTTCGGCAACCGGGAACGCATCCGCGTCCCTTCGCCGGCCGCGAGGATGACGACTTCAAGTCCCATAGGTCATGCCATTCTTGCCGAAAGCGGACGCAAAAACCAGAGCCAGTACAAGCCCCGGACATGCCGGGGCCTGACCACCGTATCGGCAGGCGGGGGTGGGGGATTAACGGGTGGCCTTGTCGCGGAGTTTCTTGATGGCCTGGAGCTGGGCGATCGCCTCGGCGAGTTCGGACTGTGCCTTGGCGTACTCGAAGTCGGAGGTCTTGTCCTTGAGCGCCTGTTCGGCGCGCTCCTTGGCCTGGATCGCGGCGGCCTCGTCGAGGTCCTTGGCGCGCACTGCGGTGTCGGCGAGCACGGTCACGACATGGGGCTGGATCTCGAGCATGCCGCCGGAGACGTAGTAGAACTGCTCCTCACCGCCCGGCACCTTGATGCGGATCTCACCCGGCTTGAGCTGGGTCAGCAGCGGGGCGTGGCGCGGCAGGATACCGAGTTCGCCCATCACTCCGGAGGCGAACAGCATCTCGGCGGGACCTGAAAAGATCTCCTCCTCCGCGCTGACGATGTCGACATGCATGGTCATGGCCATAACCCGGGTTCCCTGTAGCCGCGCTTACTGAAGCTTCTTTGCCTTTTCTACCGCCTCGTCGATCGAGCCGACCATATAGAAGGCCTGCTCGGGCAGGTGGTCGAACTCGCCGGCGACGATCTTCTGGAAGCCGCTGATCGTATCCTTCAGTGACACATACTTGCCCGGCGAACCGGTGAACACCTCGGTGACGAAGA
>CAYLKC010000153.1:0-3290 GCA_964384095.1 uncultured Chromatiales bacterium
ATGTCAACGCCGGGCCGAACCGCACCGAGGCGATGTCGCGGGAGACCATCGACGCAGTGCTCGACCTGCTGCGCGCGGGCGGCATCACGACCCTCGACCTCACCGGCGGCGCGCCCGAACTGAATCCGCATTTCCGCGATCTCGTCCGTGACGCGCGCGCCCTCGGCGTCCACGTCATCGATCGCTGCAACCTGACGATCCTCGAGGTCGAGGGCCAGGAGGATCTCGGCGAGTTCCTCGCCGCGCACGGCGTCGAGATCACCGCGTCGCTGCCGTGCTATCTCGAGAAAAATGTCGATGCGCAGCGCGGTGATGGCGTGTTCGACGCCAGCCTGCGCGCGCTCAAGCGGCTGAACGCGCTCGGCTACGGCCTGCCGGACAGTCCGCTGGCGCTGAACCTCGTCTACAATCCGCAGGGGCCGTCGCTGCCACCCCCGCAACGGCCGCTCGAGGCCGATTACCGCGAACGCCTGCGCAACGGCTACGGCATCGAGTTCACCCGCCTGTACACGCTCGCGAACATGCCGATCCAGCGTTTCGGCAGCACACTGGTGTCGAAGGGGCAGTTCGATGGCTATATGCGACGCCTGCGCGATGCCCACCGCGACGAGAACCTCGACGGCGTGATGTGCCGCAGCCTCGTCAGCATCGACTGGCAGGGTTACCTGTATGACTGTGACTTCAACCAGATGCTCGGCCTGCCGCTAAGGATGGACGGACGCCCGCGCGCCCATGTCCGCGACCTGACCGGCCGCGCCCTCGATGGCCTGCCGATCACGGTCGCCGACCACTGCTACGGCTGCACCGCCGGCCAGGGCAGCAGCTGCGGCGGCGCCCTCGCGGCGACGTCGTAACCGCAGCGCCAAGACCGCGGATCGACGACACGTCAGCGACAGGTGCTACGGGGACAGACCCGCTGATACTTCTTGAGAATGGGGTCTGACCCCTTGATACCGGAAACGATGAACAGAGACGGAATCCTGGTCACCGGCGGCGCCGGCTACATCGGCAGTCATGTGGTGCGCCAGCTCGGCGCGCGCGGCGAGCGCGTCGTCGTGCTCGACAATCTGTCGACCGGCTTCCGCGACGCGGTGCTTTACGGCGAATTCGTGCAGGGCGACACCGGCGACCGCGCGCTGGTCGGCCGCGTGCTCGAGGCGCATGGCATCGGCGCGGTCATGCACTTCGCCGCGCATATCGTCGTGCCGGAATCGGTCGCCGACCCGCTGAAGTACTACCACAACAACACCGCGAACACCCGCACCCTGCTCGAGGCCTGCCAGCAGGCCGGCGTCGGGCACTTCGTGTTCTCCTCGACGGCGGCGGTCTACGGCATTCCCGACGATCCGCTGATCTCCGAGGACGCGCCGCTCGCGCCGATCAATCCCTACGGGCGCTCCAAGCTGATGAGCGAGTGGATGCTGCGCGATCTCGCGCTCGCGTCGCCGATGCGGCATGTGATCCTGCGCTATTTCAACGTCGCCGGCGCCGACCCGGAGGGCCGCATCGGCCAGTCGACGCCGGAGGCGACGCACCTGATCAAGGTCGCCTGCGAGGCGGCCACCGGCAAGCGCGACAGCGTGTCGATCTTCGGCACCGACTGGCCGACGCCGGACGGCACCGGCGTGCGCGACTACATCCATGTCGATGACCTCGCCGACGCGCACCTGCGCGCGCTCGACCACCTGCGCGGCGGCGGCGAGTCGCTGATCCTGAATTGCGGTTACGGCCATGGCTACAGCGTGCGCGAGGTGCTCGACGCGGTACAGCGCGTCGCCGGCCAGGCCCTCGATATCCGCGAGGCCCCGCGCCGCGCCGGCGACCCGCCCGCCCTCGCCGCCGACTCCCGCCGCATCCGCGAACGACTGCACTGGGAACCGCGCTACGACGACCTCGATGTCATCGTGCGGACTGCGCTGGAATGGGAGCGGCATCTGGCCGCCCGGCGGCATCCCCCCTGACCCCCCTTCGCAAGCGAAGGGGGGAATCGGGCTGAGGCATCCCCCCCCCTGGCCCCCCTTCGCAGGCGAAGGGGGGGAATCGGGCTGAGGCATCCCCCCTGACCCCCCTTCGCAAGCGAAGGGGGGAATCGGGCTGGGGCATCCCACCATCGCGGGACACCGGATACCCCCCTTCGCTTGCGAAGGGGGGCAGGGGGGGATGTCGGTTCTACTGCCGATACCACCGTTCCCGCAGCGCCGTCAGTACGCGCTGGGGGTATTCATCGCGGCCGAGGCTGCCGTTGTAGGCGGCCAGCGCGCGCTTGAGGTCGCCGCGCTCGCGGTCGTAGTAGTGGCGCAGGATCGTGCAGCCCATGCGCAGGTTGGTCTCGGGGTGGTGGAGGTTGTCGTGCGGGCGGTCGAGTTCGGCGAGCCAGAACGGCATCACCTGCATCAGTCCCTGGGCGCCGGCGCGCGAGATCGCCCAGCGGTCGAACGCGCTCTCGACCTCGATGACCGCGAGCACGAGTTCCGGCGGCAGGTCGACGCGGCTCGCCTCGTAATGCACCAGTTTCAGAAAGCGCAGGCGTTCGTCGACATCCGGCATGCGCCGGCTCAGGCGCTGCGACATGTCGAGCAGCCAGACCTCGGCCTCGAAACGGTCGCTGAAGCTGCCGGAATCCTGCACCGCAGCCATCAACGCACGCCGCAACTCGGCGTCGTCGCGCTGGTCGACGTTCGCGAGGGCCGGGGCGCCGGCCAGCAGGCCGGCGAGCATGAGAATCGACAGGAATCGTTTCATCCGGTACAGGTAAGCCGTTGACGGTCTATCCGATGATCACAGGGACGGACTCGTTTGATCATTCCGCGATGCTTGCCTGAAGCCCGTGGTCCTCTGACTGCTTGCAGGACCTTCCGGCCGCAGGACGCGGCCGGAGAGCGTACAGGGATGTATTAACAGCGTGTCCTGCAAGCAGTCAGAGGACCACGGGCTTCTGTGCGATGCTCAGATGATCAAACGAGTCCGTCCCTGTGGTCATCGGTCGTCCGCGGTCAGGACTTGAGGAACGGGATCACGTCGGCGAGCGGAATGTGGCGGACGTCGTCGCCGCGGCGGTGCTTGTATTCGACGGTGCCGGCGTCGAGGCCCTTTTCGGCGACGACGAGGCGGTGCGGAATGCCCACCAGCTCGCTGTCGGCGAACATCACGCCGGGGCGCTCGCCGCGGTCGTCGAGGGCGGCGTCGATGCCGGCCGCGAGCAGGTCGCGATACAGTTGTTCAGCGGCGTCACGGACGCGTTGCGACTTGTGCGCGTTCAGCGGCATCACAACGGCGCTGAACGGCGCGAG
>CAYLKC010000154.1:0-1162 GCA_964384095.1 uncultured Chromatiales bacterium
GCGACGAGCTGCTGCGCTCGCTGCCGATCCGGCCGGGGGTCTACCGGATGATCGACGCCGCCGGCGAGGTGCTCTATGTCGGCAAGGCGCGCAATCTCAAAAACCGGGTGTCGAGTTACTTCGGCAAATCCGGCGCTTCGCCGAAGACACGGCGGCTGGTCGAGCAGATCGCCCGTGTCGAGGTGACCGTGACGCGCACCGAGGACGAGGCGCTGCTGCTCGAGAACAACCTGATCAAACAGAACCGCCCGCGCTACAACGTGCTGTTGCGCGACGACAAGAGCTATCCGTATATCCGGCTGAGCAGCGACGACGAGTTCCCGCGCCTCAGCTTCTATCGCGGCGCGAGGCGGGAGTCGGGCCGTTATTTCGGCCCGTATCCGAATGCCGGCGCGGTGCGCGGCGCGCTGAACCAACTGCAGCGCCTGTTCCGGATCCGCCAGTGCGAGGACGTCTTCTTCCGCAACCGCACCAGACCCTGTCTGCAATACCAGATCCAGCGCTGCAGCGCGCCTTGCGTCGGCCTCATCGGGCCGGCTGAATACCGCGAGGATGTGCGGCATGCGGTGATGTTCCTCGAGGGCAGGAACAGCGAGGTCATCGATGAGCTGGCCGCGCGCATGGACGCCGCCGCAGATCGGCTGGATTTCGAACTGGCGGCGTACTACCGGGACCAGATCGCGGGACTGCGCCGGGTCATCGAGCAGCAGGCGATCAGCGGCGACGGCGGCGACAGCGACGTCATTGCCGCCCGCGTCAGCCATGGCGTCGGCTGCATCGTCGTCATGATCATTCGCGGCGGCCATGTCCTTGGCGATCGCACCTTTTTTCCGCGCCATCCGCCCGAGGCCGACGCCATCGACCTGATCGGCGCCTTTCTGCCGCAGTTCTATCTCGGCCGGGAAATCCCGCCGGACATCGTCGTCAGCGACGCGCCCGCGGATATCGCATTGATCCGCGAGGTCCTCGAGGCCGACGCCGGGCACCGCATCGCGATCCACGCCCGCGTCCGCGGCGAGCGCGCGCGCCGGGTCGCGATCGCGCTCGCGAATGCCGACCATGCACTCGCCGCGCATCATGCAAGCCGCGCCAGCCAGACGCAACGCCTTGCCGAGTTGCAGGACGCCCTGGAACTCGAACAGCTGCCCGAGCGTCTGGAATG
>CAYLKC010000154.1:1262-3201 GCA_964384095.1 uncultured Chromatiales bacterium
CCGCTGATGCTGGCGCCGGATTCCCCGGCGCTGCAACTGGTGCTGCAGATCCGCGACGAGGCCCATCGATTCGCACTGACCGGACATCGCGGCCGCCGTGCGAAGGCGCGCAACCGCTCGCCGCTGGAGGACATCCCGGGCATCGGTGCGGCGCGGCGGCGGACCCTGCTGCGCCAGTTCGGCGGTCTGCAGGGCATTGTCCGCGCCGGCATCGATGACCTCGCCAGGGTCCCCGGCATCAGCGCGGAACTGGCGCGGCGTATCTACGAGACCTTTCACGGGGCAGGCGACTGATGCAGTCCATGACCATACCGACGATCCTGACGCTCGTGCGCATCGCGCTGATCCCGGTGCTGGTCGTCATATTTTACCTGCCCTGGGAGTATGCCCGTCCCGCCGCGGCGATCATCTTCACGGTCGCCGCGGTCACTGACTGGCTCGACGGCTGGCTCGCGCGCAAGCTCGACCAGATCTCGCCGTTTGGCGCCTTCCTCGATCCGGTCGCCGACAAGCTGATGATCGCGGTCGCACTGGTGCTGATCGTCGAGTCGGCGCCAACCCCGTGGCTGGCGATCGCCGCGTCGATCATCATCGGCCGCGAGATCGCGGTCTCGGCGCTGCGCGAGCGCATGGCCGAGCTCGGCAACAGCAAGCAGGTCGCAGTGAACATGATGGGGAAGGTCAAGACCGCGAGCCAGATGCTCGCGATCATCCTGCTGTTGTATCAACGCCCGCTGTACGGATTTCCGACCGAGGATGTCGGTTACGTGCTGCTGTACATCGCCGCGTTGCTGACACTGTGGTCGATGATCATCTACCTGGTCCGGGCCTGGCCGATGCTGCACCGGCACTGACGGATTCCGTCAGCGCTTGCGTTCCGGTTCCTCGAACTCCCTGAGAAACTCCAGCAGCAGTTTGCGTCGGCGCGCCGACAGGCGGTTATAGAGACGGACCAGCGCCGACTGATCGTCGGACAGGCCGTAATCGGCCCCATCCTCCGAAATGTCGGGTACGAAGACAGGATCGCGTTCGACGCTGTTCTGCAGGCGCATGACCAGTTCGGCATTGAGGCTGCGCCGGTTGATCTTTGCTGACTTTTCGACGAGCTTTCTGAGCTCTGTCGGCATGCGTAAACCAAAAGGATTAATTTCCCGTCCCATGGGGCCTGATTCTAGTCAAAAAGCCGTTGACACGAATCAACTCACGGTATAACCATAACGCATCACCGTGTATTGAATGGTCTCGACAGGGAATGCCTCGCCACATGCGGGAAGCACGCCACGCAGCCGGTTCCGCGTGCGGGATGCTGGTCCTGTGCGGTGATGATTGCGACGTCCTCGGCGACCGCTTCACGCCGACCCTGTGCATGTCCGGCCTCGACGGTGAGGTCGCCATCTTCAGTGAAACCGGCGCATCACGGGTCGCCACACTCGGCATCGGCCATCACGCCGGCATCCATTTCACGTTCCACATCGACAGCGGAGCCGGCGTCTACGCCTATCGCTGCGACGGGCGCGATTGTCCGCAAGGAGCGCTGCTGATCGATCCTGACCGCGGCCGGATCACGATCGAGGGCGTGGTGCTGGCGCCGGCGGCGGCCGTCGCAGGCAACCGGGCAGGTGACAGCCTGCGACTGAGCGGTCGTCTCCGGCGACCTGGACCAGGATCACCCGGAAGTATTGTTGACACAATTAATATGCGGGTATAGATTCGCTGTTCCTGTCCGATGATGCCGTGCGCGAGATGCGGCGCGTCTGTAGTCCCCGATGCTTTCACATGACGGTCCACTCATGGGCCGCCGGGCTCCCGTACGTACGCCATCGCGGGCGCCGGGCGTCCAGACCAGAAACTCGACGATAAAGGGAGCCCCGCCATGAGACACAGCCTTGCACGCGTTTCGCTGTCCTGCCGAATGCTCTTCATTCTGCTCGCTGCAAGC
>CAYLKC010000155.1:0-3184 GCA_964384095.1 uncultured Chromatiales bacterium
GCCTCCGCCATGCGGTGCGTGTCTTCGCGCTTCTTGACCGCGGTACCGCGGTTCTCGCAGGCATCGAGGATCTCGGCGGCGAGACGCAGGCCCATCGTCTTCTCGCTGCGATTGCGCGCGGCATCGACCAGCCAGCGCATCGCCAGCGCCTGGCCGCGATCACCGCGCACTTCCATCGGCACCTGATAGGTCGCGCCACCGACGCGTCGGGACTTGACCTCGACCAGCGGCCGGATGTTCTCCAGCGCCTGCGTCAGGGCGCCGAGCGGCTCGGGCTTGCCCTTGCGTCCGACCTGGTCGAGGGCGCCGTAGACGATGCTCTCGGCCAGCGACTTCTTGCCGCTGCGCATGACCATGTTGATGAACCGTGCGAGATGCTGATCGCCGAACTTCGGGTCCGGGATCACTTCACGCTTCGCAACTACTCTTCTCCTGGGCATCGTCAGTACATCCGTCAATAAGTTTCGATTATCAGCCCTTCGGGCGCTTGGCGCCGTACTTCGAACGGCCCTTGCGACGGCCATCGACGCCCGAGGTGTCGAGGCTGCCGCGCACGGTGTGATAACGCACACCGGGCAGGTCCTTGACGCGGCCGCCGCGGATCAGCACCACCGAGTGCTCCTGGAGGTTATGGCCTTCACCACCGATATAGGTGGTCACTTCCATGCCGTTGGTCAGGCGAACGCGAGCGACCTTGCGCAGCGCCGAGTTCGGCTTCTTCGGGGTCGTCGTATAGACGCGGGTACACACGCCGCGCTTCTGCGGACACCCTTCGAGCCCGGGCACGGCGCTCTTGGCCTTTTTCCGTGACCGGGGCTTTCGAACCAGCTGATTGATCGTTGCCATCAGAGAATCGCACCATCCTAATAAATATCAAGCGTCCAGCCATTCGGGGCGCAGCGCCTGCGGCCTGTCGCGCCCGAGGTTGAACGCTTGATGTTCAATGAGTTGAGCTGACCGGGGGAAGCGCCGGAAACAGCCTCCACCCTGCTTCTGCAAAGACGCGAAAGTTTAGGGTGATACGCGCGCCCTGTCAAGACATACGCCTTTGCGCCCGCTCCGGGCCACGCCGGCCTTGAACCGGAAAATCAGGGACTTGAAACGGGCGGCGCCCCCGCCCGGCAAAACCGCACGGGGGCGCCGCGTCCCGGCCACACGCGGACGTCGCCGCGCCGGCTTTCTGTCGCTCCAGGGCTTCCGGATCAGGTCACATTCAGGGCCTGGCGCAGGGCCTCCTCGACCTCGTCGCTGGTCGGCGGGGCCTTGACCTCGGTCTCCGCTGCAGCCTGCTCCCTGCGCTGGCGCTCACTATGGTACGCAAGGCCGGTACCGGCCGGGATCAGGCGTCCGACGATGACGTTCTCCTTGAGGCCACGCAGCTGATCAACCTTGCCGCTGACCGCGGCCTCGGTGAGTACGCGGGTGGTCTCCTGGAACGACGCTGCCGAAATGAACGACTCGGTCGCGAGAGAGGCCTTGGTGATGCCGAGCAGCACCGGCTCGAAGCCGGCCGGTGTCTTGCCTTCGGCAATCGCCTTTTCGTTTTCCTCGACTACGCGCGTACGCTCGACCTGCTCGCCGGTCAGCAGACTGGTCTCGCCGGGCGATGTGATCTCGACCTTGCGCAGCATCTGGCGCACGATGACCTCGATGTGCTTGTCGTTGATCTTGACGCCCTGCAGACGATAGACGTCCTGGACCTCCTTGACGATGTAGCGCGCGAGCTCCTCGACGCCGAGCAGCTTGAGGATATCGTGTGGAGACGGCGCGCCATCGGCGATGACCTCGCCCTTCTCGACGTGCTCGCCCTCGAACACCGTGATATGGCGCCACTTCGGAATCAGGCCTTCGTAACGCTCGCCGTTCTCACCAACGATGATCAGGCGCTGCTTGCCCTTGGTGTCCTTGCCGAAGGCGACGGTGCCGGTGATCTCGGCGAGAATCGCCGGATCCTTCGGCTTTCTCGCCTCGAACAGGTCGGCGACGCGCGGCAGACCGCCGGTGATGTCGCGTGTCTTCGAAGACTCCTGTGGGATACGGGCGATGACGTCGCCGACATTCACCTTGGCGCCGTCGCTGAGACCGATGATCGCACCCGCGGGCAGATAATAGGTTGCCGGGATATCGGTGCCGGAGAAGAAGCAGTCGTTGCCGTCCTTGTCGACGATCTTGACCATCGGACGCAGGTCCTTGGTGCTGAGGCCGCGCGACTTCGGGTCGGTGACGATCATGCTCGACAGGCCGGTGACTTCGTCAGTCTGGCGCTGGACGGTGACGCCGTCGATGATATCGGAGAACTTCAGCAAACCGGACACTTCGGTGATGACCGGATGGGTATGCGGATCCCAGTTGGCAAGCTGCCGGCCGGCCTCGACCTTGCCGCCGTCGTCGATCGACAGCATCGCACCGTAGGGGATCTTGTAGCGCTCGCGCTCGCGACCGCTGTTGTCGATGATGACCAGCTCTCCGGAACGCGACACCGCAATATTGGTGCCGCTGCTGTTCTGGATCAGCTTGATGTTGTCGAGGCGTGCAGTGCCGGAAACCTTGGCCTCCACCGAATTCACGGTGACGGTACGCGAAGCCGCGCCGCCGATGTGGAAGGTGCGCATCGTCAGCTGGGTGCCGGGTTCGCCAATCGACTGTGCGGCGATGACGCCGACCGACTCGCCGATATTGACGCGATGACCGCGCGCAAGATCGCGGCCATAGCAGGCGCTGCAGATGCCAAACTGATTGTCGCAGGTGATCGGTGAACGAACCTTGATGCGGTCGATGCCTTCCTGCTCGATGAGCTGTACCCAGGCCTCGTCGATCAGCGTGCCGGCTGCGATCAGCACCTTGCTGCCGGGGCCGGAGACGCTGACGTCCTCGGCGACGGTACGACCGAGCACCAGCGAGCCGAGGGGCTCGACGACGTCGCCGCCCTCGATCAGCGGCGCCATGGTCAGGCCGTTGATGGTGCCGCAATCCTCCTCGGTGATCACCAGATCCTGGGCAACGTCGACCAGGCGCCGGGTCAGGTAACCGGAATTCGCGGTCTTGAGCGCGGTGTCGGCGAGGCCTTTGCGCGCGCCGTGGGTCGAGATGAAGTACTGCAGAACGTCGAGGCCCTCACGGAAGTTCGCGGTGATCGGCGTCTCGATGATCGAGCCGTCCGGCTTGGCCATCAGGCCGCGCATGC
>CAYLKC010000156.1:0-1822 GCA_964384095.1 uncultured Chromatiales bacterium
AGCTTGCCATCGAGGGTGATGAATACCGCCTCGCCCGGCTCGATGTCGCGCACCAGCTCGAAGTCGAGCACGTCGAGCGCGACGCTCTCCGAGGCGATCATGTATTCGACGCCTTCCGGGGTCTCGCGCTTGCCGAACACGACCGGGCGGATGCCGTTGGGATCGCGGAAACCGATGACGCCATAACCGGTGATCATCGCGACCGCGGCATAACCGCCACGGCAGCGCCGATGCACGCCGGCGACCGCGTCGAAGATGTCTTCCTCATCGATGCGCAGCTTGCCGCTCTTCTGCAACTCATGCGCGAAGACGTTGAGCAGCACCTCGGAATCCGATTCGGTATTGATATGCCGCTTGTCCTCGCGGAACAGGTCGTCCTTGAGCTTCTCGGCGTTGGTCAGGTTGCCGTTATGGGCCAGCGCGATGCCATAGGGGGAATTGACGTAAAACGGCTGCGCCTCCGACGAGGTCTCGCAGCCGGCGGTCGGATAGCGGACGTGACCGATGCCGTAGTTGCCCTGCAGGTTCAGCATGTGCGCAGTGTCGAAGACGTCGCGCACCAGGCCGTTCTCCTTGCGCAGGAACAGGCGATTGCCTTCCGCGGTCATGATGCCGGCAGCGTCCTGGCCGCGATGCTGCAACACCGTCAGCGCGTCATACAGCGACTGGTTGACATTGCCGCGGCAGACCGCGCCTACGATTCCGCACATTCATCCACCCTCATCTGAAGACTCCTGCCTGCGTCCGGGCTCCGGCAGCAGGCCATGTTCACCCAGTCCGCCCTTCAACTGATCCAGCGACCATGTTGCGAGCGTCTCGAAGTGGCCGACCAGCCACGATTGCTGCCATGCCGCGTCGTCGGCCAGCGGGGTGACCGCGGTCACCATCACCAGCAGCGCGACGATGACGACGCCACGCAACAGCCCGAACAGGACCCCGAGACTGCGATCTCCGCCAAGGCCGCTGGCCCTCGCCAGGCCGGCGATCAGCCGGCTGACCAGCATGCCGACGACCAGCACCGCGAAGAACAGCGCGACGAAGGTCGCGATGAGTCGCGCATCCTGGTACGGGATCCAGTCCTCCAGGTACGTCGCTGCGTCCCAGGTCAGCTGCGATGCGGCCCAGAAGGACAACACCCAGACGACCAGGGACAGCACCTCGCGGACGAAACCGCGGAAGGCGCCATAGATCGCCGACAATCCGATCAGCGCGAGGATGACGACGTCCAGCCAGGTCATGCCCGTCAGGCCCGGTATTTTATCATTACTGGCGCCCGCCGTCCGGTGGGCTATTCGAAGGCGACCACGACGCCGCGCAGGTCCATTTCACCCGCCAGACGGTCACGCAGGCGCTCGCTGTGTTCGCGACGGGCATCGGGACCGACCAGCACACGGTACACGAGCCGGCCGTCGACGGTGGCGCGATCGAGAAAGGCGCTGTAACCGCCGCCGCGCAGACGGTTCTGCATCGCAGCCGCATTCTCCTCGCTGGAGAAACTGCCGACCTGCACCGCGAATCCGTGCAGCGCCGCGCCGGCGGAGGCGGATGCCGGGCCCTGCGGTTCGGGCGGTGACGCGACCGGCGCGGCCCCGGCCGGGTCGGCGTCCGCTCGAGGCGCGGGCGTCGCTGCCGGCGCCGGTTCCGCTGGCGCTTCGGGCGCTGGCACGGCCGGCGGCATCAGCGCGATCTCCTCGACCCGGAAACCGGCCGGCCGCTCCGGGATGTTGCTGCGGGTGATCGTCGCGCCATCCTCGCCGCGGAAGTCGATCAGGATCGGCACCAGGATCACCGCCAGCGCCGCCAGCACGGCCGCGCCGGTGAG
>CAYLKC010000156.1:1922-3178 GCA_964384095.1 uncultured Chromatiales bacterium
ACGACATCGGACATCGACGATACCATACCGTCGATATCCTTGTCCCCCAGCGCCGCGAATACCGCGCGCGTCGCACCGGTGACCGGCATCGCCGCCAGATTGGCGGCCAGCGCGCGCGCGCCATCGACGTTGTGCGCAACATCGAAGATGCGCGTCACCGCCCCGGACAGGCACTGGAATCGACCGGACAGGCGCACGCCCGCCAGACCGGCACGCACGGCGGCGTCGTCGACCGCGAACGCCGCGGGCAACAGACACAGCGCCATCAGCGCGCCGGCGGCGTTACGATACTGGTACTCGCCGGCGAGCCCGGGGGGCGGCAGCGCGTCGATGCGCCTGTCCGGCCCCTGCCATGTCCAGCTCGCCGCAGGCGCCGCGGCGGCGATCGCGAAGTCATGACCGAGACGATGCAGGTGCGCGCCGCGTTCCGCGGCAACGCGCAGCAGTCCGGTCGGCGGCGCCGGATCGGCACAGACCGCAGGCCGGTTCGTGCGAAAGATGCCGGCCTTCTCGGCGCCGATCGCGTCGCGGTCCGCGCCGAGCCATTCCTGGTGATCGAGGCCGATCGAGGTCACCAGCGCGACATCGGGATCAATGATATTGACCGCATCCAGCCGGCCGCCAAGACCGACCTCGAGGATCGTGACATCCGGCCGCGCGCGCGCGAACAGGTCGAGCGCGGCCAGCGTGCCGAATTCGAAATAGCTGAGACTGATGTCGCCGCGCGCCGCATCGACGCGGGCAAACGCGGCGCACAGCGCGTCGTCATCGGCCTCGCGGCCGGCGATGCGCACCCGTTCGTTGTAACGCAGCAGGTGTGGCGAGGTATAGCAGGCGACGCGATGGCCGGCCGCCGACAGCATCGACTCGAGCATGGCGACCGTGGAACCCTTGCCGTTGGTGCCGGCGACGGTGATGACGGGGCACGGCAAGCGCGTGACATCGAGGCGTTCGCCGACCGCGCCGACGCGGCCGAGGCCGAGCTCGATCGCGCGCGGGTGCAGCTGTTCCAGCCACGCCAGCCAGCCGGCCAGGGTGTGATGACGCATCGGCAGTGTCGCGCGGAAGCCGCGCTCAGTCGGTGATGGACTCGCCGGTCATCATCGCGAGCAGGCTGTGGACCTTGTCGCGCATGTTGCGGCGGTCGATGATCGTATCGATCGCCCCATGCTCGACGAGAAACTCGCTGCGCTGGAAGCCTTCGGGCAGCTTCTCGCGCACGGTCTGCTCGATGACGCGCGGGCCGGCGAAGCCGA
>CAYLKC010000157.1:0-3078 GCA_964384095.1 uncultured Chromatiales bacterium
GTCGATGCCAATCATCCGCTCGCCGGCAGGACGCTGACCTTCGAACTCGAGGTGGTCGGCGTGCGCGCGGCAAGCGCCGAGGAGATCGCGCATGGTCATGTCCATGGCGACGGCGGCGTCGATCACTGATCCGTGACCATCGTTGCTGCCATTCGCCTCGACACTGTGGCAGCATAGGGTGCTGGATCAACGGACACGCACGGGAGGTACGATGAGGAAGTTTCTGGTGATCTGCGCGGGCGCATTGCTGCTGCAATCCTGCGCCTGGGTCAAGCTGACCCCGGAGGGCGAGAAGGTGCGCGTGCTCGACGCCGACGAGGTCTCGCAATGCCGCGAGCTCGGCACGACGACCTCGAGCGTCAAGGCCGACATCGCCGGCATCGGACGCAAGGAAGCGAAGGTGCGCGAGGAACTCGAGGGACTGGCGCGCAATGCTGCCGCCGACATGGGCGGCGACACCATCGTCGCGTTCGACGGGGCGGAAGACGGCAAGCAGACCTTCGCGGTCTATCGCTGCATCAACCCCTGATCCTTCAGGCGGCCAGTTCCTTCTCCATTGCAGGCCGGTATTCGCCGCGGCTGGCCGCGCCGTTGCAGCGGGCGCGGTGCAGAAACAGCCGGCGTGCCGCCTCGACCTGGCCGGGCTTGCCGGCCCAGCGGTTCATCGCCGGATTCTGCAGCGCGCGCGCATAGGAGAAGGTGAGCCGCCAGGGCAGGCGCATGCCGCGCCCGATCACGTTCATCGCGTTGAGATTTTCGGTGGCCTGCTCATCGCCCTGTCCGCCGGACAGGAAGGCGATGCCGGGGACTGCGGCAGGTACGGTGGTTTGCAGGCAGCGCAAGGTCCTTGCGGCGACCTCCTCCGGACCGCTCTGGCGTGCCGCCTTCTTGCCGGCGATGACCATGCTCGGTTTCAGCACCATGCCCTCGAAATGGATGCCCTGGCGATAGAGTTCGTCGAAGACGATGCGCTGGGTCTCGACGGTGACCAGGAAACATCGGCCGATGTCGTGACTGCCGTCGATCAGCACCTCGGGCTCGACGATCGGCACCATCGAGGCCTCCTGGCACAGCGCCGCATAGCGCGCGAGCGCGTGGGCATTGGCCTCGATGCAGGCGCGGCTCGGCATGCCCTCGCCGATCGTGATCACCGCGCGCCACTTGCAGAAGCGCGCGCCCATGTCGCGGTATGCGGCGAGGCGCTCGCGCAGCCCGTCGAGTCCCTCGGTGACTTTCTCGTCAGGGTGTCCCGCGAGCTGCCTGGCGCCGGTGTCGACCTTGATGCCGGGAATGATGCCCTGTCGTTCGGCGAGCCGCGCAAATGGCGTCCCGTCGGCGGTCTTCTGGCGAATCGTTTCGTCGTAGAGGATCGCGCCGCTGATGTAATCGCCGACGCCCTCGGTGCCGAGCAGCAGTTCGCGCCAGGCGAGGCGGTTGCCTTCGGTATTGTCGACGCCGACGGCCTGGAAGCGCCTGGCGCAGGTCGGCGTGCTCTCGTCCATCGCGAGGAGCCCCTTGCCCTCGGCGACCATTGCATTGGCGGTGATCTCGAGTGCTTGCCTGTCCATGACGACACCTCCTCAGGTTGCGGGGATGCGTCGCTTCATTCTGTCACCTACCCTGAAGCCTTGTAAACGGCCGCCGGCGACACATACAAGCAATCGAAATCACGATGGTTTTTCCGGTGTCCCGGGCGCCCCGCCCTGTTCGATGCGGGGGTCGAGTTCGAGCGCGGCCTGGGAGGTTCGGGTCACCGGCATGAACACCGAACGCTCGGCCTCCGGGACAGGCGGCGTCCTGCGTATGCTGCCCAGCGCGAACAGTGCGAACAGGCACAGGATCAGCGCCAAAAAGAGGAACAGGCCGGCGGGCCCGGCCAGTGTCATCGTCAGTCCCGCCAGCAGCGGTCCGAAGAATGCGCCGATGCCGTAGACCAGCAGGATGCCCCGGCTTGCCTCGAGGGCCTCGCTGCTGTGAATGCTGTCGTTGAGGAAGGCGACGCTGAGCGCATAGATCGGGAAGATCAGCCCGCCGACGAGGAAGGTGCAGGCATACAGCCAGCCGGGTCCGGCACCCAGCATCAGGGCCGCCAGCAGCGCCGCCAGCGCGGCCAGCGCGCTCGTCAGCATCAGCACGATACGGCGATCGACGCTGTCCGACAGGCGACCGACCGGCCATTGCAGCAGCACGCCGCCGGCGATCGTGACCACCATGAAGGCAACGATGCCGCCGCCCTCGAAGCCGGCGCGCTGGGCGAACACCGCGCCCATGCCCCAGAAGCTGCTGGTGGTCAGGCCGCCGGTCAGGGCGCCGGCGAGGCTGAGCGGCGCGAAACGCATCAGTTGACCGAGACGCAAGGCAGGGACCGGGACCGGGTCGGGTTGAGGCAAGCGCGTCAGCGCGACCGGCACCAGGCCGAGCGAGAAGAACACCGCGGCGATGCCGAAGGCGGCCATCTCGGCCCCGGGATCCAGCAGGAACAGGAACTGGCCGAATCCGTGCGCGGCGAGGGTGACGATCATGTAGATCGAGAAGACACGGCCGCGCCGGTCGTTCGGCGTGATTCCGTTAAGCCAGCTCTCGACGACCATGTACAGGCCGACCAGGCAGATTCCCATGAGGCAGCGCAGGAAGGCCCAGGCAAACGGGTCTACGATCAGCGCGTGCAGGAAGGCGCAGGCGGCGCCGATGGCCGCGAACACCGCATAGCCGCGAATCGGTCCAATGCGCAGGATCAGCGGCGGGCACAGATAGCTGCCGGCGATGAAGCCGGCGAAGTAACTCGCCATCACGAATCCGGTGACGGTGTCGGGAAAGCCCTCGCTGACCGCGCGCACGCCGAGCGCGGTGCCAAGCACCGCGAGTCCCATCAGTACCAGGCCGATACCGAGCAGAAGGCTGGAGATGGCGTGGACGGAACGCAGCATCGGCGCTGACAGTCTAGGTGACGACCTGGCCGATGACCTCGCAGATTCGATCGATATCCGCGACCGGCATACCGGGATATGCCGGCAGCGAGATCGCCTCGCGGGTCGCCTGTTCGCAGACCGGCAGGCTGCCGGGGGCATAGCCGAGCGA
>CAYLKC010000158.1:0-2187 GCA_964384095.1 uncultured Chromatiales bacterium
ATTGGCCGCTTCCGAGGAGAACCAGTTGATCTGCGCCGGCGACAATTCATAGCCGCGCGCATCGATGATGCGGATGCGGTTCTTGGTCAGATAATCGGGCTCCGCCTGCATGCGCGGAATGAGATCGCGCCGCACGATCGACAGCGGCACCGTCCAGAACGGATTGAAATTGATTTCGACGATGCAGCTGTGGATGTCCGGCGACGGCCGGTCCGGCTTGCCGACCACGGCGCTGTGGCGCGAAACGGTCGCGCCGTTCTCCACCGCCTCGATCTGCGCCGCCGGGATGTTGCACATCACATAGCGCGCGCCGAGCGCCCCGCTCATGCTGCGCAGACGCACGAGATTGATCCGCAATTGTTGCAGCCGCAGGGCGGCGGTGAGATTGAGCGCGGCCAGCGTCTTGTCGCGCACGAGGCCGTCCGGAGTCAGGCCGTTGCGCACCTGGAAGCGCAAGAGTGCCGCCTCGACCTCGTGATCGAATGTCGATCCGTCGACAAGGCCCGGATCAAGATCGCCCTCCATCGTCAGGCGATGGCGCAGCGCCACCACCACGCCATGCCGCGCGCCGCGCTGCAGCCGCTCGACCGCGGGGATCATGGGCCAGCCGCCGCGCGCCGCAACGCTTTCGTAATAGGCGATTGCCCGCTCGGTATTGTCGAGCGTCTGCTGCGACAGCATCGGCGTGCCCGGTATAGCCGCGTGGACCGGCTCGCGGGAGGCGATCTGTGGCCGATGCGTTTGTGCAAATACCGGCGATGCCGCGAACGGACCGGTCATCGCCGCAAGCGCGCTATCGCGCAGACCGCGGAGCACGCCGCGCCTGCCAATCGGTGACGCGACCAATCGAGACGTTCCGTCCATGTCCCGCCCCTCCGCGAAACGGACACACGAATCCGCTCCCGGAGTCCCGTTACCGGACGAGGCCACCCCGCCTCGCTGCCGGATGCACCCGTTATTTGCGTAGATTTCTTAAGTGATTCTGACCGTGACGGCGAATAGATCGCCATTGAGGCCTCCGACCGCCCGTTCGGGGACGAGGTCGGGCGCCAGTTCGGCGAGCGGCAGAAGCGTCGGCGCCGGACGGCCGAACGGGATCACTGTGTCATGGGCGTCGACCAGCCGGTTACGGCCCGCCTGCTTGGCCCGATAAAGACGGCCGTCGGCGCGCTGGAGCAGCTCCGGCCAGTCCCGCAGGGCGTCCGTATCAGCTTCCGCCAGTCCGACGCTGACAGTCTGGCGGCGGCCATCCGGCCGATCGGCGAGGCCTGCATCGCAGATTTCGGTCATCACGGCCGCGGCCGAGGCGGCATCGGTCTCCGGCAGCAGAACGACGAATTCCTCCCCGCCCCAGCGGATGAGCGCGTCGCCCGACCGCAGGCGTCGCCGCAGGGCCGAAGCCACGTCCCGCAACACGCCGTCGCCGGCGTCATGGCCGTAGCGGTCATTGACCTGCTTGAACAGGTCGAGGTCGAGCAGCGCGATCGCGAGCGGCCGGCGCGTGCGCCGCGCCTGCGCGAACTCGATCGTCATCAGTTCGATGCCGACGCGGCGTACCAATGCGCCGGTCAACTGGTCGATCGCGGAATTGGCGTGCAGGTCGACGAGCAGCTTCAACTGGCTCACCGAGCACACGATCGTCGTGAGCATCACGCCGGCCATCAGGCCGATCACCGCGACGATCTGAATCCAGATCCCGCCGCCGGTCTCATGGCTGGCAATAAAGATGACCGCGAGCAACGGCACGCAGGACAGCGCCATTGCCTCCAGCAGGGTCAGCGGAAAAATCGCAATGCCGGCCGCGAGCGCGATCGGCATCAGCAGATATTGCGCATGGCCGATCTGGTTCAGGTCGTTGTTGCCGGTCATCGAAAAGGCGGCGTGCACGTAGGCGAAGAAGACGACGCCGGTGGCGACCGTCAGTCCGATGGCGCGGATACCCTGTTGCGGGTCGTAGCAATCGATCCGCAGACCCGCGATGGCAAGGAACGCGACAAAGACCGCACCGCGGCCGAGAACGATCAGGCCGAACAGATTGGTGTCGCCGCCGATCAGCACGAAATCGACCGGGATCCAGGCGAGCGTCACGACTGCGAGGAAAATCGCCGCCGCCCCCAGCCGCTCCGACACGAACTGCATGCGCCGGTGCGCCAGCACCATCATGCTGAGCGCCAGCAACGTCCACAG
>CAYLKC010000158.1:2197-3005 GCA_964384095.1 uncultured Chromatiales bacterium
TCGTGCCAGCGCGACGAGACGAGCGTCTGCGGAAGCGACAGGGTTCCCAGAAGTGCGCGGAAATGGGTGACGAGCGCCGACCACGAAGCGGCCTGCGCGCACCAGTTCGCCGAGGCGTCACCGTCGGAGGGCGCGGGCATTCGCGTTCTGCCCGCGGCGTTCCGTGCCGCGGCACGCTCCACAACCCCCATCCCGACGTCCCCTGCTTCGTAATGTTGGTAGCGCGACCGGAGCCCGGCACGCGCGCGTCAGAGGCGATAGAGGATCTGGTCCGTCCAGAAGCGTTCGAGCCGGTGCAGCGACTTGTTCAGCGTCGAGAACTCGTCCGGGCTGATGCCGCCGACCTGTTCGACCGTGCGAACGTGCTTCTGATAGAGAGTCTCGACGATGTCGCGCACCTCGCGACCCTTTTCGGTCAGCTTGATGCGAACCGAGCGCCGGTCGACCCGCGAACGCTGGTGATCGAGGAAACCCATCTCGACGAGTTTCTTGAGATTGTAGGAGACGTTCGAGCCGAGATAGTAGCCGCGCGTGCGCAGTTCGCCGGCGGTGAGTTCCTTGTCGCCGATATTGTAGAGCAGCAGCGCCTGAACCGAGTTGATGTCCGCGCGGCCACGGCGATCGAATTCGTCCTTGATCACATCAAGCAGGCGGCGATGCAGACGCTCGACCAAAGTCAGCGCTTCGAGATAAAGCGGCCGGACAAGCTCGTGACGCTGCGCGCTCTGCGAGGCAACGGGCTCGACCGTCTTGGCAACGGCTTTCATGATGACGCCTTTCAGTTCTTTTTTTTCGCGGACGAGACCCT
>CAYLKC010000159.1:0-2991 GCA_964384095.1 uncultured Chromatiales bacterium
GTCATCGATGTCGTGCTCGTCGTCGATCTCGCCGACGATCTGCTCGAGCACGTCCTCGATCGTGACCATCCCGTCGACGCCGCCATATTCGTCGACGACGACGGCGATGTGATTGCGGCTGGAGCGGAACTCGTTGAGCAGGACATTGAGGCGCTTGCTCTCGGGGATGAATACCGCCGGGCGCAGGATGTCGCGAACGTTGAATTCCTCGATGCGGTCATTGGCGTAATACGGCAGCAGGTCCTTCGCCAGCAGGATGCCGAGCACCTCGTCGCGGCTCTCGCCGATGACCGGGAAGCGCGAGTGCGCCGACTCGGTGATGATCGGCAGGATCGCGTCGAGCGGCGCATCACGCTCGACGACCACCATCTGCGCGCGCGGGATCATGATGTCGCGCACGCGCATCTCGGACACCTCGAGCACGCCCTCGATCATCGCCAGCGCATCGGCGTCGATCAATCCGCGTTGCTGCGCATCGCGCAGCAGTTCGATCAGCTCCTCGAGGGTGCGGGGCTCACCGCCCGTGAAGGCCTTGCCGATGCGCTCCAGCCATGAGCGGCCGCCGCCATCCGCGCCGGAATTCCTGTCATTCATGCCCGTGCCCGCTCCCCGGCCCAGGGGTCGTCATGCCCGAGCCGCGCGAGAATCTCCCGTTCCAGGCCTTCCATCCGCTCAGCCTCCCGATCTTCCTCATGATCATACCCCAGCAAGTGCAGCGTGCCGTGAATCACCATATGCGCCCAATGCGCCTCCACCGTCTTGCCCTGTTCGCGCGCCTCGCGCTCGACCACCGGCGCGCAGACCAGCAGGTCGCCGAGCAGCGGCGGATCCAGCATCTCCGGGTGCTCGAACGGAAAGGACAGCACGTTGGTCGGGCCTGCCTTGCGGCGATAGCGTTCGTTGAGTTCGCCGCTCTCCGCCTCGTCGACGATGCGCACGACGAGCTGAGCCGCGTCACGGTGTCCTTCGAGGGCCGCCTCGACCCACGCCGCGATGCGTCCGCGACCGGGCAATGCCTGCCCGGACTCTGCGGTCGCATACTGCACCTCAAGCGCCAGCTTCATTGCCGCCGCCCTTGTCCTTGCCGCCGCCCTTGTCCTTGCGCGCCTCGGCCTGTTCATAGGCCGCGACGATGCGCTGCACCAGCGGGTGGCGCACGACATCGCCGGACTCGAAAAAAACGAAACTGATGCCGTCGACGCCCCTGAGTATCTCGATCACGTGACGCAGGCCGGAGGCGCGCTCACGCGGCAGGTCGACCTGGGTGACGTCGCCGGTGACGACGACGGTCGACCCGAAACCGATGCGCGTCAGGAACATCTTCATCTGCTCGATGGTCGTGTTCTGCGCCTCGTCGAGGATGATGAACGACTCGTTCAGCGTGCGTCCGCGCATGAACGCGAGCGGCGCGACCTCGATGACGTTGCGATCGATCAGCTTGCCGACGCGCTCGAAGCCGAGCATCTCGTAGAGCGCGTCGTACAGCGGCCGCAGGTAGGGATCGATCTTCTGCGCGAGATCGCCGGGCAGGAAGCCGAGGCGTTCGCCGGCCTCGACCGCCGGTCGCACCAGCAGGATGCGCCGCACCTGCTCCCGCTCCAGCGCCTCGACGGCGCAGGCCACCGCGAGATAGGTCTTGCCGGTGCCGGCGGGGCCGATGCCGAAATTGATGTCACAGCGATGGATGTTGTCGAGATAGCGCAGCTGGTTCGCGCCGCGGGGCGTGATGCGTGAGCGCCGGGTGTTGACGCCCGCGCGCTCGTGGTCGGCGGACGGCCCGTCACGATCCGCCGATTGCAGCACCAGGTCGATATGCGCCGGTGTCAGCGGCGCCTCGGCGCTGTCGGCATAAAGCCGCTGCAACAGGCGGCGTGCGCCCTCGACCGCGGGGCGCGGTCCTTCGATGCGAAACGCATGCCCGCGATTGACGAGACGGACACCGAGCCGGCGTTCGATCTCCCGCAGGTGACGATCGAATTCACCACACAGGTTCGCAAGCCGCTGATTGTCCGCCGGCTCGAGCTCGATCTCGGCGCTGTACGGTCGCGGCGCGTCGTCGCCGTCAGGCGCGGGCTTGCTGTCGGGGACTCGCGGAGACATTCAGGACCAGTGCGCCGTGGCGACGGCCCCGGCCGCGCGAACCGCGCCGCCCGTCCGCTCGCCGCGCAGGGAGTTCGGTCTCGCCTCGGTGATCTCGACCTCGATGAAGCAGCCGAGGTCTGCGGGATCGCCTGCGAAGTTGACCGGTCGGTTGCTCGAGGTGCGTCCCATGACCTCGTCCGCGGACTTGCGCGAGACCTTCTCGACCAGCACGCGCTGGCGGGTGCCGACCAGCGCCTCGATGTATTCGGTATTCAGCGTGGCGATCCGCGCCTGCAGACGCGCAAGCCGGTGCTGCTTGACGGCGAGGGGGACGTCGTCCGCCAGCGCCGCGGCCGGCGTCCCCGGCCGCGCGCTGTAGATGAAGCTGAAGGCCTGGTCGAAACGCAGATCCTCGATCAGGGCCATCGTCGCCTCGAACTCGGCTTCGGTCTCGCCGGGGAAGCCGACGATGAAATCGGTCGACAGGCTGATGCCCGGCCTGGCCGCGCGCAGGCGGCGGACAATCGATCGGTATTCCATGAGGGTATGGCCGCGTTTCATGCGCGCGAGTACCGCGTCCGAGCCACTCTGCACCGGCAGGTGGACATGGTCAGCGAGCTGCGGGACCTCGGCATAGACCTGGATCAGGTTGTCGGTGAACTCGACCGGGTGCGAGGTCGTGAAGCGGATGCGCCCGATGCCGTCGATCGCGGCGACATAATAGAGCAGCAGTGCGAGGTCGGCCTCGACGCCGTCCTCGGTGCGGCCGCGATAGGCATTGACGTTCTGCCCGAGCAGGGTCACTTCGCGGACCCCGCCGGCGGCCAGTGCCGCGACCTCGGCGAGGACATCCTCGAACGGCCTGCTGATCTCCTCGCCGCGGGTGTAGGGCACCACGCAGAAGGTGCA
>CAYLKC010000160.1:0-2980 GCA_964384095.1 uncultured Chromatiales bacterium
CATCCGGATAGAGCATCGGCCTTCTAAGCCGAGGGTAGCAGGTTCGAGTCCTGCCGGGCGCGCCACTTGCGACGTGTTGCATTGTAAAGTTCAGCGGTGAGCGTAGCTCAGTTGGTAGAGCCCCGGATTGTGATTCCGGTTGTCGTGGGTTCGAGTCCCATCGTTCACCCCACTATATTTTTGAGACCCGGGCCGTTAGCTCAGTTGGTAGAGCAGCTGACTCTTAATCAGCGGGTCGTAGGTTCGATCCCTACACGGCCCACCATCTTTCCGGGCGTCGCCGCCCGGCTCGCCTGTCGGACGACCGTCGCCTTGGAGTATAATCGGCTGATCCGGGTCAGCCGGCCGACGGCACGGCGCCCCAGTATGAAAAACAATATCAATCTTCACAATTCTGTGAGGCAGGCATGCAGGTTTCGGTAGAAACAACCCAGGGTCTGGAGCGCCGCATGACGGTGTCCGTCCCCGCGGAACGGGTCGACGGCGAGGTCACCAACCGTCTGAAAAACCTGTCGCGCACCGCACGCATCAAGGGTTTTCGCCCGGGCAAGGTGCCACTCAAGGTGATCGAGAGCCGCTACGGGCCGATGGTCCGCCAGGAGGTCGTCAACGAGGTCACCCGCGATACCTTCTTCGAGGCGATCAGCCGCGAGAACCTCCAGCTCGCCGGCATGCCGCGGTTCAGGCCGCGCGTCATGGAGCCAGGACAGGACCTCGAATATGAGGCCCTGTTCGAGGTCATGACCCCGATCGAGATCGCGCCGCTCGAAGGCATCGAGATCCTGCGCCCGGTCGCCGAGGTCACTGCGCAGGACATCGACAACATGCTCGAGACCCTGCGCAGCCAGCGCGGCGAATGGCGTGAGGTCGAGCGCCCGGCCGGCGAGGGTGACCAGGTCATCGCTGACTTCATCGGCACCATCGCCGGCGACGAGTTTGCCGGCAACCGCGGTGAACGGGTGCCGGTGTTGCTCGGCGCGAAGCGCCTGATCCCGGAGGTCGAACAGGGATTCATCGGCCTCTCGGCCGGTGAGGAACGCAGCGTCGATGTGCGTTTCCCCGAGGACTATCACGTCGCCGAGGTTGCCGGCAAGGCCGCGACCTTCGCGTTGAAGGTCCATTCGGTCGCCGAGCCGCACCTGCCGGAGATCGACGAGGACTTCATTCGCAGCTTCGACGTGCCCGACGGCACGATGGCGTCGATGCGCGCCGAACTCAGCAAGACCATGAACGACGAGATGCAGGACGCGATCCGCGAGAAGCTCAAGCGGCAGGCCCTGGACGCCCTCTATGAGGCGCATTCCGCGATCGAGGTGCCGCAATCGCAGATCGAGTCGCAGACGGGCTCGCTGCTCGCCCAGGCGCGCGACATGCTGCTGCGCCAGGGGACGCCGGAGAGCGAGATCCGGCTCGACCGGTCGCTGTTCGAGCAGCAGGCCCGGCGCCGGGTCGTGCTCGGCCTGCTGATCCGCGAGATCGTGCGTCAGCACGGGCTCAAGGCCGATCCGCAGCAGATTCGTGAGCGTGTCGAGTTCATCGCATCGAGCTACGAGAACACCGAAGAGGCGATCCGCTGGTATTACTCGGATCGCGACCGCATCGCCAACATCGAACAGCTGGTGCTCGAGGACCAGGTCGTCGACTGGGTGGTCTCGCGCGTACGTCTGCGCGACGAGCCAACCACCTTCGAGGCCCTGCTGCGCGAGCGCCGGGGGCGCTGAGCGCTCCCGGGGCGACCGATTTCCATCTGACAACCGCGTACCCCCTCGGGTACAATTGGCCTTAAAGCGCCCGCGCGCGACGACCGATAATTCCAGTCAGGGCGCTCGACGACAGGAAAGAGAAAATGACAAGCATGAATCTGGTCCCGATGGTGGTCGAGCAGTCGGCGCGCGGGGAGCGCGCCTACGACATTTACTCCAGGTTGTTGAAGGAGCGGGTAATATTTCTGGTCGGGCCGGTCGAGGACCATCTCGCAAACCTGGTCGTCGCGCAGATCCTGTTTCTCGAGTCCGAGAATCCGGACAAGGATATCCACCTCTACATCAATTCCCCGGGCGGTTCGGTCAGCGCCGGCATGTCGATCTATGACACCATGCAGTACGTCAAGCCCGACATCAGCACGATGTGTCTCGGTCAGGCGGCGAGCATGGGCGCGCTGCTGCTCTCCGGCGGCGCCCCGGGCAAGCGTTTCTGCCTGCCGCATGCGCGCATCATGATCCATCAGCCGCTCGGCGGCTTCCAGGGCCAGGCCAGCGACATCGACATCCACGCCCGCGAGATCCTGCGCGTGCGCGACCGCCTGAACGATGTGCTGGTCAAGCACACCGGCCAGCCGATCGAGCGGATCCGCGAGGACACCGACCGCGACCGCTTCATGAGCGGAACGGAGGCCGTCGAGTACGGTCTGATAGACAAGGTGCTGGAACGACGGCAGACTGCAGCATAGGATCAGCGGGGTAGTCCATGAGCGACGAAAGGCACGGCAAGGGCGACGACGGCGACAAGCTGCTGTATTGCTCCTTTTGCGGCAAGAGCCAGCACGAGGTGCGCAAGCTCATCGCCGGACCGTCGGTATTCGTCTGTGACGAATGCGTCGAACTGTGCAATGACATCATCCGCGAGGAGGTGCAGGAAAAGTCGCCGGGCGGGAAGGGCGCCAAGCTGCCGCTGCCGCGCGACATCAACCGGATCCTCGACGACTATGTGATCGGGCAGGGCCGCGCCAAGAAGATCCTGTCGGTCGCGGTCTACAATCACTACAAGCGCCTCGAGCTCGGCCTCAACAAGAAGGACGAGGTCGAGCTGTCAAAGAGCAATATCCTGCTGATTGGCCCCACCGGCTCCGGCAAGACCCTGCTCGCCGAGACCCTCGCGCGTTTGCTGAACGTCCCGTTTACGATCGCCGACGCGACGACGCTGACCGAAGCCGGCTACGTCGGCGAGGACGTCGAGAACATCATCCAGAAGCTGCTGCAGA
>CAYLKC010000161.1:0-2904 GCA_964384095.1 uncultured Chromatiales bacterium
CCAGGATCGACATCATCGACAACGGCCCCGGCATCCCGCAGGCGATACGCGAGAACATCTTCTACCCGATGATCAGCGGCCGGCCGGAGGGCACCGGACTGGGTCTGTCGATCGCGCAATCGATCGTCAATCAGCAGGGCGGGCTGATCGAATTTGACAGCCGGCCGGGCGAGACCATATTCACGATCATTCTGCCAATCGAGGACCATCATGAAGACTGACGGAGACCAGGTCTGGGTCATCGACGACGACCGTTCGATCCGCTGGGTGCTGGAGAAGGCACTGACCAAGGCCAACATGGAAGTCACCAGCTTCAAGAGCGCATCCGGCGTCGTCGACCGCCTCGACAGCGAACACCCTGACGCCATCATCGCCGATATTCGCATGCCGGGCATGGATGGCCTGGCGCTGATGGAGCGGATACGCGCACTGCACCCGGACCTGCCGGTGATCATCATGACCGCGCACTCCGACCTCGACAGCGCGCTCGCCGCCTACGAGGGCGGCGCCTTCGAATATCTGCCCAAGCCCTTCGATGTCGACGAGGCCATCGACCTCGTCAATCGCGCGATCCGCCAGCACCGGCGCTCGGCGCCGAAGAACCGCGACCAGGAGGCGCAACTGCCCGAGATCGTCGGCGAGGCGCCGGCGATGCAGGAGGTCTTCCGCGCGATCGGACGGCTCGCCCGCTCAAACATGACGGTACTGCTGACCGGCGAGTCCGGCACCGGCAAGGAGCTGGTCGCGCGCGCGCTGCATCGCCATAGCCCGCGCGCAAAAGGGGCGTTCATCGCGATCAACACCGCTGCAATCCCGCGCGAGCTGCTCGAATCCGACCTCTTCGGTCACGAGCGCGGCGCCTTTACCGGGGCGCAGAACTTGCACCGCGGCCGTTTCGAACAGGCCGATGGCGGCACGCTGTTCCTCGACGAGATCGGCGACATGCCGGTCGAATTGCAGACGCGCCTGCTGCGCGTACTCGCCGACGGTGAATTCTATCGCGTCGGCGGCCACACGCCGATTCGCGTCGATGTGCGCATCGTCGCCGCGACGCATCAGGACCTCGAACAGCGGGTCAGGGATCATCTGTTCCGCGAGGATCTCTATCATCGCCTCAACGTCATCCGCATCCATATCCCCTCGCTGCGCGAACGCCGCGAGGACATCCCGATGCTGACCCGGCACTTCCTCGATCAGGCCGCGCGCGAGCTGTCGGTGGAGCCGAAGTCGCTCGACGCCGAGACCGAGGCCGCGCTGACCCGGCTCGACTGGCACGGCAACGTCCGCCAGCTCGAGAACGCCTGCCGCTGGCTGACCGTGATGTCACCCGGACAGGTCATCCACATCGAGGATCTGCCGCCGGAGCTGCGCGCGACGACGCCGGCCGAAGGCAGTGGCGTGGACTGGGAGGACGCACTGAGGCGCTGGACCGAGGCACGCCTCGGCCAGGGCGCCGGCGCCTTGCTCGATGACGCGCTGCCGCGATTCGAACGCATGATGATCGAGACCACGCTCAGGCACACCGGCGGCCGCCGCCAGGAAGCCGCGCGCCTGCTCGGCTGGGGCCGGAATACCCTCACCCGGAAGATCAGGGAACTCGGTATCGAGGCTGGAGACGACGAACCCTGACCCGCGTCAATTCAGACGCAGTGTCCCGGTCAGTTCGGCGACATTCGCGAGGCCATGCCGCTGCAGATAATCGACGATGCCGGCATTGATGCGCGGACAGGCGAGCGGGTCGTAAAACAGGCCGGTGCCGACACCGACCGCGGCTGCGCCGGCGATCAGGAACTCGATCGCATCTTCCGCACTGACGACCCCGCCCTGGCCGATGATCGGGACGCCATGGGCCTTGCTGACCTGGTAGACCTGGTGGACCTTGAGCAGCGCGATCGGCTTGATCGCCGGACCCGACAAACCGCCCTGGTTGTTGCCGATCACCGCGGCCCGCTCCTCGATGTCGATCGCCATGCCGGTCAGCGTGTTGATGACCGCGAAGGCATCGGTGCCGGCTTCGATGCAGCGGCGGGCATTTTCGGCGATGTCGGTCTGGTTCGGTGACAGCTTGGTGATCAGCGGCTTGTCGGTCACCGAGCGGCAGGCCTCGACGACACGCGCCGACATCTCCGGATCGTTACCGAACTGAACGCCGCCCTCCTTGACGTTCGGGCAGGAGATGTTGATCTCGATGGCATCGATCGGCGAGTCGTCGAACAGGCGCGTGACCTCGATGTATTCCTCGACGGTCGAACCCGACACATTGGCGATGAATCGCGTCTCGCTGAAATCGAGCGTCGGCAGGATGCGCTCGACGACATGGCGGGTGCCCGGATTCTGCAGGCCGATCGCGTTCAGCATACCCATCGGCGTCTCCACGACCCTGTGGGGGGCGTTGCCGAGTCGGGGCTCGAGGGTCGTGCCCTTGAGGCAGACCGCGCCGACGTCGTGATGGGAAAAGCCCTCGACACGGGTATACTCCTCGCCGAAGCCGACGCAGCCTGACAGCAGCACCAGCGGCGTTGCGAAACGCATGCCGCAGAAATCGGTTGCGAGCATCGAGCGCACGCGCTCATCGGGCGCCGGCAGAGTCATCGGCACATGCCCCCGCGACGCGGCGCGGCACTGGCGGAGATCGAAAGATGTTTCATGTGGTCCTCTACAACCCGGAGATTCCCGCGAATACCGGCAACATTATACGCCTGTGCGCGAATACGCGGGCCGCGCTGCACCTGATACGACCGCTGGGTTTCGAGCTCGACGACGCCCGCCTGCGCCGGGCCGGCCTCGATTACCATGAGTACGCCAGCCTCCACGTGCATGACGACCTCGACGCCTTCCTGCAGGCGGCTGCGCCACGACGCCTGTTCGCCTGCTCGACCCGCGGCAACCGGGTCCACGCCGACC
>CAYLKC010000162.1:0-2904 GCA_964384095.1 uncultured Chromatiales bacterium
GCTCCTTCCACCCGAGAACCGATTCGTCGATCAGCACCTGTGCCATGGGCGATGCCTCGAGCCCGCTGCGCACGATCGCCTCGAAATCCTCGCGGTTGTAGGCGACGCCGCCCCCGGTTCCGCCCAGCGTATAGGCGGGCCGGATGATCGCAGGCAGTCCGATATGATCAAGCTCGGCCAGCGCAGAGGCAACTGCCGCGTTGTAGTCGAAGCGACCATCCGTCTTCGGTGCGGTGATGATGCACGCGCGCGGATTCTCGAGGCCGATGCGCTCCATCGCCTCGCGAAACAGCCTGCGATCCTCGGCCATCTCGATCGCCTTGCGGTTGGCGCCGATCAGCTCGACCCCGAACCGGCCGAGCACGCCCATGTCGTCAAGCGCGATGGCCGCGTTCAGGCCGACCTGCCCCCCCATGGTGGGCAACAGCGCGTCGGGACGCTCCTTCTCGATGATCATGGCCAGCACGTCTGGGGTGATCGGCTCGATATAGGTCGCATCGGCCAGCCCGGGATCGGTCATGATCGTCGCCGGGTTCGAGTTGACGAGGATGACGCGATAGCCCTCCTCCCGCAGCGACTTGCAGGCCTGGGCGCCGGAGTAGTCGAATTCGCAGGCCTGGCCGATGACGATCGGGCCGGCGCCGATGATGAGGATGGAGTGGATGTCTGTACGTTTCGGCATCGCGGCGTCAACCCGTCTGGCGGCCGCGGTGACCGTCCATCAGCGCGATGAAGCGGTCGAACAACGGGCGGATGTCATGAGGACCCGGTGACGACTCGGGATGGCCCTGGAAGCCGAAGACAGGACGCTCGCGATGGCGTATACCCTGCAAGCTGCCGTCGAACAGCGAACGATGCGTCGCCTGCAGATGGCCGGGCAGCGAGGCCTCATCGACCGCGAAGCCGTGATTCTGGCTGGTGATATGGACGACCCCCGATTCGAGATCGATGACCGGGTGGTTGGCGCCATGGTGACCGAACTTCATCTTGACCGTGCGCGCGCCGGCGGCCAGGCCGAGCAGCTGGTAGCCGAGACAGATGCCGAACATCGGCAGGTCGCGGTCGAGCAGCCCACGGATCGCGCCGATCGCGTAGTCGCAGGGCTCGGGATCGCCGGGACCGTTCGACAGGAAGACGCCGTCAGGTCGCAGTGCGAGGACCTCGTCGGCAGGCGTCCGCGCCGGCACGACGGTGACGCGGCAGCCGCGGTCGACCAGCAGACGCAGGATGTTGCGCTTGACGCCGAAATCGAAGGCGACGACATGATAGCGGACATCCCCGTCGGCCAGCCGCGCCGCCGCGCCGGCATCGATATCGACGCTGCCCTCACGCCAGTCATATGCCTCGGCGGTCGTGACCTCGCGCGCGAGATCCATGCCGACGAGGCCGGGAAATGCGCGCGCCGCAGTCAGCGCGGATGTCTCATCGAGGCCGTCGCCGGCGGCGATGCAGCCGCTCTGCGCACCCTGCTCGCGCAACACACGAGTCAGTCTGCGGGTATCAATGCCGGCGATGCCGACGACATGATGGCGTCGCAGGTAATCGCCCAGCGACTCGCGCGACCGCCAGTTGCTGGCAAGCATCGACGGATTGCGGATCACGATGCCGGCGGTGCGCACGCCACCCGACTCTTCATCCAGCGGATTGACGCCGGTATTACCGATGTGCGGACAGGTGAAAGTGACGATCTGGCGTTCGTAGGAGGGATCGGTCATCACCTCCTGGTAGCCGGTCATCGCGGTATTGAAAACGACTTCGCCGACCGCGCGCCCGGGAGCGCCAATCGAGATGCCGCGAAACAGCGTGCCGTCCGCGAGCGCCAGCAGGGCCGGTGATTGCAATTCCCTCTCCCAGATTCAGACAAACAAAACGGGAGCGGCCGAAAGGACCCTCCCGTTCCCGGACGATGCCGTGATGTTCGGAAAACCACTCATAATTCAAGACCTAAGCAATTCTAACCGATGACTCCCTGTGCTGTCCATGCGATCGACGCGGGCGGCGACAGGCGTTTCAATTCAGGCATCTGCGCCATTCCTCCGGGCCCTCCAGGCGCTGGCCGAGGCGCAGGCGCGCGCGCAGCCACTCGCCGAGGAACAGGTTGACCTGGCGCTTTTCGAGCGGGCTGCGCATGTCACGGTTCGGATAGGAATAGTAGGGCGCGAAACGGGCACGCCCCTGGTAGGCGACGACCTCGACCAGCCGGGCATCATGACAGGCGCGAAAACCGATCAGCAGATCGCGGAAGAATCTGGGCTGATGATGCGAGAAGGCCTGGCTGATCAGGCCGCTGGTGGTGTAGCGGCCGCACTCGAGCAGCGACACGCGGATGCCGGGCAGACCGTCGAGCAACAGCGTCGCCGGCGTCCGGCACCGGCGCAGGCCGGGCATGAAGCACGCCAGCAGACGGTAGTTATCCTCATAGACCGGCATCAGGCTGCGGATGCAGGACTTGTTCGCGGTCGTCAGCATGTGTCCCTTCGCTTCATGCGCGCCTTCGCGGGCGCGTGTCGCCGGTGATTATAACACCCGCGCCCGTGCCGGCAGCGCTTGACATCAGCGATCGATCTTGTCCGCGGCGGCCTGTATCAGTTTCTGGAAGGGCGCGATCAGGTCCATCGGCAGCGGGAACACGATCGTCGAGTTCTTGTCCGCGGCGACGTCGCTCAGCGTCTGCAGATAACGCAGTTGCAGCGCCTGCGGCTGCCCGGCAAGGATGCCCGCGGCCTCGGTCAGCTTGACCGCGGCCTGCAGTTCGCCCTCAGCATGGATGACCTTCGCGCGTCGCTCGCGCTCGGCCTCGGCCTGGCGCGCGATCGCGCGAATCATGCTCTCATCGAGATCGATGTGCTTGATCTCGACATTCTGCACCTTGATACCCCAGGCGTCCGTCTGCGAATCGAGGAT
>CAYLKC010000163.1:0-2901 GCA_964384095.1 uncultured Chromatiales bacterium
AATACCCCGACCTATCCGATGGAGGCCAGCGGCACCTCGGGCGAAAAGGCCGGCATCAATGGCGTCATCAACCTCAGCGTGCTCGATGGCTGGTGGGGCGAGGGTTACAACGGCGAGAACGGCTGGGCCATCACCCCGCACGACCAGCACTTCGACGAGAAATTCCGCAACACCGAGGAAGGCAACGAACTGCTCGACCTGCTCGAGAACGAGGTCGTCCCGCTGTACTACAACCGCAATTCCCACGGCTATTCACAGAAGTGGGTGAAGATGTCGAAGGCGTCGATGAAATCACTGATGCCGCGCTTCAACGCCCAGCGCATGGTGATGGACTATCTCGAAAAGCTCTACAGCCGTTCGCGCAAGCAGCGCGCCACGCTCGTTCGCGACAACTGCGAACCCGCCCGCCAGCTGGCGGCATGGAAGCAGAAGATCGCCCAGGCCTGGCCCGGCGTGCGCATCCATCGCATCGACCAGTCACCGACCATGGTGCACACCGGCGAGCACCTGCGCATCGAGGTCGCGGCCAGGCTGAACGGCCTCTCAGCCGAGGATGTCTTCGTAGAATGTCTGGTCGGCGACGAGGCCGAACCGGGCGAGAGCGGCAACCGCAGCATCTATCGCTTCTCGCCGGATGGCCAGCTGGACAACGGCGAGACCCGCTTCACGCTCGACCTCGATCCGCCGTTCTCGGGGCTGCAACACTACCGCATCCGCATCTATCCGTGGCACAAGTTGCTGAGCCGGCGCTTCGAGACCGGCCGCATGCTCTGGATCTGATTCGACGGGGTCAGCAGCGTCCGCACAGCTGCAGCATGCGCCGCAGCCGCGCGGCGAGATCGGCCGGGATCATGTCCCAGTCGAAGCGCCAGCCCCAGTTGCCTTCGCACGTGCCCGGCGTGTTCATCCGGTGCGTGCCGTCGAGGCCGAGGGCATCCTGCATCGGGATCACCGCGAGCCCGGCCACCGAGGCGAAGGCGGCGCGCACCAGAGGCCACGGCATCGGCTCGCCCGGCTGTCCGAGATATTCCGCAATGTAATCCCGCTGCCTGTCATCGAGCCCCTGGTACCAGCCGACAGTGGTGTCGTTGTCATGGGTGCCGGTGTAGACGACGGAACGACGCCGGTGGTTGTGCGGCAGATAGGGATTGTCCGCGGAACCGTCGAAGGCGAATTGCAGGATCTTCATGCCGGGCAAGCCATAGCGTTCACGCAGCGCCTCGACTCCGGGGGTAATGACGCCGAGGTCCTCGGCGACCAGCGGCAGTGTTCCGAGCTGCGCCTGCAAGGCATCGAACAGCTGCTCGCGCGGCCCGTCGACCCAGCGTCCGCCGCGGGCATCGGCATCATCGGCCGGGATCTCCCAGAAGGCCTCGAAACCGCGGAAATGATCGATACGCACCAGGTCGAACAGCGCGAGCTGGCGCTCGATACGCCGGATCCACCATTCGTAGCCATCTCCGGCCATCACGTCCCAGCGGTAGTGCGGATTGCCCCAGCGCTGACCGGTCGCGGAGAAATAGTCTGGCGGCACACCGGCCACGACCTCGGGCATCCCCTGGCCATCGAGCTTGAACAGGCGGCGATCGACCCAGACATCGGCGCTGTCGTGGGCGACAAAGATCGGCAGGTCACCGAACAGCAGCACGCCGCGGCTGTTTGCGTACCCCCTGAGGGCGTGCCACTGCTGGTGAAACACGAACTGCTCGAAGCAGACGAGTTCGATGACCTCGCGATTCCGCACGCGCGCCTCCGCGACAGCCCCCGCCTCACGGTCGCGCAGCGGCGCCGGCCAGCGCGTCCAGTCGGCGTGGTCATGTTCGCGACGCAGGGCGACGAACAGCGCATAGTCCTCGAGCCAGCCGCCCTCGCGTTCGCGGAAGGCCTGCCAGTCGCGCTGCGCCTCGTCGCCGGCGCGGTCACGGAACCCGCGCCAGGCCTGCGCCAGCGCGCCATTGCGCGCATGCAGGCCGCGCGCCGACGCCCGATCAGGCGCGTCGGCGCGGTCCGCATCGAGCCAGCCCGCCTCGACGAGCCGCTGGTAGCTGATCAGGCGCGGATTACCGGCGGAGATCGACAGGCACTGGTACGGGGAGCGGTTGTCGTGGGTCGGTCCGAGCGGCAGCATCTGCCACAGCGTCATGCCGGCAGACTCGAGAAAATCGACAAAGCGGAAGGCGTCGGCGCCGAGGTCACCCTGCGCGCGCGGCCCCGGCAACGAGGTCGGATGCAGCAGTATCCCTGCCCGGCGTCTGTCGCCCTGTGTTGCGGCGACCAAGGGCGCTATCCGCCGTCGGCCTGGCCGCGTCTCATCACGCCGCCCTGCTCGGGCTGGCCGCCGCCGAGGCTGATCACGTCATCCAGGCTCCGCGGCGGCGTTTCGCCGAGGAAGCGATATAGATTCGCCAGATGCAGGCGATAGAGCCGCTCGAAGTCACTGACGGAATCCGATGGATTATAGTCACCGAACCACCAGCACCAGTCGGAACCCTCGCAAACGGCCAGTTGCTGCAGCGCGCGCTCGCGGGCCCCGGCGTCAAGCGTATCACCTGCCATGACACGATCGAAGGACTCCTTGGCCGCGCACAACAGGTCCCAGCCCCGGTTCTTGTCCTCGCTGCCGATCCAGGTCGAAAAGGTCCCGTAGACCCAGCTGCCGGCGACCAGCTTCTGCAGTTCACAGGTCTTCGTCCCGCTGTCGAGACAGTTGGAAAAGGTAGTCAGCTCCAGGCCGGGGTGCTCTGCGAGGCGGCGGTACAAGGCGGTGAGAAAATGATAGCCATTGTCGGGGTAGGCCTCCCATGCATTCTCGCCATCGAGGATGATCGACACCACCCGCCCCTCGTCGCCCTGTAATTCACGGGCGATGTTCTCGAGGTGGTGGATCATGTTCGCAACGGC
>CAYLKC010000164.1:0-2848 GCA_964384095.1 uncultured Chromatiales bacterium
ATTGCAATGTTTAGAACAAGTCTATATTAAAAAAACCTAGTAATTACATAGGGAAATGTCTGAGAGCAGGCGTAAAAGCGGACCGGGGCGGGCGCCCCGGTCCGGGACATCGGCGGTTCAGCGCAGCCGGCGGGCCAGCAAGGGCGGCGCAGCAAGGAGCATCCAAAGCAGCGTCAGCGGCCCGAAGGCCCCGGAACCGCCCGCGCCCGGCGCGCCACCGCTGACATTTGCAGTGGTACCCGCGTCACCGCCATTGTCTGCGGGCGGAAGCAGGTTTGCGCACTGGTCTTCCTTGTTGCCGTGCACGACGTTGTTACCACCGGCCGGGGCAGGGGAGTTCTCCTTGCATTGCAGGTTGCCGTCGACGGTATTGCCGGCGATCACGACGAGGCCGCGGTTTTCGAAGGCCTGGATGTTGCCGCCGACGTCGTTGTTCAGCACCTCGATGCGCGGGCGGTTATTGTCGAGCTGGATATCGCCGTCGACCTGGTTGTTGACGATCTCCGACTCGGCGCCGAGCAGGCCGTCGAGCTGGATGTTGCCGTCGATGCGGCTGTCGGCGACGTCGACCTCGAAGACATTGTCGGTCTGGGTCTGGATGTTGCCGTCGACGAAGATGCCGCGCGCGAACAGCGTGCTGCTGTCATAGAGCTGGACGTTGCCCTTGACGGTGGTGCCGTTGAGGCTGCAATTGCCGGTGGCCAGCACATTGCCGTCGAGGGTGACGTTGCCGTAGGCGGGCGGGCAGGGGTAATCGTCCGCCAGCGCCTTCGTCGAAGAGAGCGCCATCGTTGCCAGCGCGCCGGTCATCAGCAGGGTACAGGTTCTGTTCATCATGGTCGTTCTCCACTCTCTCTATAGTCAATCGGATCAATCGTCATCATCATCATCATCATCGTCCTCGCGCTCGACCTCGAGCGCGTAGAACATGCCGTTATTGCGCAGTTCGTATTCGACCTCGACCCGCATGCCCTCACTCAGATCGTTGATATTGTCGAGACCGTCATCCCATTCGATGCCGCCATCGACGTTCATCGTGATGCCGAGGATCGTGAAGCTGGTGATGCCGACGCTGTCGACGCGGGCGGTCAGTTCGAAGTCATCGTCGTCATCGTCGTCGCGCTCGATGCGGGTGGCCTCGAGATAGACACCGCTGTCATCCTCGCGGCGAATACCGTCGATCTCGAGGAAATCGCCCGTCTGCAACTGCGGGAAGGTCAGGCGATCGTCGTCATCGTCGTCGGTGATCAGCGTGCGCGAGGTCACCTGCACGCGGACGCCGCCGACATCGAGCACGCGGTTGCCGGCGTCGAGGATCTGCAGGATCGCGGCCTCGATCTCGGTGTCGGTGCTGCGCGGTTCGATCTCTTCCGCGATGACCACGCCGCTTTCATCCCATTCGCCCTCGACCTCGACCTAGAGGCCGGGCTGCAGATCCTCTTCACGCAGGCCATCGTCGAACTCGGTGCCGTTGGTGACACGCACCGTGACGCCGTGGATCACGAAGGTGCGATCGGCGGTATCGACGCTGCTGATCGGACCCTCGAACTCGATGTCATCGCCGGGACGGGCGCGGAAGCGGTTGCCGCCGTCCTCGCGCTCGATTTCATCGGCGCGCAGCACCCCGCCCTCGAAGCGACCCTCGACCTCGACGAATTCGCCTTCGTCCTCCGGCAGCAGTTCATCGCGGTCATTGCGCATCTCGATCTCGGTCGCGCCGTCGTAGCTGATCTCCAGCGTGCCGATGCGGAAGGTCTGAGCAAGGGTATCGAGGTCGCGGATGAAGCCCTTTACCTCGGCCTCGCCGCCCTCCGTGAAGTTCCCGACGAGGCGGATCAGGCTAGCGAGGTAGGTGCCGTCGTCCTGCTGCCAGCCGCTGATGCGGACATCATCGCCGGCGGCGATGGCATCCCGCGAGACCCCGCGGAACACCGTCTGGCTGGTGAAGCGTACGGACTGGCCGAGCACGATGATCGTGCCCGCGCCGGAGAGCGGGTCGAATTCGACGACCTCCTGCACGGGGCCGCGAATGTCGTCGTGATATTCGACACGCGATGCGACGCCGCCGCCGTCGCCGGTCCAGTCGCCTTCGATGCGCACCAGCATGCCCTCGGTCAGCGCGGACTCGAGGGCCGGCTCGCCGTTGACGATGATCTCGGCGTCATCGGTATTGAAGGTGTTGCCGTTGACGATGACGCTGCCGAAACCGGTGACGACGCCGAAGCTGATCCCCGAGCCGCCGATGCCGCCGCCGTCATTACTGGCGATGCCGCCGCTGCCCCCGCCGCAACCGCCGGCGGCGAGCAGTAGCAGCGCCGCGACCCAGGCCGGCAGGCGCAGGGCCATGCTATTTACGGTGGTCATCGTGGACGTCTCCTGGGTTGGGGGTTGCAACGGGCTGTTCGAAATAGAAGATGCCGACGCCGGTGCGCACGCGTTCACCGGCCGGCGCGCCGGTCACGTCGCGATCATGGCGGGAGAGGATGCGGTCGAGTTCCTCGAGCAGGGCCTGGGAGCGTTCAGCGGCGATGTGCCGCCACTCGGCGAGGGCCTCCGGCGGGACATTGTCGTAGCTGACCGTGCGCTGGAAGCGCGGTTCCGCATCGGCATGCGAAAGATTACAGTCGAGGGTCTCGAGCAGGTCGCCGACGTTGCTGCCGACGATGTGCAGCGACTGCGCGTCGTCGCCGGCCGGGACATAGGCGCGCTTGAGCAGGCGCACGCGGCCGTCACCGGTCTCGGCGACGACGCCGACGCGCGCGAGTTCGTCGAGCACCGCGCGCATCGGCATGTCGCCGCTGTAGCGGCGGACCAGGGTCGCGAAGTCCGGGGCATCGCCGTCGCCATC
>CAYLKC010000165.1:0-2816 GCA_964384095.1 uncultured Chromatiales bacterium
CCCCGCACGCCAGCATCAGCGTCAAGCTGGTGTCCGAGGTCGGCGTCGGCACGGACGCGGCCGGCGTCTCGAAGGCGCATGCCGATCATGTCACGATCTCCGGTTTCGAGGGCGGCACCGGCGCGAGCCCGCTGACCTCGATCAAGCATGCCGGATCGCCGTGGGAGATCGGCCTGGCCGAGACCCAGCAGACCCTGGTGCTGAACCGCCTGCGCGGCCGCATCGCGGTGCAGGTCGATGGCGGCCTGCGCACCGGACGCGATATCGTCGTCGGCGCGCTACTCGGCGCCGATGAGTTCGGTTTCTCGACCGCGCCGCTGATCGTCGAGGGTTGCATCATGATGCGCAAGTGCCATCTGAACACCTGCCCGGTCGGCGTCGCGACCCAGGACCCGGTATTGCGCAAGCGCTTCACCGGCAAGCCCGAGCATGTGGTCAACTACTTCTTCATGGTCGCCGAAGAGGCGCGTCGCCTGATGGCGAAGCTCGGCTTCCGCAGCTTCGACGAGATGATCGGCCGCTCCGATCGCCTCGACATGCGCAAGGCGATCAACCACTGGAAGGCGCGCGGACTCGATTTCTCCCGCATCCTTCACAAGCCCGAGGCCGGCCCCGGCGTCGCCATCCATAACTGCGAGCAGCAGGATCACGGCCTCGACAAGGCGCTCGATCACAAGCTGATCGAGCAGGCGCGGCAGGCGCTGGAGCGTGGCGAGGCGGTACGTATCGAGACCCCGATCGCCAATTCCAACCGCACCTTTGGCGCAATGCTGTCGGGCCGTGTCGCCGAGCGTTACGGACACAAGGGACTGCCCGACGATACCGTGCATATCTCCGCGCGCGGCACCGCCGGTCAGAGCCTCGGCGCCTGGCTTGCCCATGGCGTGACCCTCGACCTCGTCGGTCAGGCCAACGACTACGTCGGCAAGGGCCTGTCGGGCGGCCGTATCGTCGTGCGTCCGCCGGAGGACTGCCCGATCGTCCCCGAGCAGAACATCATCGTCGGCAACACCGTGCTCTACGGCGCGATCAGCGGCGAGTGCTATTTCCGCGGCGTCGCCGGCGAGCGCTTTGCGGTGCGTAATTCCGGCGCGGTCGCGATCGTCGAAGGCGTCGGCGACCATGGCTGCGAGTACATGACCGGCGGCGTCGTCATCGTGCTCGGACCCACCGGCCGCAATTTCGCCGCCGGCATGAGCGGTGGTATCGCCTATGTCCTCGACGAGGCCGGCGACTTCGAGAGTCGCTGCAACCTGATGATGGTGGAACTCGAACCGGTCACCGAAGAAGACGACGCGCTCGAGCGCACCCAGCACCTCGGTGGCGATCTCGAGACCCACGGCATGGTCGACCTGATGCACGATCTGACCCGCTTCGACGCGCAGCGTCTGCGCAGTCTCGTCGAGCGCCACCTGCATTACACCGGCAGCGCGCCCGCCCGACGCATACTCGAACATTGGGATGAGCTGCTGCCGAAGTTCGTCAAGGTCATGCCGGTCGATTACCGGCGGGCGCTGGAAAAGATCAAGCAGGCGCGCGCAAGCCGCGCCCCGGCCGCCGTCGCGGCCGTGAAGGGAGGTCACTGAGCGATGGGCAAGCCCACCGGATTTCTGGAATACGAGCGCAAGGAGGGTGGTTACCAGCCCGTCGAGCAGCGCATCAAGCACTACTCCGAGTTTGTGCTGCCGCCGAGCGAGGATGAACTCTCGCGCCAGGGCGCGCGCTGCATGGACTGCGGCATCCCGTTTTGTCACCAGGGCTGTCCTGTCAACAACATCATCCCGGACTGGAATGACCTGGTCTACCGCAAGGACTGGCGCGCTGCGCTGGATGTGCTGCACTCGACCAACAATTTCCCGGAGTTCACCGGCCGCATCTGCCCCGCGCCCTGCGAGGAGGCATGCACGCTGAACATCGACGACAACCCGGTCACGATCAAGGCGATCGAGTGCGCGATCGTCGACCGTGGCTGGGAGGAGGGCTGGATCACCCCGCTGCCGCCGAAGCGCAAGACCGCCAAGCGCGTCGCGGTCGTCGGCTCCGGCCCGGCTGGCCTTGCCTGCGCGCAGCAACTCGCGCGCGCCGGTCATGACGTCACCGTGTTCGAGAAGGCCGACCGCATCGGTGGTCTGCTGCGTTACGGCATCCCCGACTTCAAGATGGAAAAGCACGGCATCGACCGTCGCATCGCGCAGATGGAGGCCGAGGGCGTCACCTTCCGTACGGGCGTCCATGTCGGTCTCGATCTGCCGGCAAAGAAGCTGCTCGAGGATTACGACGCGGTCGTGCTCGCTGGCGGTTCGGAGCAACCGCGTGACCTCGAGGTGCCGGGGCGCGAGCTCGACGGCGTCCACTTTGCGATGACGTTCCTGCCGCAGCAGAATCGCCGCGTCGCCGGCGACACCATCGCGCCGGAGACGGCGATCACCGCAGAGGGCAAGCACGTCGTCGTCATCGGTGGCGGCGACACCGGTTCCGATTGCATCGGCACCTCGATACGCCAGGGCGCGAAGTCGGTGACGCAGATCGAGATCCTGCCGAAGCCGCCGGAAAGGCCGGACAAGGGCACGACTTGGCCGTACTGGCCGAACAAGCTGCGCACCTCGAGCTCGCAGGCCGAGGGCGTTGTGCGCGAATGGTCGGTGCAGACGAAGGAACTGATCGGAGAGAACGGCCGCGTCACCAAGCTCAAGGCGGTGCGCGTGCAGTGGGAACAGGACGCGAACGGTCGCTGGCAGATGAAGGAAAGGCCGGAAGAGACGCTGGAGCTCAAGGCCGATCTCGTGCTGCTGGCGATGGGCTTTCTCGGCCCCGAG
>CAYLKC010000166.1:0-2768 GCA_964384095.1 uncultured Chromatiales bacterium
AGCCGATTGCGCCAGCCGGGCAGCCAGCGGGATTCGTTGCGGTCGGCGTTGGCGACGCGGCGCGTCAGCACGAGGTCGGCGGCGCGCACGAACTCCGCCATCGCGTCGCGGTCGTCGCGCATCTCCTCGAGGACCTGTAACAGACCCCAGCCCTCACCCCGGTAGCGTTCGTCGGGCGCGGTGCCCTCACCCTTGAAGTTGATGTAGTCGATCAACGCGTAGAGGCCGTTCGGGTGACGTTCGACGCGGCGGTACTGGCGTTCGACATGGGCGCGGCGGTGCGGGTCCGGTTCTGCCTCGAGCAGCTTCGGCAGCGTCGCCTCCATGCGCAGCACGATGAATTCGACCTGCTGCGGGATCGTGTCCTGCAGCAAGCGGCGCAACTCGACCATCTCAGGGCTGTCGATCCGGGCATGGAACTCGTCGCGGCTGCGCCACGGCGCGGCCTCCGCGCGCGCCAGCCAGGACGGCAGCGCGACGCTTTGCCGCAGGTGGGCGAGCAGCCCGGGGAAACTTTCCTGGAACGGCCCGCTGACGCCGGCCGGGTACCAGATGAAGTGACCGATGCCGAACGACGGAAACTCCTCGCCCCGATTCCACACGGTCAGGTTCTCGACCTTGCCGAGGCCTTCGTTGTGCCAGATCTTCTCCCCGATCGCGCGCGCCTGCTCCGGCGTCAGTTCGACCGCCGACGCAGCGCTCGCGCACAGCAAGGCCACGCACAACCAGGCAGTGATAAGCTTCATCCAGCCCCGCAATCCACCATTGAATCTCCCCCCCCTTCGCTTGCGAAGGGGGGCCAGGGGGGATGGCGAGCGCAGCGAGCAGAGACGCTCGCGTTGCTCGCCATCCCCCCTGCTCCCCTTCTGAAGAAGGGGGGAATTACATAAGGAGAATAACCGAGCATGAACGACGAAACCAGCCGCCGCGTCATCGTCCAGGACATCCGAATGCCGTTCCTGTCGATGGTGATCTTTATGGTCAAGTGGGTCATCGCGTCGATCCCGGCGCTGATCCGGCGATGACAGGCAGGCTCGCCGCATACTGGACGGACAGCGCCGGCGGGCCTATCATTTGCCTCCACCATCGCCCGCGATGCCGGCGACCGCAAGCCGCCCGTCGCGCGGCAACTCCTGAGGTAGTGTCGTGAAACCAGGTCCTGTCTATCCCGTCGTCGTCATCCTCCTCGCGACCGCGATCGCCGCCTGCAGCGGCGAGGCCGCGAACGATCAGCAGATGATGCCCCCGCGGCCCGACGTCAGTGTCGCGCCGGTCCTGAAACGCGAGGTCAGCCAGTGGGACGAGTTCACCGGTCGCGTCGAGGCGGTCGAGACCGTCGAGCTGCGTCCCCGTGTCGGCGGTTACATCGATCGCGTCAATTACACCGAGGGCCATGAGGTCAAAAAGGGCGATGTGCTGTTCGACATCGACCCGCGCAACTGGCGCGCCGCACAGGCCCGCGCCGAGGCCGATCTCCAGCGCGCCCGGGTGCAGGAACTGCTGACACGCACCGAACTCGAGCGCGCGCGCAAGCTCGTCGATACCAACTCGATCTCGACCGGCGAATTCGACCAGCGCCGCGCCGCGCATGCGCAGGCCGAGGCCGAGGTGCTGGCCGCTCAGGCCGCGCTCGATACCGCGGCGCTGAATCTGGAATTTACCAGGGTCCGCGCCCCGATCAGCGGCCGCGCCGGCCGCGCGCTGGTCACTGCCGGCAACCTGGTCAGCACCGACCCCGGCGCGACGCTGCTGACGACGATCGTCTCGCTCGACCCCGTGTATGTCTATTTCGAGGGCGACGAGCAGACCTACCTGCGCTACAAGGCGATGGGCCGCAGCGGCCAGCGCGACGGTGGCCGCGTCGCCCGCTATCCGGTGCGCGTCGGCCTCGCCGGCGAGGACGGTCACCCGCACGAGGGCGAACTCGACTTCGTCGACAACCATGTCGATCCCGCGACCGGGACGATCCGCGCCCGCGCGCGGGTGCCGAATCCTGAACGCATCCTGACCCCCGGTCTGTTCGCGCGCGTACAGCTGCTCGCCGGCAATCCGTTCGAGGCGATGCTGATCGACGATCGCGCGGTGCTGACCGACCAGAATCGCAAGTATGTCTATGTCGTTGGCGACGACGGCACGGCGCAGCGCCGCGATGTGCGCCTCGGCCGCATGATCGAAGGCCTGCGCGTCGTCGAGGACGGTCTCGCGGCGGGTGATCGCATCATCGTTCACGGCGTGCAGAAGGTATTCTTCCCCGGCATGCCGGTGAACGCCCACGAGATCGCGATGGGGGATCCCCCGCCGCCGCCGGGACCGCCCGGCGGCATGGCGCACTGACGAGGCAGCCGTGGATTTCTCCAAATTCTTCATCGACCGCCCGATCTTCGCGGCGGTACTGTCGATCGTGATCTTCGTCTCCGGAATCATCGCGATCCAGAACCTGCCGGTCACCGAATATCCGGACGTCGTGCCGACGACGGTGCAGGTGCGCGCGGTCTATCCCGGCGCGAACCCGACCGTGATCTCCGAGACCGTCGCCGCCCCGCTCGAGGAGGCGATCACCGGCGTCGAGAACATGATGTACATGAAGTCGGTCGCCGGCAGCGACGGCGTGCTCGCAATCACCGTGACCTTCGACTCCGGCACCGATCCCGACCTCGCCCAGGTCCAGGTGCAGAACCGGGTCAGCCAGGCCCTGCCGCGCCTGCCCGAGGCGGTGCGCCTGCAGGGCGTCACCACCGAAAAGATGTCGCCGAACCTGACGATGGTCG
>CAYLKC010000167.1:0-2751 GCA_964384095.1 uncultured Chromatiales bacterium
CGGCGGTAGCGACGCCTTCGGGCGCGATGGTGCTGGCGCCCGTGATCGACAGTCTCATCCGAGAAATCGCCGCTCGGAAGATCGACGTGATGATGGTCGACCCGTTCGTGTCGACGCATCAGGTCGCCGAAAACGATAACGGCGCGATCGACGCGGTCGCCAAGGCCTGGGCCAGGATCGCCGATGCGACCGACTCGGCGATCGAGCTCGTCCACCACACGCGCAAGCAGGGCGGGTTGGAAATCGACGAAGAGTCCGGCCGCGGCGCGTCGGCGCTGGTGGCGGCGGCGCGTGACGTTCGCACGCTCAACCGGATGACGGCAAAGGAAGCGAAAGAAGCCGGCGTTGAGAACCATCGCCTGTATTTCCGCGTCTATTCAGCGAAAGCCAACTGCGCGCCGCCGGCGGAGAAGTCGAGCTGGTATCAGCTTGCGACGGTCGACCTTTTCAACGGCGATGATCCATCGCCTTGCGGCGACGCCGTCGGCGTCGTCCGGCCATGGGAATATCCGGACGTCTTCGACGGCATCACCGGGCAGCATGTTCTCGATTGCCAGCTCCGGATCGCCGGCAAGGGGTATCGGCTCAGCGAGCAATCCGAGGATTGGGTCGGCGTTCACATCGCCGAGGTGCTGGGCCGCGATCCGGACGCGCCCCACGATCGCGCCGCGCTCAAGAAGATCATCAGCGCCTGGCTGCGGAACGGTGCGTTGATCGAAGCCGAAGGGCTCGACAAGCACCGCAAGAAGCGGACGACGGTCGATGTGGGCAAGCTCGCAACGGTGGAACAATGATGCTATGATAATCAACTTATCGGTTGCGCCACCCCTTAATAAGGGGTGGCGCGTGGTGGCGGTGGCGCGGACGGTCCACCAGCAAAATCGGCGCTTTTCCAAGGTGGCGCAACGTGACGCAGGTGGCGCACCCCTGCGGAGGAACGCGTTGCCTGCGCCACCCTGCGCCACCCCGGTGACGCAAGGTGGCGCAAGGTGACGCAAGGTGGCCGCGGCGATGAGAGGAAGAAGATCATGACGTATACCAATTATGACCCGGTTTTTGCCGAATACCCTGGCGGGCGGATACGGCTGCTGTTCATCCCTGACACGCGGGATGAAGAACCGGCTGCCTTCTATTCCAGTCTGCAGAAGACCGTTGATGCGGTTTGCCGCAGCGGCAAGCGCAAGCTGCTTAGGCGTGTCGAAGGGCTGATATACGACAACAAGCACTGCGAACTTAGCGTGATTATCGCCGATAAGTGGGCTTTGCAGGGAACAGCGTCCTTAAGCACCTGGGCCAGGCGTTATCGTCTATGCGATGCCATTGGCCGCGCATTCTCCGATGCGCTGTTGGCTGACGACGGTGGGCACAATTACCTGCACGTCATAAGCGGGGACGCGTCTTTCATCGCCGACCTCCGCTGGGCAGCAGAAGCACCGGACGACGAGGATACCGAGTTCTTATGGTGTGAAGGCGAGGACCCTCGTGTTCATGCTCGCCGCTGCGAACGAGACTATCGCGAATCCAGAGCGGAGGCGGAATACCTCGAGGAGGAGGACCTCACCGAGGACGATTTCTATCCTGCGGAGACCTGGGCGGAATGACGGCTGCCACCACCCCCGAGCTCACAGCGCCGGTCGATGCCGCGCCGGCGTCAATGCCCGATCCAGATCCGCCGGTCGTCGACGACCTCGACGGGGCGATCCTGGCGGCGATCCGCTTGCAGCCGCTGAGCCGGCGCCAGCTCGCCGGCGCTCTAAGCGCAACGCCGAGTGCGATCGGGCTCGCGATCGCCCGGCTGACCGCCGCCGGCCGGATCACTGAGGGCGACGGGATGGTCGGCCTGCCTGGGAGCCTGCCGGACTTCCGGACCGGCGATAGCTTCGAAAGCCAAGCCCGCGCGCTGTGGCAGCGCCGCGGTGTTCTCGTTGTGTTCCCGGCCGATCTCGGCGATTCGATCACGCGCGAGCGGTTGATGGAACTCGGCCATCAGCTCTACGGCCGGCGGCGGCGGCAAGGTTGAGCCGGCGCCGGATCGTCCGCGTCGCCGACCTCGACTGATCCTCGACAACCGCCTCGACCAGCGGCCCGCCGCCGGCGTCGCGCAACTGGCGCCAGTCGTACAGGTCCTGGCGCTTGACGCCGACCTCCTTGAGCTTCGGCGGCGCGACCTTATTGGAGAAGTGAATAGGGTCGCGAAATGCGGCGCCGTCCTTCGGCGTCGCAATCTCGCCCCGCTCTTGTGCCGCGTCGATCTCGTCGGCCATGCGGATCTCGGCCAGCGCGACGATCGCTTGAGACGCGCGATCCGGTTCGATCCGGATCGCAAAACAACCGCCGGCGGCGCGTCGCTTGTCTCGAACGATCCTCGCGGCGCTAGCGGCCGCTTGCAACCTGCGATGGGTCCTTCCGGGGGCGAAAGAACAATGGGTGGGCCTGCCGCGATCCCCCTCTACTTTCACGGCTGTTTTTTTGGGAGTCCAGTTTGCCGGCCGGATGCACCGATACCAGGCAAGTCCGCCTCGAAACCGGGTAGCGCAGGCTCGAATGGCGGTGGCTCGCCGTCGCCGGCGGAAATTTGCCGGAACCTATTTACCAAAAATTGGAACCGATTTGCCAAATTTTTCCGGGCAGAGGAAATAGCTTGTTTCCGGGGGTCCGGAAATAGTTTGTTTCCTCACCCCCTAGCTTAAGCCTTTGTTTTTCTTGAAATTGGCTTCCGATCTCTTTCTATGATCTTATGACCGGAGTCCG
>CAYLKC010000168.1:0-2748 GCA_964384095.1 uncultured Chromatiales bacterium
CTCGCGGATCTTGTGCTGCGCCTGGGCGACCGCCATGCCGTAGCCGGGCACGACGATCAGCTTCGACGCATAGCGCATCATCACCGCGGCGTCTTCCATCTCGATCGACTTCATGCTGCCCTGCACCGGACCTTCGCTGCCGCCCTCGACCACCTTGCCGAAGCCGCTGAACAGCACGTTCGACAGCGGCCGGTTCATCGCCTTCGCCATCAGCTGGGTCAGCAGCGTGCCGGCCGCGCCGACCACCGTGCCGGCGACGATCATCGCTGCATTGCCGATCGCGAAGCCCTCGAAGGCGACCGCGAGACCGGTCAGCGCGTTGTACAGCGAGATCACCACCGGCATGTCGGCGCCGCCGATCGGCATCGTCATCATGATGCCGTAGGCCAGCGCGGCGATGAAGAACAGCAGGATCAGCATCGTCGACACGTCGTCGCCGCCGAGCAGGCTGGCGCCGAGCAGCAGTGCGACGACCAGCACGACGAGGTTCAGGCTCTGCTGCGCCGGAAAGGTCAGCGGCCGCGCGCTCAGGAGCCCCTGCAGCTTCGCGAACGCGACCATGCTGCCGCTGAACGCGACCGCGCCGATCAGCGCGCCGGACACCGCCAGCAGCTGCATGCCGGCGTTCGGCGCGTGGCCCTGCAGCAACACCACCGCGGCGATCGCCGCCGCGGCGCCGCCGCCCATGCCGTTATAGATCGCGACCATCTGCGGCATGTCGGTCATGCCGACCTTCATGCCGCTGTACCAGGCGACGCCGCCGCCGATCAGGATCGCGATCAGGATCAGCATCGCGTTGTGCATGTCCGGCCACAACATCGTGATGACGACCGCGAGCGCCATCGCGACGCCGGCCCAGCGGATGCCGCTGCGCGCCGTCGCCGGCGAACTCATGCGCTTGAGCCCGAAGATGAACAGCAGGATGGTCAGAAAGTAGACCGCCTGGATCAGGTGCTCCACGTCAGCCTCCCTTTTCCACGGTCTTGCCCTTGTTCTTCTTCGCCTCGAACATCTCCAGCATGCGATCGGTAACGACGTAACCACCGACCGCGTTCATCGCGCCGAGCAGCACGCCGATGAAGCCGATGGTGATCTCGAGCGTGGTCTCGGCGTGGCCGAGCGCGATCATCGCGCCGACCAGCACGATGCCGTGGATGAAGTTCGAGCCCGACATCAGCGGCGTGTGCAGGATGACCGGCACCCGGTTGATGATCTCGTATCCGGTGAACGCGGCGAGCGCGAAGATGAACAGCGCCGCCCACAAGCCCTCGATCATTGGCCGCCTCCTTCGATGCGGTTGCGTATCGCCTCGGGAACGATCGCGCCGTCGCGGGTGACGACCGATTCCTTCAGGATCTCGTCTTCCCAGTTCAGCGCCAGCGCGCCGTCTTCGCCGCGCAGCAGTCCGAGGAAGTTCTGCAGATTCTTCGCGTACATCATGCTGGCATGCACCGGCAACCGGCTCGGCACGTTCAGCGGGCCGAGGATCGCGACGCCGTTGCGCTCGACGCGCTCGCCGGGCTGTGTCAGTTCGCAGTTGCCACCGCTCTCGGCGGCGAGGTCGACGATCACCGCGCCCGGCTTCATATCGTCGACGACGCGCGCGCCGATCAGCTGCGGCGCCGGACGGCCCGGGATCTGCGCGGTGGTGATGACGACGTCGGCCTGGGCGATGCTCTTGCGCAGCAGCGCCTGTTCGCGCTCCTTCTCCTCGGCGGTCAGCTCGCGGGCGTAGCCGCCCTCGGCCTCGGCGTCCATCTCGACCGCGAGGAACTTCGCGCCGAGCGACTCGACCTGCTCGCGGGCGGCGCGGCGCACGTCATAGGCCTCGACCTGGGCGCCGAGGCGGCGCGTGGTCGCGATCGCCTGCAGACCGGCGACGCCGGCGCCGAGGATCAGCACCTTCGCCGGGCGGATCGTGCCTGCCGCGGTGGTCAGCATCGGGAAGAAATACGGGCTGGCGTCGGCGGCGATCAGCGCGGCCTTGTAGCCGGCGACCGTGCCCTGCGACGACAGCGCGTCCATCGCCTGCGCGCGGGTGATGCGCGGCACGCGTTCCATCGAGAACGCGGTGACGCCGGCATCGCGCAGCGCGCGGATCAGGTCGTCGTTGCGGTGCGGCTGGAGGAAGGCGATCAGCAGCTGACCACGGCGGCAGTGGGCGGCCCCGGCGGCGTCCGGCGGCTGCACCCGCACGATGACGTCGGCGTCGCGATGCAGCTCTGCCGCATCGGCGACGATCTCCGCGCCAGCCTCGACGTAGGCGGTGTCCGGAAAGCTGGCCGCAACGCCCGCGCCCGCCTCGACCGCGACCGCGAAGCCCTGCTTGATCATGCGCGCGACGACGTCGGGCGTCAGCGCGACGCGATGCTCGTCGCGCGCCTGCTCCTTCGGCACCGCCACCCTTATCGACATGCCAACTCCATGAAAATTATTCTGTTTTTGAGCAGACAAGGCCTGCCCGATAAAACCCGCCATTCTACGCCGGGAGCGCCGCACAGGGCAACCTGTCCGGGGGGCGGCGGCCGGGGGCGAGGTGACCGCGGGGCCGGTCTCGGGTAATCTGGGAAACCAGATGCACGCGACCCTCCCCCTGCTGAAGACCGGCGACTTTCCGCCGCTGCGCCGCGCCCGGCTCGAGACCCTGCAGGTCAATCTGGGCTACCGCTGCAACCAGTCCTGCCTGCACTGCCATGTCAACGCCGGGCCGAACCGCACCGAGGCGATGTCGCGGGAGACCATCGACGC
>CAYLKC010000169.1:0-2724 GCA_964384095.1 uncultured Chromatiales bacterium
TCGACGAGACCATCAGCGAACAGGAAAGCTCGCAGCGCGAGGCCGCGCGTTCGCAACAGCGCATCGAGCAGCTTGACGACGAAACCCGCCTTGCGCTCGAGCAATACCGCGAAACGATGCGCCAGGTCGACCAGTTGACGACCTACAATTCGCAGATGGAGCGCATGGTCGAGTCGCAGGTCGGAGAGATCGCCTCGATCGAGCGCCAGATCAACGAGATCGAGATCACGCAGCGGCAGATACTCCCGCTGATGCGGCAGATGCTCGACGTGCTGGCGCAGCTGGTCGAGAACGATGCGCCGTTCCTGCTCGACGAGCGCAAGGCCCGCATCAAGGACCTGAACGCGATGATGCAGCAGGCCGGCACACCGCTGGCGGACAAGTTCCGCCGCCTGCTCGAGGCCTACCAAATCGAGATGGAGTACGGACATACCATCGAGGCCTATCGCGCCGAACTGCCGCGCGCGAACGGCCAGAAGACCGTGGAGCTGCTCAGGATCGGCCGTACGGCGCTCTATTATATGACGCTCGATGAAGGCGAGGCCGGCGTCTGGGACGCCCGCGCCAATAACTGGCAGACCCTGCCGTCGAATAACGTCGCCCTGATCAAGCAGGGCCTGCGTCTCGCGCGCAAGGAACTGCCGCCCGATCTGATTCGTCTGCCGGTCGCGGCCCCGGAGCAAGGCTCATGAACAAACTGCTGACATCCCTCACCCTGACCGCCGCCCTCGCCTTCTCCGTCTCGGGCGCCGCGTTCGCCGCGGCCGCCGCCGAGACCGGCGCGCAAGGCTCGATCAGCCTCGAGCAACTGCTCAACGAAGTCCGCCAGTCGCGCGGCGCCGAGCAACGCCATCATCGCGAGCGGGAGGCGCGCTTTCTCCAGGAGAAGAACCGCCAGGCGGCGTTGCTGCAGGAGGCCCGCGCTCAGGAACAACGCCAGGAACGACGCGCCGACGAGTTGCGACGCCAGTTCGAGCGCAATGAGGCGCGGCTCGCGGAAGTCGAGCAGGCCTTTTCCGAACGCGCCGGCGAATTGCAGACCGTGTTCAGCATCGCCCGGCAGTCGGCGCTCGACACGCAGGTCAGCCTGCAGGGCACGCTGCTGACCGCACAGTTCGGGGACTGGCCGGAGCGCCTGTCAGAAATCGCGGTGCAACAGCACGCCCTGTCGATCGAGAACATGGAGACGCTGTGGCTGACGCTGCTCGAGGCGACCGTGCAGAACGGCAAGGTCACGCGCTTCCAGGCCCCGGTGATCACCGCCCAGGGCGAGGAATCGATCAAGACCGTGACCCGTGTCGGCGTGTTCAACGCGGTCAGCGACGGCAAGTTCCTGCGCTACCTGCCGGAGACCGAGAAGCTCGTCGAACTGAGCCGGCAGCCGCCGGGTCGCTTCACCAGCCTGGCCGCCGGCCTCGAAGAGGCGAACTCGGGCTTCCAGTTGTTCCCGGTCGATCCGTCGCGCGGCGCGATCCTGTCGCTGATCGTCCACAGCCCGAACATGTTCGAGCGTATCGACGCCGGCGGCATCATCGGCTATGTGATCATCCTCATCGGCTTCATTGCGCTCGGCATCGCGCTGGTGCGCTATGTAACGCTGATGATCATGCGCGGGCGGATGAATGCCCAGGCCAAAACCGAGCAGAACAGCGACAACAATCCGCTCGGACGCCTGCACCTGACCGCGGAGCAGACCGGCCATCTGTCGGCCAAGGCGCTGTCGGCGCGCCTGCATGAAAAGGTCGGCGAGGAGTCCGCGAGCATGCACCGCGGGCTGCGTACGCTGGCGATCTTCGCCGCGATCGCGCCGCTGCTCGGACTGCTCGGCACCGTGACCGGCATGATCGAGACCTTCCAGTCGATCACGCTATTCGGCTCCGGCGATCCCCGGATCATGTCGGGCGGAATCTCGCAGGCGCTGGTGACGACCGAACTCGGCCTGGTGGTCGCGATTCCGGTGCTGCTGATACACAGCTTCCTGAACGGCCAGGCCAACCGCCTCGTCGAGGTGCTCGAGCATCACAGCACCCGGCTGATGGCCGCCAGGGGCGGGGAGCATTGAGGAACCCCGGTGTTCACTCTCGAATCATGGCTCAGTTTCTTTGACCGCGGCGGTTACGTCGTATGGTTGATATTGATCTTCTCGTGCATCATGTGGACGCTGATCCTCGAACGCTATTGGTTCGTCACCGTCGGCGCCGCGGAGCGCCATGCGGAGATCGTCAGCCAGTGGCGCAGCGAGGCGCCGTCCGAGCCGGCCGCGCGGGAATGGTATCGCCAGGGCCTGCTGATGGACTTCCGCTCGCAGCTCTACCATTATCTGCCTACGATCCTGGTCCTGACCGCACTGCTGCCCCTGCTCGGACTATTCGGCACGGTCAGCGGCATGATCAAGTCGTTCGACGCCATGACGCTGTTCGGCACCGGCAATGTGCGCGGCATGGCCGCCGGGATATCCCAGGCGCTGTTGACGACGATGGCCGGTCTCGTCACTGCGCTGTCCGGCATCTATTTCAGCAACAATCTCGAGGAACGCGCGATCACGGTCCAGCACAAGCTCGAATCCGAGCTGTTGCTGGACGCGGACGATGCGGAAGTCGAAGTGGAGGATATTCTGGATGAGTAGACGCGCCCATTCCCACCAGCATGATGAATCACCGTCGATCAACCTGACGCCGCTGATCGACATGATCTTCATCATCCTGATCTTCTTCGTCGTGACCT
>CAYLKC010000170.1:0-2622 GCA_964384095.1 uncultured Chromatiales bacterium
CTCGCCGTGCTGGAACGGGCTCATCGTGCCCGGATCGACGTTGATATACGGATCCAGCTTGATCAGCGTGACCTTGAGACCGCGCGCTTCGAGGATGGTGCCGAGACAGGCGGAGGCGATGCCTTTCCCGAGTGAGGAAACGACACCGCCGGTAACGAAGATGAACTTGGTCATGAAATCCTGAAAAATCGTGGGAAACGCAGCCATGCCCTGGCTGACCGGTAAGTTACCAGAACGGGGGAGAATCCTCAAATGTCATCCCCCCTTCTACTGAAGCAGCCATCCACTCCCCCCCTTCTTCAGAAGGGGGGGCAGGGGGGATGCGAGCGCAGCGAGAAAGATCAAGGCGTCCTCGCTGCGCGAGCATCCCCCCTGCCCCCCTTCGCAAGCGAAGGGGGGGACTCTGGGTTGCCTCACTTCGCAAGCTAAGGGGGGGACTCTGGGTTGCCTCACTTCGCAAGCTAAGGGGGGAGTAATGTCACCGTTTGCGCTATACTTGCGATCTTTCCCCGAACCAACCGCCCGTCATGAACCCGGACATCGACCGTCTCCAGGCCTACCCGTTCGAGCGCTTGTCGCGCCTGCTCGATGGCATTGCGCCCGGCAGTGACGGTGCGCCGATCAGTCTCGCGATCGGAGAGCCGCGGCATCAGCCGCCGACGATCATCGGCGACGCGATCATCGCGCACCTGCACCAGTTGTCGCGCTATCCGACGACGCGCGGCGGCGCGCCGTTGCGCGAGGCGATCGCAGCGTGGCTGTGCCGGCGCTTCGGACTGCCGGCCGCGAGCATCGATCCCGAGCGTCACGTGCTGCCGGTCAACGGCACGCGCGAGGCACTGTTCGCGATCGCGCAGGCGGTCGTCGATCGCAGCGGCGCGCCGCTCGTCATGATGCCGAATCCGTTCTACCAGATCTACGAGGGTGCGGCGCTGCTGGCCGGCGCGGAGGCGGTCTATATAAATAATAAAGACAATGGCTTGCCTGACTTTTCTTCGGTAACGGACGAGCAATGGCGGCGCTGCCGGCTACTCTATATATGTACGCCCGGGAATCCTGGCGGCGCGGTGATGGGCCTCGACCTGTTGCAGGCGTTGATCTCCCTCGCCGAACGACACGATTTCATCATCGCCTCCGACGAATGCTACTCGGAGTTATACCCGGACGAGGCCGCCCCGCCGCCGGGCCTGCTCGAGGCCGCGGTCGCCTGCGGCAACGAGTCGTTCCGGCGCTGCATCGTGTTCCACAGCCTGTCGAAGCGCTCGAGCGCGCCGGGCCTGCGCTCCGGCTTCGTCGCCGGCGATGCCGAGGTCCTCGCCCGCTTTCTGCGCTACCGTACCTATCACGGCTGCTCGATGCCGCTGCCGACCCAGGCCGCGAGCATCGCCGCGTGGAACGACGAGGCGCATGTCATCGCAAACCGCGCGCTCTATCGCGAGAAGTTCGACGAGATGCTCGGGGCGCTCGACGGTGCACTCGAGGTCGAACGCCCGGGTGGCGGCTTCTATCTGTGGCCGCGCGTGCCCGGCGACGATGACGAGGCCTTCGCGCGCGAACTATATCGCAAGGAAGGCGTCACCGTGCTGCCCGGACGCTACCTGTCACGCCAGAGTTGCGGCACGAATCCAGGCGTCGGACGCGTCCGCATCGCGCTGGTCGCCCCGCTCGACGAATGCCTCGACGCTGCCCGCCGCATCCGGCACCATATCGAATCAACGAATTGAGCTTTCAGGAGACAGTAAGCATGAACGACCTGCAGAAGATCATCGACGAGGCCTTCGAGCGCCGCGCAGACATCACACCGCGCACCGTCGACACCCACGTCAAGGAGGCCGTCGGCGAGGTCATCGACCAGCTCGACCGCGGGCTGTTGCGCGTCGCAGAGAAGACCGATACGGGCTGGATCACGAATCAGTGGCTCAAGAAGGCCGTGCTGCTGTCGTTCCGCATCGAGGACAACCGCTTCATGAAGGGCGGCTTCACGAACTACTACGACAAGGTCGATTCGAAATACGCCGCGGCGAGCCCGCGCGACTTCCGTGAATCGGGTGTCCGCGTCGTGCCGCCGGCCAGCGCGCGCAAGGGCGCCTACATCGCGCCGGGCGTCGTGCTGATGCCGTCCTATGTCAACATCGGCGCGTATGTCGACAGCGGCACGATGGTCGACACCTGGGCAACGGTCGGTTCCTGCGCGCAGATCGGCAGGAATGTCCATCTGTCCGGCGGCGTCGGCATCGGCGGCGTGCTCGAGCCGCTGCAGGCCAACCCGACCATCATCGAGGACGACTGCTTCATCGGCGCGCGTTCGGAGATCGTCGAGGGCGTCATCGTCGGCCAGGGCGCGGTGGTGTCGATGGGCGTCTACATCGGGCAGAGCACCAAGATCTACAACCGCATGACCGGCGAGGTCAGCTATGGACAGGTGCCGCCGGGCGCGGTCGTCGTGCCGGGCAGCCTGCCTTCAAAGGACGGCAGCCACAGTCTTTATTGCGCGGTGATCATCAAGCAGGTCGATGAGAAGACGCGGTCGAAGGTGGGGATCAACGAGTTGTTGCGGGACAAGTAACAAGCGCTACTCGCTGCGCTCGCATCCCCCCTGCCCCCCTTCGCAAGCGAAGGGGG
>CAYLKC010000171.1:0-2591 GCA_964384095.1 uncultured Chromatiales bacterium
TGTCGCTGGAGTAGTTGAGCTCGCGCGCGCCGAGCTTGCCCATGCCGAGCACGACCAGCGTCTGCGGCGCGCCGCTGCCGGCGCCGTGCGGTTCCCCGTGTTCGCGCGCGAGGCCCTCGTGGAGCCGGCGCAGCGCGCCGTCGATCAGCGCCTCGGCCAGCGCCGAGGTCTCGCGCAGGGTCTCCTCCAGCGTCGCCCAGCCGGCGAGATCGCGCCAGGCGATGCGCACCAGCTCGCGCCGGCGCAGGCGGCGCAGCAGCGGTTGCAGCGCCTCGACCGCCGTCGCCTTGCCGAGCGCGGCGTCGACGCGGGCCTCGTAGTCGCCGAGCGGGGTGGCGATGAACAGCTCGCCGCTCGCCAGCAGGTCGTCCTGCATCGCCGGATCGGCGATGCAGGCCCCGGCGACGAAATCGCTCAGCGCCCAGACCCGGTGCAGGACCGCGCGCAGTTCCGGGTGCGCGAGTGGTGCGATTCCGGCGTCGGCGGCGCGCTCGAGATACTGTTCCTGGCTGATCGCGACCGCGTCCGCGAGTGCCGGCGGCAGGCGAAGCTCGGCCCGCGAAGCGGTCGCGGATCTCGCGGGGCGGGGCTGTCCGGCAGCGGTCGATGTCATCGCGGGCCTCGGGTGTTGTGCGCCAGGTCTCTGAATCCGCGCAAGATTATCACGAAGTCCGGCGGAGCGGGCCGCGGAGATGACCGGACTAAAAACCCGGTGATTCCGGCCGATACAAGCTAACAGATAGATTTCACGACCCGCAACCTGGACCGCGAGGCGACACCCGATGGATTTCTCCGATTACCTGAAGCTGATGGTCGCCAAGGAAGGTTCCGACCTGTATCTCACGGTCGGCGCCCCGCCGTCGATGCGCATTCACGGACAGATGAAGCCGGTCGACAAGAATCCGCTCCCCCCCGGCTCGACCAAGCAGATTGCGTACAAGCTGATGTCGCCGGAGCAGCAGGCGGCGTTCGAGAAGAACCCGGAGATGAATCTGGCGATCTCGAGCCCGTCGGTCGGTCGCTTCCGCGTCAACATCTTCAAGCAGCGTAACCATATCGGACTCGTCATCCGCAACATCAAGACCAAGATCCCGACGATGGAGGAACTCGAACTGCCGGGCGCGCTCAGCAAGCTGATCATGCAGAAGCGCGGTCTGATCCTGTTCGTCGGCGCGACCGGTTCCGGTAAATCGACCTCGCTGGCGTCGATGATCGACTATCGCAATTCGACCAGCGCCGGCCACATCATCACCATCGAGGACCCGATCGAGTATCTCTATCAGCACAAGCGCTCGATCATCACCCAGCGCGAGGTCGGCGACGACACGCTGACCTACGAGGAGGCGCTGAAGAACACGCTGCGCCAGGCGCCGGACGTGATCCTGATCGGCGAGGTGCGCGACCGCGAGACGATGGAATACGCGATCGCCTTCGCCGAGACCGGCCACCTCGCAATCTCGACACTGCACGCAAACAACGCCAACCAGGCCTTCGACCGCATCATCAACTTCTTCCCCGAGGATCGCCGCAACCAGTTGTTGATGGACCTGTCGCTGAACATCCGCGGCATCGTCTCGCAACGCCTGGTGCCGACCCTCGACGGCAAACGTGTCGCCGCCTTCGAGATCCTGCTCGGCACCCCGTTGATCAACGACCTCGTGCTGAAGGGCGAGATCCACAAGATCAAGGAAGTCATGGAGCGCTCCGAGAACCTCGGCATGCAGACCTTCGACGGCGCGCTGTACAAGCTCTACAAATCCGGCCGCATCTCCTATGAAGAGGCGCTGCGCAACGCCGATTCGCAGAACAACCTGCGCCTGCGCATCGACCTCGAGGAAAAGGAAGGCGAACGCACCGCCGGCGCCGCCGGCCTGCGCCTGACCGACGACGAAGACAAGGACAACGGTTTCCGCGCGTTGTCGATGTAAGCGGGGTTGGTTGTTTCTGCTGGGGTTGGATGTTTCTGCTGTAGCCGGCTCGCTCCGCTCGCATCCCCCCTGGCCCCCCTTCTAAAGAAGGGGGGAATCACAAGTCACTCCTTCCCCAGCGAAGCCCCCCTTCGCTTGCGAAGGGGGGCAGGGGGGATGCCTTCCAAAAAAAAACGCCCCCGTTTCCGGGGGCGTCTCCTTCACTTCTCTGGCCTCTCGGCTTACATCATCCCGCTCATGTCGGGCATGCCGCCGCCGGCGCCACCGCCCTTGTTCTCCTGCGGGATCTCGGCGACCATCGCCTCGGTCGTGATCATCAGACCGGAGACCGATGCCGCATTCTGCAGCGCGGTGCGGGTGACCTTGGTCGGGTCGAGAATACCGAACTCGACCATGTCGCCGAACTCGCCGGTCGCGGCGTTGTAACCGAAGTTGCCCTTGCCTTCGATGACCTTGTTCAGGATCACCGACGGCTCCTCGCCGGCGTTGGCGACGATCTGGCGCAGCGGCTCTTCCATCGCGCGGCGCGCGATGCCGATGCCGACGTCCTGGTCGTGGTTGGCGCCCTTGAGGCCCTTGACCGCGGCCAGCGCGCGCACCAGCGCCACGCCGCCGCCCGGCACGATGCCTTCCTCGACCGCGGCGCGGGTCGCATGCAGCGCG
>CAYLKC010000172.1:0-2577 GCA_964384095.1 uncultured Chromatiales bacterium
TGGGCGTGCCGGTCGAGGTGCACCACCATGAGGTTGCGACCGCAGGCCAGTGCGAGATCGGCACCCGTTTCAATACCCTGGTCGCGCGCGCCGATCAGAACCAGATCCTCAAGTATGTCGTCTGGAACGTCGCCCATGCCTACGGCAAGACCGTCACCTTCATGCCGAAACCGCTGGTCGGCGACAACGGCAGCGGCATGCACGTACACCAGTCGCTCGGCAAGGGCGGCAAGAACCTGTTCACCGGCAACAAGTACGGCGGCCTGTCGGACATCGCGCTGTATTACATCGGCGGCATCCTCAAGCACGCCCGCGCGCTGAACGCGATCACCAACGCCAGCACCAACAGCTACAAGCGACTGGTGCCGGGCTTCGAAGCCCCGGTCATGCTCGCCTACTCCGCGCGCAACCGCTCGGCGTCGATCCGCATCCCGCATGTCGCCAACCCGAATGCGCGCCGCATCGAGGTCCGCTTCCCGGATTCGAGCGGCAATCCGTATCTGTCGTTCGCGGCAATGATGATGGCCGGTCTCGACGGCATCAGGAACAAGATCCACCCCGGCGATGCGATGGACAAGAACCTCTACGACCTGCCGCCGGAAGAGCTGAAGGACATCCCGACCGTCTGTCACGCCCTCGACCAGGCGCTCGATGCCCTCGACCAGGACCGTGAATTCCTCAAGGCGGGCGGCGTGTTCTCCGACGACGCGATCGACGGCTATATCGACCTGAAGATGGGCGAGGTCACGCGCCTGCGCATGACCACGCATCCGGTCGAGTTCGACATGTATTACAGTATGTAAGTCCCCGATCCCCCGCAGTTGCAAAACTGCGGGGGATTTCTTTGACATCGGCCGCGAACCCCGCTAAATAACGGGTGTGGACGCCATCTTCCGCAGACTGTACCCGATCTTCCTTGCCACGACGCTGGGGTGCGCCGCGCAGTCCTCCGCGCTGGCAGCGGGCGCCGATATCTTCAAGCGCGAACTGCCGGACGGCACGGTGATCTTTTCGGACCAGCCGCACCCCGATGCCACCCGGGTCGAGTCCCGCGATGCCCAGGTCGTGCCTTCATTCCAGGCGCCGGCGGCGGCGCCGCCACGGACCTCGCCGCCCGAGGCCTTCCGTTACGATCACCTTGCGATCACCGCGCCGGCGGACGATGAGGTGATCTGGAATCACGAAAATATCATCGAGGTCGGCGTCGATGTCGAACCGGCCTTGCGCCCGGGTGACCGCCTGCTGATCCTGATGGACGGCGCGATCGTCGCCGATGCCGGTGGCGCGGGCCGCTTCACGATCGCCAATGTCTTCCGCGGCACCCATGTCCTCGAAGCCATCGTCGAGGATACCGGCGGCGCGACGATGATCACGGCTACGCCGGTCACCTTTCACCTGCGCCAGCATTCGATCCTGTCGCCGACCCGCCCGCAGCGCTGATCCGGCGCCGATCCCCGTGATTGTGCGCCCGGCTTGCAGGCGCACTACATTGGTGCATAATCAGCACATACCCTGACCCACGCCACCGCCGTGATTGCACCCGTTTCGGCTATGGCTGCCGGACATCATGCATAACGAACTGAAATAATTACATAAACTGATCGCCCCAAAGTGTGCCCGGCGGCCAGGGCATGATTGGTTTGGTTCTTGCAAACCGGCTGTAGTGCGAGCACAGACGATGACAGACCCGGGACGTGCAAGATTGCTGGAGAACCTGAACACTGCAGTCGTGGTGCTCGATCGTGACCTGCGCTTCCGCTACCTGAACCCGGCCGGCGAGATCCTGTTCGAGGTCAGCGCCCGCCACATGCTCGGTCATCCCCTGCGTGAACTACTGCCCGCGGACACCGCGTTGTTCGAATCGCTGAGCCGCTCGGTCGAGACCGGCCACCCGTATACCGAGCGCGAGGTCGAGCTGCGGTTGCCGAACCAGCGCACGATCACCGTCGATGTCACCGTGACCCCGCTGCACGAGGCGCGTGAGGACCGCGAACTGCTGCTCGAACTGATCCGCGTCGACCGCCACCTGCGCATCGCCCGCGAGGAGAGCCTGATCGCGCAGAACCAGAACACCCGCCTGCTGATGCGCGGCATGGCACACGAGATCAATAATCCGCTCGGCGGCCTGCGCGGCGCCGCCCAGTTGCTGGAACGTGAACTGGACGATCCCGGCCTCCGCGAATATACCGGTGTCATCATCGGCGAGGCGGACCGCCTGCAATCCCTGCTCAGCCGCATGCTCGGGCCGCATGCGCCCCCCGTGCGCCGCCGCGCCAGCATCCATGAGGTCGTCGAACGGGTGCGGACCCTGATCCAGGCCGAGGCCGGCCCCGGCATCGAGATCGTCCGCGATTACGATCCGAGCATCCCCGAGCTCGTGATCGACGTAGACCAGATGATCCAGGCGGTGCTGAACATCACGCGCAATGCGCTGCAGGCCATCGGCGAACGCGGCCGCATCGTGTTGCAGACGCGGACCCAGCGCCGCTTCACGATCGGCCACCGGCTCTACAAGCTGGTTGCCAGGATCGACATCATCGACAACGGCCCCGGCATCCCGCAGGCGATACGCGAGAA
>CAYLKC010000173.1:0-2565 GCA_964384095.1 uncultured Chromatiales bacterium
ATTGGTCGGGGTGACACGATTTGAACGTGCGACTCCTGCCTCCCGAAGGCAGTGCTCTACCAGGCTGAGCTACACCCCGATTGGGAACTAGTAACTGCGGTTGACCGAGAACTCGGCCAAGGCGTACAGGGCATCCTTGTACGGAGAGGCGGGAATGGGGTCGAGCGACTCGGCCGCCTTTCGGGCTTCTTCCTGCGCCGACCGCGCAGTGTACGCCAGGGCGTCCGTGGATTCAACGGCTTCGAGCACACGGGCGATCTCACCGCGGTCGCCGTGCTCGATGGCCTTGCGGATCAGGGCGACCTGGTCCGGGGTGCCGACCCGCATCGCGTGGATCAGCGGCAGGGTCGGCTTGCCGGAGGCGAGGTCATCGCCGATGTTCTTGCCGATATGCTCGGCCGAGGCCGAGTAGTCGAGGACGTCGTCGACGAGCTGGAATGCGGCGCCGAGGTGCATGCCGTAGGCGGCCATGGCCTGCTCCTGATCGGGACCGGCCTTGCACAGGACCGCGCCGATCTGCGCCGCGGCCTCGAACAGCTTCGCGGTCTTGCAGCGGATCACGTTCATGTAGCTCTCTTCGGTGGTATCGGCATCGTTGCTGTTGAGCAGTTGCAGGACCTCGCCCTCGGCGATGACGTTGGTCGCCTTCGACATGATCTCCATGACGCGCATGCTGCCGACTTCGACCATCATCTCGAAGGCCCGGGAATACAGGAAGTCGCCGACCAGCACGCTGGCCTCGTTGCCCCAGACCGCGTTCGCGGTCTCGCGGCCGCGGCGCAGCTCGGAGGCGTCGACGACGTCGTCGTGGAGCAGGGTCGCGGTATGGATGAACTCGACAACCGCTGACAGATCAATATGATGCCCGCCTTCGTGCCCCAGTGCCCGGGCACTCATCAGCACCATCATCGGGCGCAGACGCTTGCCGCCGCTGTTGACGATGTAATAGCTCAGCTGGTTGATCAGGTGGACATCGGAGCGCAGGCGGTGGTGGATCAGGGCATTGACCGCGCGCATGTCTTCGGCGACGAGTGCCTGGATTCCGGCCAGGTCCATGGTTCGACGGGCAGATTTTACGGGGGCGTCCACAATCACCTGGTTCGGTTCCGTTGCGCTGACGGGACCCCTGAGTGTAGAGGCCCGCCAGAGCACAGGCAAGTGATATCGGCGGCGATGATTGACCTCCCCCGGGTGATTGGCTAAAATGCCCTGCTTTTCTGATTCTCCTGCGTTTTCAGGGCGCGGGCCTACTTGGAGCAAGTCAATGTACGCGGTATTCCAGACGGGCGGCAAGCAGTACCGGGCCGGCAAGGGCGACAGGATCCGGGTCGAGAAACTCGACGCGGCCGAGGGGGACACGGTCGGTATCGAGCGCGTGCTGATGGTCGCCGATGGCGATGACGTCAGGGTCGGCGCGCCTTACCTGACCGGCGGCAAGGTCAGCGCGACGATCCGCAGGCATGGCCGCGGCGAGCGTATCCGTATCGTCAAGCATCGCCGCCGCAAGCACTATCACAAGGAACAGGGACACCGCCAGCATTTCACCGAGATCGAGATCACCGGGATCTCGGCCGGCTGACGGTTATTCGCATTCAGCATCAGGTAGAAGACGATGGCACATAAAAAGGCAGGCGGCAGCAGCCGCAACGGTCGCGACTCCGAATCGAAGCGCCTCGGCGTCAAGCGCTTCGGCGGCGAGAACGTGCTGGCCGGCAACATCATCGTGCGTCAGCGCGGCACCCGTTTCCATCCGGGCGCGAATGTCGGCCTCGGTCACGACCACACGCTGTTCGCGAAGATCGACGGCGTCGTGCGTTTCGACGTCAAGGGTCCGAAGCAACGGCGCTACGTCAGCATCTTGCCCGCCTGAGCGGCACCGCGGATGCAGCGCCCGAAACCCCGTCCCTGACGGGGTTTTTTGTTGGTGACGCCGGGGGCTGACCCCGCTGGGGATAGCAGAAATGAAGTTCGTCGATGAGGCAACAATCCAGGTCAAGGCCGGCGATGGCGGAGATGGCTGCGTCAGCTTCCGGCGCGAGAAATTCATCCCCTTCGGCGGCCCGGACGGCGGCGATGGCGGCGATGGCGGCAGCATCTGGCTGGTCGGCGATCCCGGCATCAACACCCTGGTCGACTTCCGCCATGCCCGCATGTTCCGCGCCGAGCGCGGCGAGAATGGCAAGGGCGCGAACTGCACCGGGCGCAGCGGCGAGGACCTGCTGATCCGGGTGCCGGTCGGCACGATCGTCCGCGACGCCGAGACCGGCGAGGAGATCGGCGAGGTGCTCGCGGCGGAGCAGCGCCTGCTGGTCGCCAAGGGCGGTTTCCACGGCCTCGGCAATACCCGCTACAAGAGCAGCACCAACCGCGCGCCGAGGCGTTCGTCGCCGGGCAGCGCCGGGGAACAGCGCCGGCTCGGGCTCGAGCTGCGGCTGCTCGCCGATGTCGGCCTGCTTGGTTTGCCGAACGCCGGCAAGTCGACCTTCATCCGCGCGGTGTCGTCTGCGCGGCCAAAGGTCGCCGACTATCCGTTCACGACGCTGCATCCGCAGCTCGGCGTCGTCC
>CAYLKC010000174.1:0-2505 GCA_964384095.1 uncultured Chromatiales bacterium
TCCTCGAGGTTGCCGGTGAAGTACCACCACTCATTGCGGAAATCGGGATGGGGGCCGTGATCGCGCGGGAACTCGAATGCCTGCGGCGCAAGGGCGCGTGCAAACCCTTCGTCGATGTCATCCCCGGCAGCGCCGAGGACGCCGGACAGGCTCAGCGCCGCGCCGTCCCCGGCCCCGGCCGGTGCGCGTTGCTCGAGCATCCGCGCCGGGATGATGATCAGCGCAGCAATGATCGCGACGACGGCCGCGACGAGCAGGATTTTGAGCAACAGCTGCATGTTCATTCCTCGCGCAAGGCCGCGCCGGGCGGTGTTCGGCTCATCTTCCAGGCCGGGTAGAGGCCGGCGATCACGGCGGAGACCACCGCGGTCAGCACCCCGGTGGCGATGACCCCGGGCGACACCACGGTGTGCATCGTCCAGCCGAAGGCGCGCTCGTTGATCACGTGAATCAGCAGCACGGCGAGCAGTAGCCCGGTCGGGATCGCAATCAGTCCGGCGATCAGTCCCATCAGACCGGTCTGCAGCGTGACCATGCCACAGACCTGACCCGGTGTGAAGCCGAGCGCGCGCAGCACGCCGATCTCGACGGCGCGTTCGAGTTGCAGGGCCATCAGCGCGCTCAGGATGCCGATCACCGCGACGCCGACCGCGAGCAGGCGCAGGACCTCGGTGATCGTGAAGGTGCGATCGAAGATGCCGAGCGACAACTCGCGCAACTCGAGATTCGAGCGCAGGTGGACTGCCTGCGCGGGGCCGGCGGCAATCTCCGCGCGCACGGCGCGCATTGCATCCTCGATCGTGATGTCTGCGGCAAGATACAGTCCGAGCCCGCCGATACCGGGGTCATCGAAATGACGTTGATACAGGCCGCGTGACATCAGCACCTCGCACTGCGATGAACTGTAGTCCTGGTAGATCGCGGCGACCGGAAACGATCGTGGTCCGTCGGCAGTACGCAATTCGATCCGGTCGCCGGGGGCGAGTGACAAACGCCAGGCCATCGGTTCCGAGACCAGCACTGCTTCGCCGCGCTCGAACGCGGGCCAGACCACAGCGGGATCGGCAGCGCGGAGCGGGTAGCGGGGTGTGAGTCCGGGCGACAGGCCGAGGACGAAGAGGTCGGTGTAACCGCCCGTGGATTCCAGGCTGACACTGCGTCCGGTCGAGTGGGCGCGGAAGTGCGGCAGCGCAAGCAGGCGTTCGATCAGCTCGGGATCGAGGTTGCCGGCGGCGCGACGGCTGCCGAGACCGGGTGCGGACACATAGAGGTCGGCCTGCAACGAGGCCTCGAGCCAGTCGGCAACGGAGCCGCGGAAGCTGTCAATCATCAGACCGACGCCGATCGTCGTCGCAACCGCGAGCATCAGCGCGGCGATGGCGACACCGGTACGGCTCAACGCATCGCGGATACCGCGCACCGCATGGCGCAATGCGATCCCAAACGGGGCAAGCGCCTGGCCGGCCAGCCGGCTCATCAGGGCGGTCAACGGCGGCGTCAGGAAGGTCATGCCAAGGATCACCAGAAACAGGCCGATGAAGCCGGCCAGCAGCGAACGGGAGGATAGCGTGATCAGCAACAGCGCGCCGGTGATCGCGAGCAGGCCAGCCAGCGCCAGGCGGGGCGTCAGCCGGCGGCTCTTCGACTCCAGTGTCGAGCGGTGCAGGGCGGCGCGCGGCGAGGTCAGCGCGGCCTCGAGCGCGGGTGACAGCGCGGCGGCCAGTGTCGCGCCGATGCCGAGCAGCGCGGCGATGAGGAAGGTTGCCGGAGAGAATTGCGGCGCGCTCACTGTGACGACGAAATAGAGGTCGTTGATCGTCCGCGTAACCAGCGCCAGCAGTGATTGCCCGAGCAGGATGCCGGCAACGAGGCCGATCAGCGTGCCTGCAATGCCGATCATGAGCGCCTCGACCAGCACGCCCGAGAGGATCTCGCCGCGGGTGACGCCGAGCAGGCGCTGGCGTGCGATCACGCCCCGGCGTTGCACGACGGCGAAGGCCATGGTGTTGTAGATCAGGAACATCCCGACGACCAGTGCGAGCAGGCTCATTGCGGTCAGATTGGTGTGAAAGGCGCGGCTCATGCCGGCGAGCGATTCCGCGCGCGCGTCCGCGGGTACGATCGCCGCCTCCGGCGGCAGCAGGGCTGCGATGCGCGATTGCATCCGTTCGCCGGGCTCGCCCTCAGGCAGCCGGAGATCGATCCAGCCGAGACGCCCGATCATGCCGGTCAGTTCCTGCGCGGTCGCGATGTCGGTGACCAGCAGGCCCTCGATCGCGGTATCGCCGCCGTCGCCGGCCTCGAACAGCGCGAGGATCTGCAGGGTCTGCATGCGACCGCCGATGCGAATCATCAGTGGTTCGCCGGGCGTGATCCCGAGCCGCCGTGCGGTCGGCGCAGCGAGCATGGCCGTGTCCGGGTGCGCGATCAGGTCACTGTTGTCACCGCCGCGGACTTCGGCGAACGTATCGCGGAACTGGCCGTCGGCGAGCGCATCGACGCCGA
>CAYLKC010000175.1:0-2497 GCA_964384095.1 uncultured Chromatiales bacterium
CGCCCTGCGGCCTGCGCCGCGAGGCGCTGATGCCGGTCTATGGCCTCGCCGAGTGCAGCGTCGGCCTGACCTTCCCGCCGCTCGGTCGCGGACCGCTGATCGACCGGATCCGGCGCGAGCCGTTCCTCGACGGCGGTCTGGCCGTCCCGGCCGGAGCGGACGATGCAACGGCCTTGCGGTTTCCGAGCTGCGGCGCGCCGCTGCCCGGACACGCGGTGCGCATCGTCGATGATCAGGGCGCGGCGCTGCCGGATCGCGTGGTCGGCCGCCTCCTGTTTCGCGGGCCGTCGGCGACGCAGGGTTATTACCGCAACCCGGAGGCGACGCGCCGGCTGCGCCAGGGCGACTGGCTCGATTCCGGTGACCTCGCCTACAGCGCGGACGGCGAGATCAGGCTGACCGGGCGCGCGAAGGACGTGATCATTCTTGCCGGTCGCAATCTCTACCCGCACGAGATCGAGGAGGCGGTCGGGCAGATCGACGGCCTCCGCGCGGGGCGCGTCGCGGCCTTCGGCGTCCGTGATCCCGCGCTTGGCAGCGAACGCCTGGTCATCGTTGCCGAAACGCGCGCGCGGGATGCCGACACACGCTCATTGCTGCGCGCCCGCATCAGGGAGACCGCCACCGCGCGCTGCAGTACGCCGCCCGATGACGTCGTCCTCGCCGCGCCGGGGACGGTGCCGAAGACGCCGAGCGGGAAGATCCGGCGCACGGCCTGCCGCGAACGCTACGAGCGCGGAGATCTCGACCGTCCGCCGCTGGCAGTCTGGCGCCAACTGCTGCGGGTCTCCCGCGGCACATTGCCGCGCCTGTTCCGCCGCGCCGTGCGCGGGACCCCGTCCGCATTGCGCGTCGCCCGCGCGCACGCGACGGCCTGGCCGCTCGCGCTGCTGACCTGGCTGCTCGTCGTCATACTGCCATCGCGCGGACTGCGCTGGCAGGCGACACGCGCCGCCGTCGGCCTGTGGCTGACTGCCATCGGGGTACGTATGGACATCGAGGGCCGCGAATACAGGCCGGTGCCGGATCGCGGGGCCATCCTGGTCGCGAACCATGCCAGCTATCTTGATGCGCTGCTGCTGATGCGAGCGCTGCCGGACCCGGTCGCCTTCGTCGCGAAATCGGAACTGCGCGAGCGCGCAATCGTGAGGATCTTCCTGCAACGCCTCGGCGTGGTGTTCGTCGAGCGCTTCGACACCCGCCAGGGCGCGAGCGACACCCGGGACCTCATCGAGCGGGCGCGCGCCGGCGATCGCCTGCTGTTCTTCCCGGAGGGGACCTTCACGCGCGCGCCCGGACTGCGGCCGTTTCGCATGGGCGCCTTCGCAACCGCCGCCGCGGCCGGTCTCCCGCTCTATCCGGTCGCGCTGCGCGGCAGTCGCGCGCTGCTGCCCGACGGCAGCCGCGGACCGAGCCCGGGCACGGCAACAGTCCGCTTCCTGCCGCCCGTCACGGCGCCGGAGGTAGGGGATGAATGGTCGCGCGCGCTCACGCTGCGTGACAGTGCCGCTGCAGCGCTGCTCGCGCATTGCGGGGAACCGGCGCTGCTCGAGGTTCAGGCCGGATCGAGATAGGCCGAGGCCCAGGTCCGGATGATCCGTGCCGCATAGCGCGCATCGCGCTCGCGGCCGAGCAGGTGATCGGCGCCGTCGAGCACGATGAAGCTCTTCGGATGCCGCGCGAGTTCGAAGATCCGGCCTGCGTGGGCGATGCCGACAGTGCGGTCGAGCGGCGCGTGCAGCACCAGCAGCGCGGCGTCGAGCGCGCGGATCGCGGCGTCGAGGTCCGCCGCGCGCAGGTCGTCGATCAGCTGTTGCGTGATCGTGTAGCGCTGCCCGCCGATCTCGGCCTCACCGACGCCGTGGCGGGCGGCCTCCGCGACCGCACCCTCGAGATGCCCGAGCACATGATCCGCTCTCGAAGGCGCGTTGATCGTCGCGACCGCGCGCACGGCCGGCAGCCGGCCGGCGGCTGCCAGCACCGCCCCGCCGCCGAGCGAGTGACCGATCAGCAAGCGCGGCGGGACCGACAGTTCCTCCTCCAGCCAGTGCGCTGCCGCCTCGATGTCCTCAATGTTGGTCGTGAAGTTGCTGTCCTCGAAACGACCGCCGCTGCTGCCGAGTCCGGTGAAGTCGAAGCGCAGCACGGCGATGCCCTGCCCCGCCAGCTCGCGCGCGATCAGGCGGACGAGGCGGTAATCGCTGTTGCAGGTGAAGCAATGCGCAAACAGCGCGAAGGCCACAGCATCGCGCCCGGACGGCTGCTCGAGGCTGCCGCGCAGGCGGTGGCCGCGCGCGTTCGGGAACTCGACCCTGCGGGTCTGCAACGGACCGCCGGCCATGCCGTCAGCGGCTCGCGGCGGGCGTCAGCGGCGGACAGGCGACGCCGGTGCCGCCGAGTCCGCAATAACCGCCGGGATGCTTCGCGAGATATTGCTGGTGGTCGTCCTCGGCGTAGTAGAACACCGGCGCGTCGACGATCTCGGTCGTGATCGTGC
>CAYLKC010000176.1:0-2490 GCA_964384095.1 uncultured Chromatiales bacterium
ACCGGTGCGCGAACGGCTGCAGCAGGGCCAGCGCCTGTTCCGCCTGTCCCGTGCGTTCGAGGGCCTCTGCGGCGCCGCAGGCCGCGGGCAGATCATCGGGGGACAGTTGCAGGGCAGCGCGAAAATGTTCGAGCGCCGCCGTTACCTCGCCGCGGCCGCGACAGAGCTGACCCATGCACACCCGCACCCGCACGTTGTCGGGCGCGAGCGCGAGCGCGCGGGTGCAGGCCGCAAAGGCCTCGTCCGCATACCCCGCCAGCCGGCAGGACCGGATCAGCCCGTCCAGCGCCGGCAGTGAGTCCGGCATTCGGGCGACGACCTGTCGAAATTGTTTGATCGCCTCATCGAGGCGCCCGAGCCGGGTATAGACCCGGCCCAGCGCCTCGCGCGGCTCGAGCAGCTCGGGCGCGAGCGCCAGGGCGCGCAGCAACGGCGCCTCGGCCTCCGCAAGCCGTCCCTGCCGCTCGCAGACCTGACCGAGCCTGAGCCACGCCGCGGCCAGCCCGGGGTCGAGGCGGACGGCCTCCCGAAACGCCTGTTCGGCCTCGGGCAGCGCCTGCCGGCGCGCATGCACGAGGCCCAGCAGATACCGCGCGCGGCCATCCTCCGGTGCGTCGTCAACGAGGGTGTTGCAGACCGACAGCGCCTGCTCCAGCGCATTCCGCCCGAGCAAAGCAAGCACCTGTGTCTCTTCGTGATCGCCGACCATCCGGGCGATCATACCGGGGGCCGCCAGCGCGTCCAACGGGCGCGTCGGGCCCTCAAGAAATGTGACCGGGTGCCGATAAAGCTGTTAACAGGATCCGGCCGGCCGCCCCGCGCGCCCGGCCGACCACTATAAAAAGATCTCGCCCGCAGTACCCGAGGCGCCCCGGCGCTTCTCATCTAGCCCCAAGAATACTCAATCAATCAAGGCCTTGACGCGCATGTCCGCGCCGGCGTTTCGCCTGCGCGCCGCGCCCCCGGCCTGCGCATGACCAGGAGAGACGCGATGAAAAGACAGATCCTCTACGGCGCCAGCCTTGTCCCGGCGGCCCTGCTGCTCGCCGGCGCGGCCGTGGCGGCGCCCCCCTCGGGCCTGAGTTTCAACACCTGGGAGGCCACGGACGGCGTCATCACCCTGCGACCGGACGGCGAAGGCGGCAGCAACTGCGTCCCCCCTGCCTGCGTCGTACTGCTCAGCGAAAACGGCATGCTCCAGGCGCGCGTCCGCGCCGACGACGACCCGAATGCGATGGGCTATTTCCAGACCATCACCACCGACGAAGGCTTCACCGGTACGGCACTGGAGGCGACCTTCCGCAACGAATCCTTCGTCGAGGCCGCGAACGGCGGCTTCCCGGTCGCGGCGCTGAACTTCGTCGCCTTCGACGACGGCGACTTCATGAACACCACTCTCAACAGCGGCACGATGCGCGACGCCGACAACGATGAACCGGGCCTCGTGATCCATCAGCGCAACACCCTCGCGAACCTCGGCGCGGTCGACTTCTGGTTCGAGCGCAGGGTGCTGAGCGGCGCGCAGTTCAATACCGCGACGACCGCCGGCGCGATGCTGCGCATCGATTACACCGTCGACAACATCGCCGGCAATCGCGGCACGCCGATGACGATGCGCCAGGTCTCGGGCGCGTACACGGCGGACGGCGGCACGATGGAACTCGCCGACGGCCAGTCGATCAGCTACAGCGCCGGCGATCACATCGGCGTCGTCTTCGGCGCCGGCCTGCTCTGGCATGGCGGTCAGCAGCATACCGGCGGCAGCAACGCCAATCGTCACTTCGAGGTGCAGAGCATCGCCAACTACACCACCGAGGCCTCCGCGAACTGGACCAACGCCACCAACAGCAGCACGATCGACGACACCGGTCTCGGCCATGTCAGCTTCGTCTCGGCATGGGCCGACGAGTATGCGATCAACCAGGCGCTGTGGGATGCGAACTTCGGCACTGCGCCGAATGCCGACAGCGAATCCGGCACCTTCACCAATCTCCAGGCCGATCCGTTCCCGGACGCGCCGTGGGAATGATGACCAATGGAACCGGATGACAGGAGCACAGACATGAACAAGACCAGACACCATACCCCCTCCCTGCTCGCCGGCGCGATCGCGCTGGCCTTTGCGGGCGGCTCCGCGGTCGCGGGCGGCCCCGTCGGCGTCATACCGTTCGACGGCGACGGCTCGGGCAACGGCTTCACGATCGACAGCGCCGGCTTCAACGTCGAGGACGTCACCGCCGCGCCCTGTCCGGCCGGCGCCACCTGCGTCAACGGCACCGCGACCACCGGCGACATGCTGATGCGCGAGATCGAGTTCGAAGGCACGCGCATCATGCAGACCATCCTCGTCGACACCGGCGGCGCGCAGGGCGACTTCATCGCCGAGTCGCTGGTCTCCGCCGGCGGCGAGGCCGACACCTTCGCCGGCAAGGTCATCATCGACGACGTCGCGCGCGCGTTCTTCACCGGCCAGTCGTTCTATCGCGGCGA
>CAYLKC010000177.1:0-2447 GCA_964384095.1 uncultured Chromatiales bacterium
ACAGACCTGGTTTGCCGCCGGCGGCGTCATCGGTGCGGTACTGGCGTCGTCGTGCTGCATTGCGCCCCTCCTGCTGCTGACATTGGGCGTCTCCGGCGCCTGGATCGGCAACCTGACGGCGCTCGAGCCCTACAAGCCCGTGTTTCTCGGAGTCGCGCTGGTGTTCATCGGGCTCGGTTTTCGTCCGGTCTATTTCAAACAGAAGCCGGCCTGCGAGGAGGGCTCGTACTGCGCGAGGCCAGAGAGCGCAATCGTCGCCAAGACGGCGCTGTGTGCGGCGACCCTGCTGGTCGTGTTTGCCGCTAGCATCGACTGGTGGGCGCCGCTGTTTTACTGACATCACCGTTTCAAATTCGGACGAAGGAGCTCCCGTCATGAAGACCGTTATGTTTGCGTTGCTGTTCACTTTCGGGGCAGTCGGTCTGTGGGCTGCAGTCGCTAGCTCGCCCGCTCAGGCGCAATCGGCCGGCGCCACCACCGCCGAATCGCAATCTGCGACCTTCGCCATCGAGAACATGACCTGTGCGTTGTGCCCCGTGACCGTACGCAAGGCCATGGAAAGCGTCTCCGGTGTGAAGTCAGTCAGCGTCGATTTCGAGAACAAGACCGCCACGGTCCTGTTCGATCCCGCAGTGACGGATAGGGCGGCCATCGCTGCCGCTTCGACCAATGCAGGATACCCGGCTGCCGCCACCGGCAGTTGAGCCCCATCCCCGACCGGCGAAGGAGCAGCCCCCCTTGAACGATTGTTGTGCCGTGCCTGGCGGTGATCCGAAGCCCCGCGCCTACGACCTTGCCGTGATCGGTGCGGGCTCGGCTGGCTTTTCGGCCGCGATCACCGCCGCCAACCTGGGTGCGCGGGTCGCGCTGATCGGACACGGCACCATTGGTGGCACCTGTGTGAATGTTGGCTGCGTCCCGTCGAAGACGCTGCTCCGTGCCGCCGAAGCCGTGCACGCCGCACAATCTGCTACGCGTTTCCCGGGTCTCGCGGGCGCCGCGACGCTGACAGACTGGTCTGCATTGATGGCTGCCAAGGATGAACTCGTCGCCACGCTGCGCCGCCAGAAGTACGCCGACCTGCTGCTCGGCTACGAGACCATCGACTATATCGAAGGACAGGCCAGGTTCGCGGACGGCATGCTGACGGTTGGCGGTGCTCCGCTTCAATCAGGCAAAATCGTCCTCGCCACCGGCGCCGCACCCGCGCTGCCGGATGTCCCCGGAATCGCCAAGGTTCCTATCCTGACGAGCACCAGTGCGCTGGAACTCCCCGAGCGTCCTGAATCCCTACTGGTCATTGGCGGTGGCTATATCGGCTGCGAGCTGGCCCAGCTGTTCGCGCGGCTTGGCTCAAAGGTGACCCTGGTGACGCGCAGCCGCTTGCTGCCGGAGAGCGAACCGGAGGTATCGGCGGCGCTGACCGGCTATCTCCGCGACGAGGGGATCACGGTGTGGGCCGGGCTCAGTTATCGCGAGATTCAGCGGACCTCGGAAGGTGTGGCTTTGACCATCGACATCGCTGGCCGCATCGAAAGTCTCACTGCCGAGAAGGTGCTCGTCGCGACCGGCCGCAAGCCGAACACCGACGGTCTCGGTCTTGCCGGGTCAGGCGTCGCGCTCGATGGGCGCGACGCCGTGATCGTCGATGACCACATGCGAACGTCTCGGCCCGGGGTGTACGCCGCCGGCGATGTGACGAACCGCGACGCCTTCGTCTACATGGCCGCCCACGGCGCCAAGGTCGCTGCACGCAATGCCCTGAACGGTGACGAATCGACCTATGACAACCGCGCCATGCCCTGGGTGGTGTTCACCGATCCGCAGGTCGCCGGCGTGGGCCTGACCGAGGCGGCCGGCCACGCCGCCGGTCACGAGGTGAAGACGTCGATCGTCAACCTCGACCAGGTACCGCGTGCGCTCGCGGCGCGGGATACGCGCGGCCTGATCAAGCTGGTCGTCGACGCGCGGACAGATGTGCTGGTCGGGGGGCAGATCCTGGCGCCCGAAGGCGCCGATGCGATTCAGACGCTGGCACTCGCGATCAAGCATCATATGACGGCGGGCGAGCTCGCCGAGACGCTGTTTCCCTACCTCACCACCGTCGAGGGGTTGAAGCTCGCTGCGTTGGGGTTCAATACCGACGTAGCCAGACTCTCTTGCTGCGCAGGGTAGGATCGTCAGCGGATGCCGCACGTCGTGATACGAAACCTCGGAATTGACGGCCCACACTCCGAGGATCTATATCGGAATCTCGACAAGGTTTAATGCTGTCTTTTGATCAGAGGTCGAGGGCTTCTCGCAGTCGTCTGATCGCTGCTTTGTGCCTGCGATCGTTCATCAATCGAATGTTGTGCAGCTTCCATTGAATGGCGGGCCACTGGTCCAGGTTTTCGAACGGTAGCAACGACCAATCCGGTTCGCCTTGCTTGATCGATAGCAGAAAC
>CAYLKC010000178.1:0-2412 GCA_964384095.1 uncultured Chromatiales bacterium
CTCGAGCAGATCGTCGGCGAGATCGTCGACGAGCACGACATCGATGACCAGGTCTATGTGATGAAGCATGGCGAGGGGCTGTTCACGGTCAAGGCGCTGACGCCGGTCGAGGAATTCAACGAATACTTCGACGCCGATTTCAGCGACGAGGAATTCGATACCATCGGCGGGCTGTTGATGCGCGAATTCGGGCATCTGCCGAAACGCGGCGAGACCCGCAGCATCGGCCGCTTCCGCTTCAAGGTGCTGCACGCCGACAGCCGCCGCATCCACCTGTTGCAGCTGGCCGTGGCGAATGACGCCCCGGCGGCCGCCGACGCGCCGGATTCCGCCGCGCAGAACGACCGCTAGCGGCGGGGTGGCGGCGATGATGTTCCGGACGCGGGCAGGTGACATCGCGGCCCTTGCCGCGGGCGCGTTGACGCCGCTGGCCTTCGCGCCGTACGAGCTGTATCCGCTCGCGATCCTCACCCTCGCCGTGTTGTTCCACCTGTGGCGGGGCGTCACGCCGCGCCGCGCGGCCTGGCGTGGCTGGCTGTTCGGGCTCGGCCTGTTCGGCTTCGGCATCCACTGGGTCTATATCAGCATGAGCGAGTTCGGCGGCATGTCGTGGGCGCTGTCCGCCGCGCTGACCGCGTTGCTGATCGTCTTTGTCTCGCTGTTTCCGGCGCTGGCCGGCGCGCTCTCGGCCCGGCTGCTGAACCGGGGGCTTGCGATGGTGCTGGTCTTGCCGGCGGTGTGGACGCTGTGCGAGTGGCTGCGGGGCTGGTTCCTGACCGGGTTTCCGTGGCTCAACCTCGGCTACAGCCAGATCGATGCGCCGCTGGCCGGGCTGGCGCCGCTGGCGGGCGTCTACGGGATCTCGCTCGCGGCCGCCCTGAGCGCCGCGCTGCTGCTGGCGATGCACGAGGGCGCCGGCCGGTCACGGGGGCGCGCCTTCGCGCTGCTCACCATGTTGTGGCTTTCCGGCGCCGCGCTGGCGCTGGTCGACTGGACGCGACCGGCCGGGGAACCGGTCACGGTCAGCCTGGTGCAGGGCAACGTCCCCCAGGACCTCAAGTGGCACCCCGGCATGCGCGACGCGACGCTCGAGATCTACGCCGAACTGTCGCGTGCGCACTGGGGCAGCGACCTGATCGTCTGGCCCGAGACCGCGATCCCGATGTTCGAATACCGCGCGCGACCCTTTCTGGACGAACTCGCCGTGGAGGCGGCCGCGCACGGCAGCGAACTGCTGGTCGGCGTCGTCTATATGGATCTCGTCAGCGGGCGTTACTACAACAGCCTCGTCACCGCGAGCCTCGATCCGGCGCAGCGCTATCACAAGCAGCACCTGGTGCCGTTCACCGAATTCCTGCCGTTCAAGTCCGTCCTCGGTGACCTCGTCGACCTGTTCGACATCCCGATGTCGGATTTCGCCGCCGGCGATCCGCGCCAGCCGCCGCTCGAACTCGCGGGCCAGCGCGTCGCGCTGTCGATCTGCTACGAGGACGCCTTCGGCGAGGAGATCATTCGCGCGCTGCCGGAGGCGACCCTGCTGATCAACGTCAGCAACGATGCCTGGTTCGGCGATTCGATCGCCCCGCATCAGCACCTGCAGATCGCCCGCATGCGCGCCGCCGAGACCGGGCGCTACCTCGCGCGCGGCACCAATACCGGCGTCTCGGCATTCATCGGCCCGCGCGGGGAGTTGCGCGCGACGGCCGAGCAATTCGAGTTGACGGTGCTGCGTGATACGGTCGAGCCACGCGCCGGCGCGACCCTCTACGTGCTGACCGGCAACTGGCTGCCGGTCGGACTCGCGCTGGTGATGCTGGTCGCCGGTTTTGTCTTGGGTGGTCGAGCGGCGTCGGGAAACGGCAGTGGTACGCAAGCTTCATGAACGGTAATCACGGTGGATCCGGGTCCGGGCCGGTCCTGTCTTTTCAGGACCGCCATGAACCCATCCCTGGGGGCTGCCGGCGAGACATCCTGTCTCGCAGGCTCCTGAAAAGACAGGACCGGCCCGGACCCTGCTGAGGTCTCGTGCGGGTTCATGAAGCTTGCAGGCGAAGACCTTCGCTATTCATCTACCGCTGCACGGACGAACCGCGTGCCATGGCACTGCGGGCAGGGCGGGATATGCCCGGTCGCGTGGAAGTGCAGGACCTTGCCGCAGCCCTTGCACGCCAGCGTGCCGATGCCGGTGACCTCGCCGGTGTGATACTCGCCGGCGCGCTCCGCGGCCTGCCGGAGCCGGATCAGTTCGAGGCGGGTGCGGTCGGCGACGCTCGTGAACAGCTCGAGCAGGCGCTCCTCCACCAGCCGGATGTCGAACTTCAACCAGTCAACCAGTTCGCCGGCCTCGCTGTGGCGCAGATAGTCGGCGGCATCCTCGATGTCGCGACGGACCCAGGCCGCGACCTTCTCGGC
>CAYLKC010000179.1:0-2383 GCA_964384095.1 uncultured Chromatiales bacterium
AATCGTGCGCGACACCGCCTGCGAGCTGGCCGACGGCCTCCATCTTCTGCGCCTGTCTGAACTGTTCCTCGCTCTCGCGCAGCGCCTCCTCGGTACGCTGGCGCTCAGCAATCTGTTCGCGCAACTCGCGATTGGCCCGCTCGAGTTCCGCCGCCTTCTTCTCGAGCTTGCGCACCAGCGCCTCGTTATACTCACGCAGTAACACCTGCTCAGATTCACGCGGCCGGTTGACCGAATCGCTACCCGTACTGCCATTCGCCATCAGGTGGTTCATGCAGGTCATGAAACTATCGGGTTCCGCCGGCTTGATGATGAAGGCATCGGCGCCGAGGTCTAGCGCCAGGCGTTCATCTTTCGGATCAGTATAGGTGGCGGTATAGACAATGAAAGGCACTACGCTCAGGACCTCGTCTGACTTCCAGTGTCGCAGTAACTCGTAGCCATCCATTACCGGCATGAACAGATCGGACACGATGAGGTCGGGCACCTGCTCACGCGCCAGTTTCAGCGCCTCGACGCCGTTACGCGCCTCGACGACTTCGTGGTCATAGCCACGCAGCAGCGCACTCAGGAAATAGAGATTTTCGGGATTGTCATCGACGACCAGCACCCGACTCATCGGCTGTCGCCTCCGTTGACTGCATGGAGGAATTGCTCGACCTCGTCGACGAAGGTCTCCGGATCGATCGGCTTTTCGATGTAACCCTCCGCGCCGGCGGCGAGGCACTTCTCACGGTCGCCGACCATCGCGTAGGACGTGACGGCGATGACGGGGATCGATTTCAAATCCGGATTGGACTTGATGGTCTCCGCGACACGGTGGCCATCCATGCCGGGCAGCTGTATGTCGAGCAGGATCAGGTCCGGCCGCAGCCTGGCGGCCAGCTCAAGGCCGTCGGGACCGGTCTCCGCCGGTACGACCTCATAGCCCCGGCGCTCGAGCAGAAAGGTCGCCAGATAGCGATTCTGCGGATTATCCTCGATCAGCAGCACCCTTGCCTTCATGACCTCTCCGCTCCCTGCACGGGCAATGTTACGCTGAAAATGCTTCCCTTGCCCCATTCGCTCTGCGCGCCGATCTCCCCGCCCATCAACTCGGTCAGCCGGTGGCAGATCGCAAGCCCGAGTCCTGTGCCCTCGTGGTTCCTCGAAATACCGGCGTCGATCTGGCGAAAGGGCTGAAACAGGCTCGACAGGTCAGCGGGCTTGATGCCGATCCCGGTATCGCTGACCCGCAGGCGGATCGCGCGCCGTGGCTCCTCTGTACCTGGCGGGCGGAAATCGTCGATCAGCTTCGCGCTCAACCCGATCTCGCCGGCGGATGTAAACTTGATCGCATTACTGAGCAGGTTCAGCAGGATCTGCTCGAAGCGGCGCTGATCGCTGACGGCTTCGCCAAGGTCGTCGGCCAGGTCGATACGGAAGCCCAGACGCTTGACCTCGACCTGCGGCTGCACCAGCCCGATGACCTTGACGATCGATTCGCGCAAATCAAACGGCGCGCACCCAACCTCGAGTTGGCCCGCCTCGATCTTGGAGATATCGAGCACATCGTTGACAAGTGCCAGCAAGTGGCGCGCGCTGCCGCGCACCATCTCCAGCTGTTTCGACTGCTCGTCGTTCAGCGGACCGGCGAGTCCCTGAAGGATGATGCCGGTGAATCCGATGATCGAATTCAACGGCGTGCGCAACTCGTGTGACATCGTCGCGAGGAATGCGGACTTGATCCGGTCGGCGGCCTCCGCCTGTATGCGCCGCGCGCGCTCCTCCTCGACGCGCCGCCGCTCGGTGACATCAGTGCCGATGCTCAGGATCTCGAGCACCTTGCCGTCGGCGTCGAGCTGCACGCGATTGGTCCAGGCGATCCACACCCGCTCGCCGTTGCGGCGCATGTTCTCGTTGAGATTCTGCTCGAAGGCCTTGGGATCGGCGCAGATCTCGTCCATCAGGCGTTGCAGGTCGCGGCCGCTGCTCTCGGTCACCGGAACGATCGTTCCGGTGACATGACGGCCGATGATCTCGTCGGCGCTGTAGCCAAAGAAACGCAGGCCGTAATCGTTCAGGAAGGTAACATGGCCGGTCGAGGTCCAGCGCAGGATGATGCTGTTTGCATGCTCGACCAGCTCGCGATACTTGCGCTCGCTTTCAACGAGGCGCGCTTCGGCTTCAAGACGATCCGAGATGTCGATGCCCATGCCGACGAGGCAGGGGCGCCCGTCGAACATGATGCGTCGGCCGGTAAAGAAGTAGGGCGTCGCCCGGCCGTCACGGGCGACGAAGGATGCCTCGACGGATGACTCCCCCTTGTCGAAGACCTCGCCTATGCGGCGCTCGACTCTCGCCTTGTCATCGCCGCGAAAGAACTCGAGCGGATGCATCCCGG
>CAYLKC010000180.1:0-2383 GCA_964384095.1 uncultured Chromatiales bacterium
CCGGGATGCATCCGCTCGAGTTCTTTCGCGGCGATGACAAGGCGAGAGTCGAGCGTCGTATCGACGAAGTCTTCGATAAGGGGGAGTCGTCAGTCGAGGCATCCTTCGTTGCCCGCGATGGCCGGGAGACGCCGTACTTCTTTACCGGACGGCGCATCATCTTCGACGGGTGTCCCTGCCTCGTCGGCATGGGCATCGATATCTCGGATCGCCGCGAAGCCGAGGCGCGCCTGGTTGAAAGCGAGCGCAAGTATCGCGAACTGGTCGAGCACGCTAACAGCATCATCCTGCGCTGGACGTCGACCGGCCATGTGACCTTCCTGAACGATTACGGCCTGCGCTTCTTCGGCTACAGCGCCGACGAGATCATCGGCCGCCACGTCACCGGTACGATCGTCCCGGAAACCGAGAGCAGCGGTCGCGACCTGCAGCGCCTGATGGACGAGATCTGCGCCGACCCGAAGGCCTTCGAGCAGAATCTCAACGAGAACATGCGCCGCAACGGTGAACGGGTATGGGTCGCCTGGACCAATCGCGTGCAACTCGATGCCGATGGCAAGGTGCTCGAGATCCTGAGCATCGGCACCGATGTCACCGAGCGGCGGCGGGTCGAGGAGGAGCGCGCGCGGCGCATGCAGGCGGAGGCCGCGGATCGGGTCAAGTCGGCATTTCTCGCGACGATGTCCCACGAGCTGCGCACCCCGCTGAATTCGATCATCGGTTTCACCGGCATCATCCTTCAGGGGCTCGCCGGTCCGCTGAATGAAGAACAGGGAAAGCAGCTGGAGATGGTGCGCGGCAGCGCGCGCCACCTGCTGGCGCTCGTCGATGATGTGCTCGATATTTCCAAGATCGAGGCGGGTCAGCTCGAGGTCGGACGCGCGCCGTTCGATCTGCAGGAGTCGATCGTCAAGGTCATCGGGCTGGTGCGGCCGCTGGCCGAGGCAAAGGGTCTGGGATTCCGCATCGACCTGGCCGCCGATCTCGGCGAGGCGGTCAGTGATCAGCGCCGCTTCGAACAGATCCTGCTGAATCTGCTCAGCAATGCAATCAAGTTCACGTCCGCCGGTGAGATCGGCTTGAGCGCAAAGTTGGTCGACGATTTCCGGCCGCCTGGTGCAGGGGAGCTACAGCGGGCGATCCGCCTGCGGATCAGCGATACCGGGATCGGCATCAAGCCAGCTGACTTGTCGAATCTGTTTCAGCCTTTTCGCCAGATCGACGCCGGCATTTCGAGGAACCATGAAGGTACCGGACTCGGACTCGCGATCTGTCACCGGCTGACTGGATTGATGGGCGGGGAGATCGGCGCCCAAAGCGAATGGGGCAAGGGGAGCACTTTCAGCGTAACATTACCCTTGCAGGGAGCGGAGGCGTCATGAAGGCAACGGTGCTGCTGATCGAGGATAATGCGCAGAATCGCTATCTGGCGACCTTTCTGCTGGAGCGCCGGGGCTACGAGGTGGTGCCGGCGGAAACCGGCCCCGACGGTCTCGTGCTGGCCGCCAGGCTGCGCCCCGACCTGATCCTGCTCGATATACAGTTGCCCGGTATGGACGGCCACCGCGTCGCGGAGACCATCAAGTCCGATCCGGCGCTGAAATCAATACCCGTCATCGCCGTCACCTCCTACGCGATGGTGGGCGACCGCGAGAAGTGTCTCGCCGCGGGCGCGGAGGGCTATATCGAGAAACCGATCGACCCGGAGACCTTCGTCGACCAGGTCGAGCAATTCCTCCATGCGGTCGACGGAGACGGCAGCCAATGAGCCGCGTGCTGGTCGTCGATGACAATCCCGAGAATCTCTACTTCCTGGGCGCGCTGTTGCGCGGTTATGACCATGAAGTCGTCGAGGCGCGCAACGGTGCCGAGGCGCTGAAACTGGCCAGCGAACGGCTGCCGGACCTCGTCGTGTCCGATCTGTTCATGCCGGTGATGGATGGCTATGAGCTGCTGCGGCGCTGGAAGACGGATGAAACCCTGAGCGCGGTGCCTTTCATCGTCTACACCGCCACCTATACCGATCCCAAGGATGAACGGCTGGCGCTCGATCTCGGCGCCGATGCCTTCATCATCAAGCCGGCAGAACCCGACAGCTTCATGACCTGCATGAACCACCTGATGGCGAATGGCGGTTCGGGAGGCGACACGGTCAGCCGACCGCGCGAAGCGGAGCAGGTCCTCCTGCGCGAATATAACGAGGCGCTGGTGCGCAAGCTCGAGAAGAAGGCGTCCGATCTCGAACAGGCCAATCGCGAGTTGCGCGAACAGATCGCCGAGCGCCAGCGTGCCGAGGCGGCGCTGCGCGAAAGCGAGGAACAGTTCAGGCAGGCGCAGAAGATGGAGGCCGTCGGCCAGCTCGCAGGCGGTGTCGCGCACGATT
>CAYLKC010000181.1:0-2345 GCA_964384095.1 uncultured Chromatiales bacterium
ATCGCGGCCCTTGTCGCGCATCTCGGTGAGGATGAAGTTGGTCGTGCCGTTGATGATGCCGGCGACCCACTCGATGCGATTCGCGGCCAACCCCTCGCGCAGCGCCTTGATGATCGGGATGCCGCCGGCGACCGCAGCCTCGAAGGCGATCATGACACCTTGCTTCTGCGCCGCTGCGAAGATCTCGTTGCCGTGGCGCGCGATCAGCGCCTTGTTCGCAGTGACGACATGCTTGCCGTTCGCGATCGCGCGCAGCACCAGCTCGCGCGCGGGTTCATAGCCGCCGATCAGCTCGACGACGATCTGGATGTCGGGATCGTCGACGACCGCGAAGGCGTCGTCGCCGATGTCGATGCCGGCGGTGTCGACACCGGGGAATGACCGCTCACGCGCAGCGGCGCGGGTAATGCGTATGCCGCGGCCGGCGCGGCGCGCGATCTCCTGCTGGTTGCGCGCGAGCACGTTGACCGTGCCGCCGCCGACCGTGCCGAGCCCGAGCAGGCCGACCTTGACCGGTTTCAGTTGTTTCATCCCGTCGCTGCCTGGAGGTTGCTGTCCTTTCTGAACATATGGCGGATGCCGCGCAGGGCCTGGCGGGTGCGATGCTCGTTCTCGATCAGGCCGAAGCGGACATGATCATCGCCGTATTCGCCGAAGCCGACGCCCGGCGCGACCGCGACCTTGGCCTCCTCGAGCAGCTTCTTCGAGAACTCGAGCGAACCGAGATGGCGGTACTGTTCCGGGATCGGCGCCCACACGAACATCGTCGCCCGCGGCTTCTGGACGCGCCAGCCGATCGCATTGAGGCCGTCGCAGAGCACATCACGACGCTGGCGGTACATCTCGGCGATCTCGCTGACGCAATCCTGCGGGCCCTCGAGCGCCGCGATCGCCGCGACCTGGATCGGCGTAAACATGCCATAGTCGAGATAGGATTTGATGCGCGCCAGCGCCGCCACCAGCGTCGGATTACCGCACATGAAGCCGACGCGCCAGCCCGGCATGTTGTAGGACTTGGACAGCGTATAGAACTCGACCGCGACGTCCTTCGCGCCCGGCACCTGCAGGATCGATGGCGCCTTGTAGCCGTCGAAGGCGATCTCGGCATAGGCGAGATCGTGCACGACCCAGACCTCGTGCTCGCGCGCGATCTCGACGACCTTCTCGAAGAAATCGAGCTCGACGCACTGCGTGGTCGGGTTGCCGGGGAAGTTCAGCACCAGCATCTTCGGCCGCGGCCACGAGTCGCGGATCGCCTTGCCGAGTTCGTCGAAGAAATCGATACCCGGCACCAGCGGCACATGGCGAATGTCGGCGCCGGCGATGACGAAACCGTAGGGATGCACCGGATAGGCCGGGTTCGGCACCAGCACCGCGTCGCCGGGGCCCATCGTCGCCAGTGCGAGATGGACCAGCCCTTCCTTCGAGCCGATGGTCACGATCGCCTCGCTGTCCTGGTCAAGATCTACGTCGAAGCGCTGCTTGTACCAGCGGCAGATCGCGCGACGCAGGCGCGGGATGCCGCGCGAGACCGAATAGCGGTGGGTGTTCTCGCGCTGCACGACCTCGATCAGCTTGTCGACGATATGCGGCGGCGTCGGCTGGTCGGGATTGCCCATGCCGAAATCGATGATGTCCTCGCCGCGCGCGCGCGCCTTCGCCTTCAGTTCATTGACGATATTGAAGACGTACGGGGGCAGGCGGTTGATTCTGGCGAACTCCTCGATCATCGACGCGGGATCCGTAAGTGAATGAATCCGTTATTATCCTGTCTTTGACGGCTTGCAGGCAAGGGAAGACTGTACCAGAATGGGATTTTCGGACCCGGCCATGCAGATTCACCTCGACACCGACGTCAGTAATTACCGGATCATCGCCTATGCCGAGGGCGAGGTAACGGTCGTGATTCCCCGACGCTTCGACGATCTGCCGGTCATCGACGATGAGCTGTTGCAGTTCCAGACCGGCGCCGCGCGTCGCGAGACCCTCTATCGCAGCTTCATCATGATGCCCGAGCGACTGGTGGCGGACTGGCCGCCGCACCGGGTCGAAGATCTCGAGGCCCGTCACTTCGAGGCACTCGCCGATGAGCCCGGACTCGAGGTCGTCCTGCTCGGCAGCGGCGCCCGCCTGCGCCGCCCCGGCGCGAGCGTGCTCGCCCCGCTGACCCGCCGTGGCATCGGCGTCGAGATCATGGACACCGGCTCCGCCTGCCGCACCTACAATTTCCTGATGGCCGACCGCCGCAAGGTCGCCGCCGCCCTGTTGATGATCTAGCAGGCTGTTGAACAAGCCCGGCGGGTTTGCGCAGCGAAGTCAAGCGCAGCCTCGCCGGAGCCCGAAGG
>CAYLKC010000182.1:0-2339 GCA_964384095.1 uncultured Chromatiales bacterium
TTCGCTCGCCCGGCTCGATGCCGCCCGAGAGGTACACGGTGTCATCATCGTGCCTGAGTACGCTGACCTCTCGGTGTTCGACCCGCTCATCCGGGGAGATGACAAGCACGACGTCGTCACCGATCAGCGCGCTCCTGGGCAGGGCGATCACCGCCTCGAGTAGTCGTCCGCTGATCCTCGCCTCGACGAACTGGCCGATCATCAGCGGTGGCTGCCCGTCGGCACGTCGGCCGTAGGGATTGTCGACCTGGGCGATAGCGAACAACTGGCGGCTGCGGGTGTCGATGGCACCTTCAGTGCGGGCGATCCGGCCATCCCACCGATAGACCCGGCCGCCGATGCTGGCCGTCACCTCAACCTTTGGCCAGGTAGTGGGCACGGGCTCGCCGCGAAACGCCACGGGCAGGTCGAGGAAGGCAAGTTGTCGGTCCGTCAACGGCAGCCTGATTTCCGCATAGTCGACAGCATAGATGCTGGCGAGGCTGGTGCCCTGACTGACGAACTGGCCGAGGTCGGCCATTTTCTCAAGGATGCGGCCTGCGTATGGGGCACGAATCTCCGTGCGCTCGAGATCGGATTCCGCCTGTCGCAACCTTGCCTCCGCGGCAGCCACCGCCGCCCTGGCGCTGTCGAGCTGTGGCACGCGCAGGACCAGATCATTCGGTTCGTCATCGATGGCCAGCCTTTCCCAGTCCGTGCGCGCCTGTATGGCCAGCGCTTCTTCTTCCCGCAGGACAAGGTGGGCCTGCGCCAGCTCGGCCTGCGCGATCGTCAGCGCATTCCGGTAATCGGTCGGGTCAATCGCTACCAGTAACTGCCCCTGCTCGAAGAAACCGCCGTTGCGGAACTCATTTGCGATGGTGACGATCCGCCCCGAGATCTCCGGAATAAGCAGGCTCTGGGTATGGGGAGACACCGTTCCCCGGCTGCGGATGATGACCGGATGCGCGGCAAGCTCGACAGTCGTCGCTTCGACGACAGGCAGTGGCTTGACAGGGGGGGCGCCGCGTTCGACCTGCGGCCCGGTCTTGATCACTGAATAGCCGATGCCAGCGGACAGCACGAGTACCAGCAGAGGCGGCAGGAGTCGCAGAGTCGGGTTCATCTGGGTGGCTGTACCTCTGTTGGTTCGGCGTGGGCGATGCCCAGGTCTTCCGGCGTCAGTGTGAAATCACCGCCGAGCGCGAGATAGAGCGTGACCCGGTTATCCAGGCGATCTCTCTTGGTGCGCAGTAGCGAGCTTTCGGCGATGAAGGCGCGGCGCTGGGCCTCGAGCAAGGTAATGATGTCGGCTAGTCCCTGTTGATAGCGTGACTGGGCGAGAGCTGCCGCTTCACGTGCCTCGCCGGCCGCCCGCTGCAATGCCGACTCCTGTGCAAGGAGATGGGTTTCGGCCGCCAGGGCGGTTTCAACCTCACGGAAGGCCGTCAGGACGGCCATTGCGTATTGCTCGTGGATCTCCCGATGTTGCGCGAAAGCGAGCGTCTGTTCCGCCGACAGTCGACCGCCCTGGAACAGGGGTTGGGTCAGGCCGGCAAACAGGGACCAGACCAGATTGTCCCAGTCGAGGAGGTCACGCAGCTCATTGCTTGTGACACCGCCGCTCGCGGTCAGTCGCAGGCCGGGCAGGCGGTTGCGCGCTGCCGCGTCGGCGCGTTCACTGGCTGCCAGAAGGCGAAGTTCCGCCGCAGCGATGTCGGGGCGCCGGCTCAGCAATTCGACCGGCAGGCCCGCAGGGACAGGATTGATGATCGTTGGCAGGTCGCTGACATCCGTCACCATCTCTGCGGTCGGGTAACGTCCGACCAGTACCTCGAGCACGCGCAGGGAGGCATCCTGTTCGCGTAGTCTGGCGGCCAGTTCACCCTGGGCGCCGGCAAGATTCTCGCGAGCCAGCCTCACATCGAGTGCATTCCCGACACCCGCCTGATAGCGTGACTCGATGATGTTCAAGCTGCGTTCGAAGACGTCGACGGTATTGCTGGCGAGGGTAGCCTGCAGGGCAGACTCCGTCACAGCCAGCCATGCCTGGGTGACTTCGCCTGCGAGCAACAGTCTGGCAGCCATCAGATCGGCCTGTACCGCCCCGGCATCCGCTGTGGCCGCCCGCGCCACATTGCCAAGCCTCCCCCAGACATCGGCATCCCAGCTGATCGAACCCTCGAGTCGATAGAGAGAGCCTATCCGCACGTTGTCGGATACGCCGCTGACCGAACGGACCTGGTTCCGGGCAGCACTGAACTGTAGATCAGCCGCGGGTTGTCGGCCAGCACCGGCAATACGCGCCCTTGCCCGCGCGGCATCGACCCTGAACATTGTGGCCCTGATCTCGTGATTGG
>CAYLKC010000183.1:0-2337 GCA_964384095.1 uncultured Chromatiales bacterium
ATCGAGGACATCATCGGCATCGAGGCGAAGGGCGCGCTGCATGTCAGCGCCAAGACCGGCATCGGCATCGATGAACTGCTGGAGGAGCTGGTCAGGCGCATCCCGCCGCCGCGCGGCAATCCCGATGCGCCGCTGCGCGCGCTGATCATCGACTCCTGGTTCGACAACTATCTCGGCGTCGTCTCGCTGGTGCGCGTCGTCGACGGCCGCCTCGAGGCCGGCAGGAAGGTGCTGGTGATGTCGACCGGCCGCAACCATCAGTGCACCAAGGTCGGGGTCTTCACGCCGAAGCCGAGGGACACCGGTTCGCTCAGCGCCGGCGAGGTCGGCTTCGTCATCGCCGGGATCAAGGAGATCGACGGCGCGCCGGTCGGCGATACGCTGACCCTGACGGATCGTCCGGCGGAGGCGCCGCTGCCCGGGTTCAAGGCGATCAAGCCGATGGTCTTTGCCGGCCTGTTCCCGATCAGCGCCGACAGCTATGAGGACCTGCGCGATGCCCTCTCCAAGCTGCGCCTGAACGACGCGGCATTGTTCTACGAGCCCGAGACCTCGATCGCGCTCGGCTTCGGCTTCCGCTGCGGTTTCCTCGGCATGCTGCACATGGAGATCATCCAGGAGCGGCTCGAGCGCGAATATGACCTCGACCTGATCACCACCGCGCCGACCGTGATCTACGAGGTCCTGACGACGGTCGGCGAGGTCGTCCAGGTGGACAACCCGACCCGGCTGCCCGATCCCGGTCAGCTTGCCGAGATTCGCGAGCCGATCATCAACGCCGACATCCTCGTGCCGCAGTCGCATCTCGGCGCGGTGATCACGCTGTGCGAGGAGAAGCGCGGCGTGCAGAAGAAGATGCACTACCACGGCAAGCAGGTGATCCTCAGCTATGAGTTGCCGATGAGTGAGATCGTCATGGATTTCCACGACCGGCTGAAGTCGGTCAGCCGCGGCTATGCATCGTTCGACTATCAGTTCCTGCGCTACCAGGCGGGCGATCTCGTCCGCCTTGATCTGATGATCAATGGCGATCGCGTCGATGCGCTGTCGGTGATCGTCCACCGCGAGCGCGCCACCCAGCGCGGCCGCGAACTCGCCGAGAAGATGCGCGAACTGATCCCGCGGCAGATGTTCGACGTCGCGATCCAGGCCGCGGTCGGCTCGCGCATCATCGCGCGCGAGACCGTCAAGGCCCTGCGCAAGAACGTCACCGCCAAGTGCTACGGCGGCGACATCACCCGCAAACGCAAGCTGCTCGAGAAACAGAAGGCAGGAAAGAAACGCATGAAACAGATCGGCACCGTCGAGATACCCCAGGACGCGTTCCTGGCCGTGCTACATACGGGGAAAAAGGGATGAGCTTCGATTTCCAGGCCGCGATGATCCTCGCGCTGCTCGTGACCGGATTGATCTGGCTGTTCGACGTCTGGCGCCTGAAGCCCGCACGCGAGGCGGAGGCCGCCGCGCTGATTGCGCGCGAGGGCGAGGGCGTCGATGCCGGTCGTCTCGAAGAGATCCGCAAGCCGGGCACGCTGGTCGATTATGCACGCTCGTTCTTCCCGATCATCCTCGTCGTGCTGGTATTGCGCGCCTTCCTCGTCGAGCCGTTCAGGATTCCGTCGGGTTCGATGATGCCGACGCTGATCGCCGGCGACTTCATCCTCGTCAACAAGTACAGCTATGGCATCCGCCTGCCGGTGCTGAACACCCGGGTCATCGAGATTGGCAGCCCGCGGCGCGGCGACATCGCGGTCTTCCGCTATCCGGAGGATCCGTCGGTCGATTACATCAAGCGCATCGTCGGTCTGCCCGGCGACCACCTGCGCTACGAGGACAAGGTCCTCTATGTCAACGGCGAGCGCCTGGAACAGCGGCTGCTCGGCGAGTATGTCGGTGTCGGCGCCGGACGCTCGATGAGTGGCGCCAGCCTGCGCGCCGAGCAGATCGGCGACCGCGAGCACGAGATCCTGGTGCAGAACCGGCACCGCATCGCGGAAGGGGAATTTATCGTGCCGGCGGGCTATTATTTCGCGATGGGGGACAATCGCGACAACAGCAACGACAGCCGTTTCTGGGGGCCGGTGCCCGACGAGTACCTGGTTGGGCGTGCGTTCATGATCTGGATGAGCTGGGATTCCGAACGCAATACCGTGCTGTGGGAGCGGATCGGCAGCCGGCTCCAGTAATCGGGGACAGATTGGCGTGATCCGTGCACGTTTATTGGGCGGAACATCCGGGATAGTCCGGAACAGGCGCCGGTGATCCGGCAGGGAGGTCGAGCATGCCAGTATTACGTCATACACAGCGCGGTATCACGCTGACCGGCGTCCTGGTCGG
>CAYLKC010000184.1:0-2324 GCA_964384095.1 uncultured Chromatiales bacterium
CGAGCAGCATCGCCTCGTGGCAGCCGCAGGCCAGCGCCTCGTTCAGCGCGAGGATACTATTGATGTAATTGCCGTTGGCCTTGGCCTTGCACATCGTGATGTTGACGTGGTGACGCGTATACGACGAGGTGCGGACCTTGATGCCCTTCTGCATGTTCTCGTCGCCCATGTACGAGCCCCAGCTCCACGCCGCGACCATCACGTGCGTCTTCAGGTTGTCGGCACGCAGGCCCATGCCCTCGGCGCCGTAGAAACACATCGGGCGGATATAGCCGGACTCGAGTCCGTTCTCGCGCACCGCGGCGCAGATTGCGTCGTTGATCGCGGCCTTGTCGTAGGGCATCGGCATGTTGAGGATGTGCGCCGAGCGGAACAGGCGGTCGGTGTGCTCCCGCAGACGGAAGATCGCGGGCCCCTTCGCGGTCTTGTACGCGCGAATGCCCTCGAACACGCCGAGACCGTAATGGAGGGTATGCGTCAGCACATGCACCTTCGCCTCACGCCACGGCACCAGTCGACCGTCCAGCCAGATGACGCCGTCACGGTCGTCCATACCCACCATGCTCATGCGGAACTCCTGAATTTCGTAGGGAAAAAGGGATCTGACCCGCGGGTCGTCCGGAGATTCTAGCGGAAAATGGGGGTCAGAGTCGATTGACCCCGATACACCCGACGGTGGGCAATCGCGCGGAAGATCAATCGACGCTGACCCCGACGATTCGCTCCCACAGGGCGGTGACGGCGGCGCGGGGGGCGGCGTAGTCGGCGGGGTCGACGACGGCGTCCTCGACCTCCTGCAGGGCGAGGCGATGCACCCGGGCGCGGTAGGAGCGGTAGCTGTCGCGCAGGGTCGCGGCGTCGGCGGGGGGCAGCAGGCCGGCCTGTTCGAGGGTGTCGAGCAGGCGGATGTTGTCGGTCCAGCGCAGCAGCGCCGGCTGCGCGTGGGCGTGGCGCAGCACGAGGTACTGGACCAGGAACTCGATATCGGCGATGCCACCGCGGTCCTGCTTGAGGTCGAAGCGCGCCTCGCCACCGCGCGCGAGTTCCTTGCGCATGCGCTCGCGCATGTCGCGGATCTCGCCCCGCAGCGCCTCCGGATCGCGCGGCCGGGCGAGGACCGCGTGCCGGATCTCGCCGAAGCGCGCGGCGATCCCGGGACTGCCGGCAACGACGCGGGCGCGGATCAGGGCCTGGTGTTCCCAGGTCCAGGCGCTGCCGCGCTGATAGTCGTCGAAGGCGGACAGGGAACTGACCAGCAGGCCCGCCGCACCGCTCGGGCGCAGGCGCAGGTCGACCTCGTAGAGCACCCCGGCCGGGGTATGCGCGCCGAGAAGGTGGATGATGCGCTGGCCGAGGCGCGGATAGACCTGCAGGAGGCCGGCGTCACGCGCCGGGTCGGCGTCCGCGTGCAGGAACACGAGGTCGAGATCCGAGCCGTAGCCGAGTTCGATGCCGGCGAGCTTGCCATAGGCGACGATCGCGAAGCCGCGGCCGATCGCATCGGCGGCGGCCTGGTTGCGCTTCGTCAGGTAGGCGGTCGCCAGCCTCAGCACCTCCGCCAGCACGACCTCGGCGATCTCGGTCAGGTGATCGCTGACGATCATCAGCGGCATCGCGCCCATGACGTCGGCGGCGGCGACGCGCAGCACCGCGGCCTGCTTGAAGTGACGCAGCGCCTCCATCTGCTGTTCGACATCCTCCGGCCCGACCGCATCGATTCGCGCCTTCAGTTCCCGTTCGAGCGCGGCGCGGTCGAGCGGGCGGTACAGGCTGCGCGGATCGATCAGCTCGTCGAGCAGGATCGGCTGCTCGCTGAGCATGCGCGCGATCCACGGGCTGGCGTCGCACAGCTTCACGGTCTGCGCCAGCACCTCGGGGTTGTCGCCGAGCAGCGCGAGATAGGCGGTGCGCCGCGCGATCAGCTCGACGAACTCGAGCACGCGCGCGAGCGTGACATCGGGATGCGTGCTCGCCGCGACCGCCTCGATCAACAGCGGCATCAGCCGGTTCATGCGCGCGCGGCCGCGTTCGCTGAGCGAACGGCAGGCATAGCTCGCGCGCAACAGCACGAGGCGTCGCCAGGCCTCGGCGGGATCGCTGAAGCCGGACAGCGCCGCCAGGTCCGGCGGCGCGGCTGCCGCCGCGTCATCGGCTTCGGCGGCGGATTCGGTTGCCAGCCACAGCGCCGCGGCGCCGTTTTGCTCCGCGCCGTCCCCGGCGCGCGGCGTGGCGAACACGCGATCGAAGTGACCGCGCACGCGTCGCCGATGCGCCGCCAGCACCGAGGTGAAAGCCGTCCAGTCCGCATGGCCCATCGCATACGC
>CAYLKC010000185.1:0-2303 GCA_964384095.1 uncultured Chromatiales bacterium
GCTCAAGGGGAATCAGCGCAGCCGGGCGCTTCGTTGCCGACGGCGTGCGCAGGCGTTCGATGATCTCCGGCGGCAATGCCACCACCTCGTCAAACCTGCCCAGCCAGGCGTACCGCTTGCCGGTGCGGTGCAAACTTGGCGGCAACAGCACGTAGCCGTTGTCGGCTCGCACGTCGATACCGGCGCCGAGGATCAGGTTGCCGATTTCGCCACCGGGGTGCTTGTACCAGCGATGCCGTCCACCGTCCGCACGTCCGCTGGTCACCTCGAGCGTGGGTTCGGACAACAGGCCAAGCTGTTGCGCCGTCAGCTCGCCATCCGGGCCGTCGATGTCGACCACCAGGTAGCGCGGCCCAGGCACGCAGCCGATGTTGGCGTTCGGCCAATCGCGCCACCACTGGCGCACCATCGCCACGGAGTTGGTGGCGATGTCGCCGAAGCAGATCGTGTCGGTCGCCGCATCGCTGATCCCGTTCCTCGAGCATGACGACGCCAACCGCGCGCTGATGGGCTCGAACATGCAGCGGCAGGCAGTGCCGTCGCTGCGCGCCGAGAAGCCGCTGGTCGGCACCGGCATGGAGCGCACCGTTGCCATCGATTCCGGCACCGCTGTCGTCGCCGCCCGCGGCGGGGTCGTCGATTCGGTTGACGCCGGCCGCATGGTGGTGCGCGTGCATGACGAGGAAACCGCGACCGGCGAGCCGGGCGTCGACATCTATAACCTGATCAAGTACACGCGTTCAAACCAGAACACCTGCATCAACCAGCGTCCGCTGGTGCAGCCGGGTGATGTGATCGCGAAGGGCGATGTGCTTGCCGACGGCTCTTCAACCGACACCGGCGAGCTGGCGCTGGGCCAGAACCTGCTGGTCGCGTTCATGCCGTGGAACGGCTACAACTTCGAGGATTCGATCCTGATTTCGGAGCGCGTCGTCGAGGAGGATCGCTATACCTCGATCCATATCGAAGAGATCACCTGTGTCGCCCGTGACACCAAGCTCGGGCCGGAAGAGATCACCTGCGATATTCCCAATGTCGGCGAGAGCGCGCTGGCCAAGCTCGACGAATCCGGCATCGTCTACATCGGCGCCGAAGTCGGGCCGGGTGACATCCTCGTCGGCAAGGTCACGCCGAAGGGCGAGACCCAGCTGACGCCGGAGGAGAAGCTGCTGCGGGCAATCTTCGGCGAAAAGGCCTCCGATGTGAAGGACACCTCCGCGCGCGTGCCGTCCGGCATGGCGGGCACTGTCATCGATGTCCGCGTGCTGACGCGCGACGGCGTCGAGAAGGACAAGCGCGCGCTGCAGATCGAGAAGACCGAGCTCGAGCGCATCAAGAAGGACCTCAACGACGAGTTCCGCATCCTCGAGGAAGACATCTACCTGCGCGCGGAGAAGCTGCTGGTCGGCAAGACTGCCGAGGGCGGCCCGAAGGGATTCAAGGATGCCAAGATCACCAAGACGATGCTGTCCGAGATCGCCCGCGAGAAGTGGTTCGAGGTCAGGCTCAAGACCGAAGCCTCGGTCAGGGAGCTCGAGGGGCTGAATGACCAGCGTCGCCAGCTGCGCAAGGCCTTCGACGACAAGCTCGAGCACCAGCGCGGCAAGCTCAGCGCCGGCGACGACCTCGCCCCCGGCGTGCTGAAGATGGTCAAGGTCTACCTGGCGGTCAAGCGCCGCCTGCAGCCCGGCGACAAGATGGCCGGCCGTCACGGCAACAAGGGCGTCATCTCGATGATCGTGCCGGTCGAGGACATGCCGTACATGGCGGATGGCACCCCGGTCGACATCGTGCTGAATCCGCTCGGCGTGCCTTCACGCATGAACGTTGGCCAGGTGCTGGAGACGCATCTCGGCTGGGCGGCGAAGGGGCTCGGCAGGAAGATCGGCGATATGCTCGATGCCGGCCGCGAAGCCGGTGAGCTGCGCAAGTTCATGGACAAGGTCTACAACGCCAACGGCAAGAAGGAAGACCTCGGCGAGCTGACCGACGACGAGATCGTCGCGCTTGGCAACAACCTCCGCGGAGGCGTGCCGATGGCGACGCCGGTGTTCGACGGCGCCACCGAGGGCGAGATCAAGGCGATGCTCGAGATCGCGGGACTGCCGTCCTCGGGACAGACCACGCTATACGACGGCCGTACCGGCGACGCCTTCGAGCGCTCGGTCACGGTCGGCTATATGTACATGCTGAAGCTGAATCACCTCGTCGATGACAAGATGCACGCGCGCTCGACCGGCCCGTACAGCCTCGTCACCCAGCAGCCGCTCGGCGGCAAGGCGCAGTTCGGCGGCCAGCGCTTC
>CAYLKC010000186.1:0-2247 GCA_964384095.1 uncultured Chromatiales bacterium
CCGCGCGCAAGCGCCCCGACGAGCTGTCCTGGTGATCAGCGCGCTGAACCGCAAGCTCTTGCGCGACCTCGGCCAGATGAAGGGCCAGGTCGCGGCGATCGCGGTCGTCATCGGCGCCGGCGTCATGGTGCTGGTGCTGTCGGTGACGGCGCTCGACGCGATCTCGCTGTCGAAGGACCGCTTCTACGAGTCCGGCAACTTCGCCGAGGTCTTCAGCAACCTCAAGCGCGCGCCCGAGGGCGTCGCCGAACGGCTGCGCGAGATCCCCGGCGTCAACCTCGTCGAGACCCGCGTCGTCGCGCCGGTGCGCCTCGAGGTCGCGGGCTTCGCCGATCCGGTGCGCGGCCTCCTGCTGTCGATCCCGGATGGCCGCCAGCCGGACCTGAACCGACTCCATATAAGAGAGGGCGGCCTGCCCGAGTCCGGTCGCTCGGACCAGGTCGCGATCAGCGAACCGTTCGCCGAGGCGCATGGCCTGCGCGCCGGCGACCGCCTGCGCGCGATCATCAACGGCCGGCTCGAGACCTTGACCGTCAGCGGCATCGTGCTGTCGCCGGAGTTCATCTACCAGCTCGGCCCCGGTGACCTGATCCCGGACTACGAGCGCTTCGCGCTGATGTGGATGAACCGCCGCGCCCTCGGCAACGCCTTCGCGATGGACGGCGCGTTCAACAACGTGGTGATGACGCTGCAGGCCGGCGCGAGTCCGCTCGGGGTCATCGAGGCCGTCGACCGGGTGCTAGCGCCCTACGGCGGCACCGGCGCCCATGACCGTGACGACCAGCTCTCGCACCGCTTCCTGACCCAGGAGATCGAGCAGCTCGAGGTCCACGCGATCATCCTGCCGGCGATCTTCCTCGGCGTCGCCGCCTTTCTGCTCAACGTGCTGATGGCGCGCATCATCCGCACCCAGCGCCAGCAGCTCGCGGTGCTGAAGGCCTTCGGCTACGACAACCGCGCGATTGCGCTGCACTACGCGCAGATGACCGGGCTGATCGTCCTGATCGGCAGCCTGGTCGGGATTGCCTTCGGCGCCTGGGCCGGACAGGGCATCGCCGCGGTCTATGCCGAGTACTTCCGTTTTCCCGAGCTGAGCATGCGCTTCCAGCCACGCATCCTCGTGCTCGGCCTCGCGATCGCGCTCGTAGCCGCGCTGCTCGGCACCTTCCGCGCGGTACTCGGCGCCGCCAGTCTGCCGCCGGCCGAGGCGATGCGGCCGCCGGCGCCGGAGGCCTTTCGCCGGGGCTGGTTCGAGCGCTCGGCGCTCGGCCGGCGGCTCGACCAGCCGAGCCTGATGGTGTTGCGCAACCTGACCCGCCACCGCTTCAAGGCGACGATGTCGGTGATCGGCATCGGCCTGTCGGCATCGCTGTTGCTGGTCGGCGGCTATCAGTTCAATGCGATCGACCACCTGCTCGACACCCAGTACCGCCTGGTGCTGAAGATGGACGTGCACCTCGCGTTCACCGAACCGACGCCCGAGCGCGCGGCGGCCGAGCTGCGCGCGCAGCCCGGCGTCCACTTTGTCGAGACTTACCGCAGCGTGCCGGTGCGCCTCGTCCACGGCGCCCGCGACTACCGCACCGCAATCTTCGGCCTCGACGAGGAGCCGCGGTTGCAGAACCTGATCGACGCGAGCTATCGCCCGGTGCGCCTGCCGCCCGAGGGCCTGCTGATGACCGGCTATCTCGCCGATCACCTGGGCCTCAAGCCCGGCGACTTCGTCGAGGTCGAGGTCATGGAAGGGCATCGCCGCACACTGACCGCGCAGCTCGCCGGCACTGTCGACGAGCCGATCGGCGTCAGCGCCTACATGGAACGGCGCGCGCTGAACCGGCTGATGCGCGAGGGCCCGGCGGTGTCGGGGGCGTGGCTGCTGACCGATCGCTCGCGCGAGGATGAACTGTTCGCGCGCCTGTGGGAGGTGCCGCGCATCGCCAGCATCGGCCAGATCTCCGAACTTGAGACCAACTTCCGCAGCTATATACAGGACACCGCGCTGATCATCATGGGCATCATGCTCGGGCTCGCGTGCTCGATCGCGTTCGCGGTGGTCTACAACAATGCCCGTATCGCCTTCGCCGAGCGCGCCCGCGAGCTGGCGACGCTGCGCGTGCTCGGCTTCACCCGCGCCGAGGTCGGCTGGATCCTGATCAGCGAGATCATGCTGCTGTCGCTGTTCGCGATCCCGCTCGGCTGGCTGTTCGGCACCGGCTTCGCGTGGATCATCAACGAGGCGATCAGCAT
>CAYLKC010000187.1:0-1678 GCA_964384095.1 uncultured Chromatiales bacterium
ACTGCCGTTTGTCACCGCGGTCTTTTCCGATCCGAGGGTGCACATCGTACCGGACAGCGACCGCGTGCGACTGACGCTGTCGCTGCGCGCGCGTCTCGCCGCCGAGTCCGAAGTCGCGGGCGAGGCCGGGATCGAGGGCAGCATTGGCTACGATGCGGAGACCGGCGAGTTTCATCTGGTCCGGCCGTCCGTGACGCGCCTGCATCTCGACCTGATGGCGCAGGAGTCGCTCGAGTTCATCCGCCTGATGGCGAATGCCGTCGCCGAACAGTACCTGACCAGTGTCGTGATCTACCGCCTCGACGAGCGTGACTTCCGTCAGGGGCTGCTGCGAAGGAATCTCAGGGGCGTGGAGGTTCGCGACGGCAGGATCATCGCGGAGATGGGATGGTGATCCGGCCCGTCATGGCGCGGAACGGGCGGCGGGTCTATTGCTTCGACATCGCGCTGATGAAGTTGTCTGCCTCGGCGATCGAGCGGTTCATGTCGCTGATCAGGCCCGAGATATCCTTCTCCACGATCTGCTTCTGGTTGCGCAGCGAAGTGATCGCGTTCGCGTTGAGATTGTGCTTGAGGAACAGCACGCGATCCTGGAACGCATTCAGCACCGGGTGAATCTTCTGCTCGGCCTGTTCCATCGCGGTGATCAGCTTGTCATAGGCGGCCTGCGTGCTCTTGAGCTGCTGTTCGCTCGCGCGGCGCATCGCCTGGTCGCTGTAGAGAGCCAGCTCGTCACGCCATTCCTTGAACAGGTGCCCGGCGACATCCTTCACGTCGTCGATCCGCGAGCGGACCTCGCCGGCGCGTTCGACGCTGTCGTCATATTCCGACTTGAGGGTCCGGTACTGCTTCTCCAGATCGCCGCCTTCGTAATTGGTGACGGATATGAATCTGTCGAGCGCGGAGGCGAGCTGCGCCTTGGCATCCTCCTGTGCGTCGCGGGCCTTGTCGACCCGCTTGACGAGGATGTCGCGTTTCTCGATGCCGAACTTCTCCATCGTGCCGTAATAGACCGTTTGGCAGGCGCCGGTCATCAGCGCGCAGAGCAGCAGCACGAACGCGGCGGGCACGTGAGGGACGGTGCGAGTGTGGTTCATCCGGGTGGCCTCCTCGGGGAAGTATACAGTAACCGGTAGACGGAAGATCCCGGCATGGCATGGAGACCGGCGATTGTCCTGCGGCTGGCTGCAGGTTTAAGATCGTACCAGCGGCACCGCCGGTGAAGGCAATGACAGAACTCTATATCGGATATTTTCTAAAATCCCTGTTATTGCCGCCGGGTATGTTTCTGCTGGCCTGGCTGTCGGGGCTGTGGTTGCTGCGTCGCCGCGAGGTCGCCGGCCGGGTGATACTGTGGGGCGGGTTGGGTCTTGCTTATCTGTTGTCGACGCCGCTGATCTCCGGGTTGCTGTTGCAGTCCTTGCAGACATCGCCGGCGCTGACCGCGATCGATGCGCGCAATGCGCCGGTTCAGGCAATCGTCGTGCTGTCTGCCGAGCGCTATCGCGACGCGCCCGAGTATGGCGTCGACACGGTCGGCAGCCAGACACTGGTCCGCGTCCGCTATGCCGCTTACCTCCACCGGGAGACCGGCCTGCCGATCCTGGTCAGCGGCGGTCGCGTCTTCGACCCGGAGGGCGACAGCCTCGCGAGGGTGATGGCGGACAGCCTGATGCAG
>CAYLKC010000187.1:1688-2231 GCA_964384095.1 uncultured Chromatiales bacterium
TCGATATCGACGCCATCTGGCTCGAGGAGCGCAGCCGCAATACCGCGGAGAATGCGCGCTTCAGTGCCGAGGTCCTGCAGGGCAGGGGGGTGGGACGGGTGTTGTTGATCAGCCATGCCATCCACCTGCCGCGCGCGGTCGCCGCCTTCGAGCGGGCAGGGCTCGAGGTGATCCCCGCGCCGACGCAATTCCATCACCCGCGCGAGGCCGGCCAGCTGCTGTCATTGCTGCCGAACGCCGTCGCCATCGTCGAGAGCTACATGGCTCTGCACGAACATGCCGGCCGCCTGTGGTATTCGCTCAGATACTGAACAGGGTCGGACCACGGTATGTCGTTGGAAAAACTAAGATCAAGCAGAATCTGGGGACGATAAGCCCTTTGATTTCAGTTAATCGCGGCGATTTGGGGCATCAAATCGCGATCTTATGCTACCGGGGATGGCAGAATCCCGTTCATATCGGGCCGGAAATCAGCCAAATTGTGCAGAAAACGAGCTGATTTTTGATGCAATTCTCTGGTGGTACAGGTAGTTGCTGTGGTCC
>CAYLKC010000188.1:0-2211 GCA_964384095.1 uncultured Chromatiales bacterium
ACGGCGCCGACGAGAGCAACCGCCACCTGCACCTGATCAAGGGCGGCGGCGGCGCCCTGACCCGCGAGAAGATCGTCGCCGCGGCGAGCCGCAAGTTCATCTGCGTCGCCGACGAATCGCAGCTCGTCGACGTGCTCGGCGCCTTCCCGCTGCCGGTCGAGGTCATCCCGATGGCCCGCAGCTACGTCGCCCGCCGCTTGGTCGCGCTGGGCGGCCGGCCCGAACTGCGCATGAACTTCGTCACCGACAACGGCAACGTCATCCTCGACGTCCACAACCGGCAGATCCTCGACCCGGTGAAGCTCGAGGAGGAGATCGACCATATCGCCGGTGTCGTCACCAACGGCCTGTTCGCGCGCCGTCCGGCCGACGTCCTGCTGCTCGGCACCGCCGACGGGGTGCGCACGCTGACCTGAGGACCCGGCCCGCGATGTCGATCCAGAAACTCCTGATCACCGCCGGCATCGTCCTCGTCGTCATCGGCCTGTTGTGGCCGCTGCTCTACAAGTCCGGCCTCGGCCGCCTGCCCGGCGACCTCAGCGTCGAACGCGAGGGCTTCCGCTTCTACTTCCCGCTGACGACCTCGATCATCGTGAGCCTCGGGCTGACGCTGCTGCTATGGCTGATCTTCAGAGGTAAATGAGATCCCCCCCTTCTGAAGAAGGGGGAGACTTCCAATCAGAGCAATACCCGCTCGATCCCGCCCTGCTTCGCCCGATCGATGAAGCGCTGCTGCCAACCATCGCCGAGGCGGTGTTTCGCGATCTCGACGACGATGTAGTCGGTGTCGAGACCGGTGTCTTCGGTGTAACGGGACAGGCCCTGCTGGCAGGCCGGGCACGAGGTCAGGATCTTGACTTCTCCGGCCTTCACCTCGGTCTCGCCGGTCAGCGCGCGGATGCCGTTGCGCAGCTCCTCTTCCTTGCGGAAACGCACCTGCGTCGCGATGTCCGGCCGCGAGACCGCGAAAGTACCGGCCTCGCCGCAGCAGCGATCCGACAGCGCGACGGACTGCCCCATCAGCTCCGAGGCAACCTTGAGTGGCGCATGGGTCTTCATCGGCGTGTGGCAGGGGTCGTGATACAGATACTGCACGCCCTCGATGCCCTCGAGCTTGACCCCCTTCTCCATCAGGTACTCATGGATATCGAGCAACCGGCAGCCGGGAAAGATCTTCTCGAACTCGTATTTCAGCAACTGGTCCATGCAGGTCCCGCAGGACACGATCACGGTCTTGATATCGAGATAGCTCAGGCTCTGCGCCATGCGGTGGAACAGCACGCGGTTATCGGTCGAGATGCGGCGGCCGCGCTCCTCATCGCCGCTCGAGGTCTGCGGGTAGCCGCAGCACAGATAACCGGGCGGCAGCACCGTCTGCGCGCCGGTCTCGTAGAGCATCGCCAGCGTCGCGAGGCCGATCTGGCTGAACAACCGCTCGGAGCCGCAGCCGGGGAAATAGAACACCGCGTCGGCATCGCTGCCGGCGCGCGCGGGGTCGCGCAGGATCGGGATCACGCGCGCGTCCTCGAGTCCGAGCTGCGCGCGCGTCGTCCGCGTCGGCAGGCCGCCCGGCAGCGGCTTTTTGAAGAAATGGACGATCTGCGCCGGGACCTTCGCCGCCCCGGTCGTCGACCTCGGCCTCGCCTCGCGCTGCGCCGCCGGCAGCAGCCGGCGCAGCAGGCCGTGGCCGTAGCGCTGGGCGCGGAAGCCCCACTCGATCATGCCCTTTCGCATCAGCTTGATCGTCTCCGGCCGCGTCACGTTGAGGAAGGCCAGCGACAGCCGGGTGCCGAGATTCGGTTTCTTGCCGGCGCGCTCGCGCAGGATCGTGCGCATGTGGATCGAGACGTCGCCGAAATCGATGTCGACCGGGCACGGCGCGAGACAGCGGTGGCAGACCGTGCAGTGGTCTGCGACGTCGTTCATCTCGTCGAAATGGCGCAGCGAGATCCCCCGCCGCGTCTGTTCCTCGTAGAGGAAGGCCTCGATCATCAGGCCGGTCGCGAGGATCTTGTTGCGCGGCGAGTACAACAGATTCGCGCGCGGGACATGGGTCGTGCACACCGGCTTGCACTTGCCACAGCGAAGGCAGTGGCGGATGTCGTCGTTGAGCGCACCGAGCGCGCTGTTCTCGAGGTTCAGGGCCTCCTGCTGCATCAGCCGCAGCGACGGCGTCCAGGCGCGCTCGAGTCCAGCCCCGGCGAGCAGCTT
>CAYLKC010000189.1:0-2208 GCA_964384095.1 uncultured Chromatiales bacterium
ACATCGGCATGCTGGCGCTGACGCGCACGCTGCCGGAACTCTACCGCGGGGCGTTCTCCCGCAGGTCCACGCACCAGGCAGCCTGCCGTCGCGAGCACGACGCCCTCGGCGTCGATCACGCCGAAATCGGCGCCTGGCTGCTGCAGCGGTGGAATTTTCCCGATCACCTGCGTGCGCTGGTCCTGCACAGCCATAACGCGGCTGCGTCCGGGCTCGCGGAGTGGCCGGCGCTGGCGCAGCAGGTCCGCGTGATCGGGCTCGCCAGCGACATGGCCGACCTCTGGTGCGTCACCGACAAGGAGGAATTGCTGCCGCGGGTCATGAAACAGGCCGAACAATCGCTCGGCATCCACGACCAGTCCTTCGTCGAGGTGCTCGAGACGGTCAGCGGCGCGATCGCCGAGATCTCGCCGCTGTTCGATATCGAACCGGACGAACACAACAATCCGGAACTGCTGATCAACGAGGCCCGTGAGCTGATCCTGCTCCGTCATATCAAGGTCATGCAGAAATCGGTGATGCTGGAGAAGGCCGCGCGTATCCTCGAAGACCGCACCATCAAGCTCGAGGAGGAAAACCGCCGCGATGTCCTCACCGGCCTGTACAACCGCTCCTATCTGCAGCGCGCGCTGTACGACGAGCTGGCGCTCGCCAGCGAGCATGGCTGGCCGTTGTCGGTGATCTTTGTCGATCTCGATCGATTCAAGGCGGTGAACGACGGGCATGGTCACCTGGCCGGCGATCACATCATTCGCGAAAGCGCGCGCCTGCTCCTTCATCACACCCGTGGCAGCGACATCATCTCCCGATACGGCGGTGAGGAGTTCGTCGCGATCCTGCCGGGTTCCGGACATGACAGCGCGCAGCGCAGCTGCGAACGGTTGCTGGAGGCGTTCCGCGCAACCCGTCACCAGGTGGCGCCCGGCGTCGAGCTGTCGGTCACGGTCTCGCTGGGCGTCGCCGTGCATGGCGAGGGCCAGCGATTCGCGACCCTCGAAGACCTGCTGCGCGCGGCGGACAGCGCCCTCTACGAGGCCAAGCAGCAGGGCCGGGACCGGGTCGTCTTTCACCGGGCGGATCCTGGCCAGCCACGCATCGCGATGTGATGCGCGACGGGGATTGATTGCCCCCGTGCATTCGGGCATCTTCGGCGGCATGCGACCTTGCGCGTCCCTCTTGCTGCTCCTCGCGTTCCTCTCCTGCGCGGCGACCGCTGCCGATCTCGCGATCGGCATCCCGCCCGGCGGTATCGGCGTCGATCTCCACCTCGCCCGCGATGAATTCGACCTGTCCGATGACGGACTGAGCGCCGACACCCGGCTGTCCCGCGCCGGCATCACGCTGTCCGAGACGGTTGGCGACGGCCTGTCGATCGGCCTGCTGCTCGGCTATGCGTCGGTGAGCCAGCGCGGGCAGCCGTTGACCGCAGGCATGCGTTTCACCGGCAATTACATCGGCGTCGATCTGCACGGGGCGATCCCGCTCGGCCAGCGTTTGCGCATCGGGCTCGGCGGGCAGTTTCTGTATCACTGGCTGCGCGACCGCATCGATGGACAGAAGGTCGAGCTCGAATGGGCGCAGGCCGACGCGACGCTGACGCTGCAGGCTGATCTGACGCCGTCGCTGACGGCCTATGCCGGACCGCTGTGGTCGACGATCGACGTCGATCAGCAGGCGAGCGGCGGGGTCAACGAGACGCTGGCGCTGGTCAACGACCGCACGTCGGGCGGCGTCGCCGGCCTGTTGCTGGAGGTCGACTGGCGGGGCTGGATCGGTCTCGAGGTCCGGCGCGGGCCTTATGACGGCGTCGCGCTGTCGTTCCAGAGGAGATTCTGAGTGGAGCGTGGCGTGTTTCTCGACAGCGGTTCGCTCGGACCGGATATCGATCTCGGCGAGATCGCAGCGACGCTGCCGCGCTGGTCCTTTCATGAGGAGACGGCGCCGGCCGAGGTCGCGGATCGGATCCGCGATGCCGACGTCGTGATCACCAACAAGGTCGTACTCGATGCCGGTGCGCTTGCCGCGGCCCGACGCCTGCGTCTGGTCTGCGTCGCCGCGACCGGCGTCAATAACGTCGATCTCGACGCCGCGGCCCGCCAGGGGATCACGGTCTGCAATGTCACTGCCTATGCGACACCCTCGGTCGTGCAGCATGTGTTCGCGCTGATGCTGACGCTGGCGATGCGGTTGCCGGATTATCGCGAGGCG
>CAYLKC010000190.1:0-2161 GCA_964384095.1 uncultured Chromatiales bacterium
CGGTGTGCCCCGGGATGAGGAGGCCTAGCAACAATTGCACCAGCAATGACAACTACTTGAGAATCATGCGCTTGGCTGGAATGGCTGGGGCAGGGTCAGCGGCCTTCTGCACCGTGGCGGGGCTACGGTGGGGTTTTCTGCACCATGACGGGTCAGGCCGGACGGGGCCGGTGCAGGGTCATGCCCGCGCCCGGCGCCATCCCGCCCGGCAGGCGGCGAACAGCAGCAGCAGCAGACACTCGGCGGCGCCGAGCCGGCCACTGCCCCCTCCGCCGGGCATCGCGCCCTGTCGATTACCACCCGTACCACCCGATTGCGCCTGCGCGGGTAAGGAGTCGAGCGCGGCCGCGACATTGAGCCGGCCGCCGGTCACGGTGCGTCCGACCAGGTTCGGGGCCGGATCGACGCTGTCGAGCAGGGCCTCGCGCAACAGCCCGGCGTCGAGCGCCGGATTATGCGCAAGCAGCAGTGCCGCGGCGCCGCTGACGAATGCGCTCGAGGCCGAGGTACCGGACACGAATACATACGGATTGCTCGCAGTCTGGCCCGAACGGGGCGCGGTCGTCAGGATGTCATCGCCCGGGGCGCCGAGGTCGACGGACGATGCCCCGTAGTTCGACATCCCGAGCAGACCATCGTCGCGACCGGTCGCGGCGACCGAGAGGATATTCGGCAGGTCGTAACTGGCAGGGTAACAGGGGGTGTTCTGGCCGCTGCCGGTGTCGTTGTCGGCGCCCTGGTTGCAGGCCGAGGCCACGACCAGCACGCCCGCCTGGGCCGCGCGCTGGATCGCGCTGCGCTCGGACTGCGAAAAGCGGTTGGCGCCGAAGCTCGCATTGATGACCCGGGCGCCGTTGGCGACCGCGAAATCGATCGCAGCGGTGATATCACTGACCGTCCCGCTCCCGTTCGCGTTGAACACCCGCAGCGGCATCAGCGAGACACTCCAGGCCGTGCCGGCGATGCCGGTATTGTTGTTGCCGCGCGCGCCGATGATCCCGGCCATGTAGGTGCCATGCCCGGCGGTATCGTTCGGGTCGTCGTCGATGCCGATGAAGTCCCAGCCGATGCGGCCCCCCGGGCCATTCCAGAGATTGGCGCTCAGATCGGGATGATCGCGGTCGATGCCGGAATCGATGACCGCGACGATGACCTCGCGGCTGCCGGTCGTGATCGCCCAGGCCTCGAGCGCACTGATGTCTGCGCCCGGCTGCCCGCCCTGCTGGCCGGTATTGCGCAAGGCCCACTGGTTGCTGAACAACGTGTCGTTGACCGAAATCTGCTGGACATGGCGGAGGTAGTTCGGCTCGGCAAACTCGACCTCGGGCTGCGATTCGAGTTCGAGGATCACCTGCTCGACGGTCTCGCCGGGACGCACGCCGACGCGATGCAGTCCGCCGCTGAGCGGGCGCTGGTCCGGACGCGCGGCCAGTGACTGCTGCACGCCGAGCGCGGTGGCGCTGTCACGGAACTTGACCAGGACCTCGCCGGGGACGTAATCCGGTTCGGCGGCCGGCGCCAGCTGCGCCGACAGGAGCAGGGCCAGCAGACCCGCCAGGCATGACGGGGACCGGCGCGCGGGAACCCTCGCGCCCGGCAGGGCGTGGTGATCGGGTCGGGCCATTACGACATTATAGGGGAATTCAGAACCTGAATCGTGTTTCCAGTCACAGCGGCGCGCTGGTTATAATGCCGCAAGCGCCGGGTCCGCAAATAATCACCATCCATCACCGAGGGATATCACTGATGAACAAGCTCCGTAACGGTTTCCTGCTGCCTGCGATCGCGCTGGGCGCGAGCCTCGCCGTGCCGGCCACGTCGATGGCGGCGATCCAGCTGTCGGGCAACGCGCTCGAGGTCTACGGGCGCCTTCACCTGTCGCTCGACATCAATGACACCGACCAGGCCGGCACCAGCACCAATCTCGGCGTCTCCAGCAATTCCAGCATGATCGGCTTCCGCGGCCGCCACGCGGTCGACCCGCGGGCGACGCTGTTGTGGCAACTGGAGCAAAGCTTTCGCGCGGACTCCGGTAGCGGCAATCTCGCGACCCGCAATACCTTCCTCGGTGTCGAAAACCCGGACTACGGCGCGGTGCTCGTCGGTTATCACGACACGCCGTTCAAGGACGTCGCCAAGCGCTGGGCCGTGCTGAGCTACA
>CAYLKC010000191.1:0-2155 GCA_964384095.1 uncultured Chromatiales bacterium
CCGCCATCCAGTTCAGCAGGGGGTCGAGCGCAGCGCGCCGGGCCGGGGTGGTCATGCGGCGCTCTTGATTCCGACAAGGATGCTATCTGGCGTCGGCAGGGCCACGCCGATCGGGCGCAACAGGTGCAGGCAGGTCGGGTGATTGTTCACGTACTCGCTGCGGGGCGGGTGGTACTGCACCACGCAGTCCTCGTCGCCCCAGAACAGCGCCTTGATCTGGCACATCTCGTCCCACGTCGGGCAGCGGTCGCGCCGACTGACGCTGACGTGCTCCCATCCGGCGCCATCGGATGCGATCACATAGACGGTCTGGGCGTGTCGTAGACGAACCTCGAATGCTCCATTGTTTCCGAACGAGGCATCGGAGCCGACGCGGCCGGTGCGGATGCGGAATTTCTCAGGAACGCTGAAAGTCATTGATTTTTCTCCATAGCGCGAATTCGCGTTATGCGGCAGCCGGCGTAGTGGTGCGGGAACTGGTGGCCGCAATGCGGGCACCTCATTGCTCTGTACATCGTGCGCTCCTCACTCGAAGGTTGCTCAGCCGCCAGGTGATGCCGGCGTTGAGCCACACGAAACTGTCGGCCGTGGCGATCGCGTCAGGGACCTCGCCGGGCCGCAGATCGGCCGCAATGCAGACGATGTCGTAGGAGCCTGCGGCGCGCGGGTCGCCGTCCCGGTACGCGAGCGCGACGTCTTCGCGGATGAATCGCGGTACCGCGATGTCTGCGACGAGGCGCAGCGCGCGCAGGATCTTGTTTCCAGGTCGTGCTTTCACGCTTCACCCCCTTCGACGCGCTTGAACTCGATGACCCACACCCACGGGTTTGCATCCCACGACCCGGGGGTGTTGATGGCTTCCCAGAGCAGCCTGTATGCGCCGGACGGCGTCCGTCCATGCAATGCCGCCCCAGCAGCTACATCACCGGTCCACCAGCAACCTCGCTCGGCCGCCTGTAGGGGGAGTTCGCAAACCCCTTCCGCGATGGCATCAGCCGCGCTGATGGTCTGTAACCGCTCGACGCGGACGGCGGTGATCTCGAGCAGGATTCGGCCCGCCCAGCGGGGCATGTGGATCGACGGTCGCCGCTTGAACCCCCACTCCTTGAACTGATCGTGGTCGCTGTCGACGAGTCCGTCCGCATCGTAGTAGTAGCGATCCCACGTATCGGCTCCTTCGCGCATCATGCGCCGCGTCCGCTCTGGGCGCTCCCATCCGGTCTCGCGCACCCACAGCCGGTCTCCGGGCTGGCCGTAGGGGCAGCGCTCGCGCAGCCACTGGAAGAAGCATGCCGGCGGGGCGGAGTCGATGTGGCGGTCCTTCACCGCCCGCCGCGTCTGCGTTTTCGTCCCGTTGAGGATCGCGCGCACCATCGGCCCGCTGAACAGAATCGGTCGCGTCTTCATGGCTTGGCTTCCGGTTGAATGCACGTCCAGCCGCGCCGGGTGAGCAGCGCGACAGCCTCGGCTTCCTGCTTTGCCATGACGGCCTCGTCTATCGCGGCTTGCCAGTCGGCGACCTCCTGGGCGGTGCGTGCCCACATGCCGCGATCGTGGGTGACCTTGCCGGACTGCAGCTTGTCCTTGAGCATGCCCCACACCTGGCGCGAGTTGATATCGAGCGCCTTGCACAGGTCGGCCGTGCTGATTGGCCCAGCGTCGGCGATGTGGTCGAGCAGCTCCTGTGTGCGTGAATAGCCCTCGCGCAGCGGCGGCAGGGTGGCCTCGGCCTTCTGGCGCTGCGCCGCGTGGGCGCTGCCGGTGATGTAGTTGGCGATGTTCATGAATGCGCCTCCTCAGCGCCAGAGGAAAGCGGCGCGTCGATGCGCTCGCCGCAGAAAGGGCAGAAGTTGAAGGCGAAGCCTTTGGCGACGAACTCCCCGCTCTTGATGCCGAAGAACACGCGCGCGGGGCCTGCATCGCACGGCTTGTCGAGGTTGTAGAGCACCCAGGCGAACACGCCTTTCGCGCGGCCGCGCGGGTTGCCGAACTCACAGGCCTTGGTCAGCAGGTCGCACGGTGAAACCACCTTGCCGTCCTCGGACACGGTGCATTTGTTCTGTTCCATCACTTCACCCCCAGCAATTCAAACCCGATCGACACCTCTTCCATCTGCGCCGCATCCCGGATCAGCGTGAGCGGCAGGCGCTTGTAG
>CAYLKC010000192.1:0-2145 GCA_964384095.1 uncultured Chromatiales bacterium
CGCATCGAATCCTCGTCCGAGGAGTTCAGCCTGACGCTGGTCTATCCGAAGGATGTCGATGCGAAGGGCGGCACGATCTCGGTGCTGGCGCCGGTCGGCAGCGCGCTGCTCGGCCTGTCGCAGGACGACGAGATCGAGTGGCCCGGCCCGGGCGGCAAGAATCTGAAGGTGCGGATCGTCGAGGTCTCGTATCAGCCCGAACGCGCGGGCGAGTATCACCGCTGACCTGAATGCCCGGATGCATATCTGGGTAGACGCCGACGCCTGTCCGGTCGTCATCAAGGAGATCCTGTTCCGCGCCGCCATCCGCGTCCGGCTGCCGTTGACGCTGGTCGCGAACCAGCCGCTGCGCGTGCCGCGTTCGCCATTCATCAGGCAGGTGCAGGTGGCGTCCGGCTTCGATATCGCCGACAACGAGATCGTCCGGCGCCTGCAGCCCGGCGATCTGGTCATCACCCAGGATATTCCGCTCGCGGCCGAAGTACTCGGGAAGGGCGGCCGGGCCTTGAGTCCGCGCGGCGAGTTGTTCAACAGCGATACGATTCGCGATCGCCTGGTGATGCGCGACTTTCTCGATACCCTGCGATCGAGCGGGGTGCAGACCGGCGGCCCCCCTGTGCTGAACCAGACCGACCGCAAGGCGTTCGCCGACCAGCTCGACCGCCTGCTGGCCAGTGGGGCTGCGCCAGATCCATGATCTGACGGCAGTGCAGACATCGCAGCCGCGGCCGATACAGGCACTATCTGGACAGATGCGCCGTGTTTTGCTATGTTATGCAATATTTTTCCCAATAATTACCGGCACTTAAGATAATTCAGGGGTAATCCATGTCTGATTCCTGGGGCGACAAGAAGGGCGGTGAATGGGGTTGGGACCTGCCGGAGGGCATGGACCCGATGAAGGTCATGCAGGTCGCGTCGGCCTACTGGGACTCCTGCGTCCTGCACGCCGCGAACCGGCTCAACATCTTCAGCCTCCTCGACGACAAGAGCAAGGATCTCGATACGCTGACGCGCGAGACCGGCGCCGACCGCCGCTGTCTCGGCGCGCTGCTCAGTGCACTGGTATCGATCGGCTTCCTCGACCGCGACGGCGATGTGTTCCGCAACAACCCCTTCAGCAAGACCTTCCTTGCCGAGTCGAGCAAGTTCTACCAGGGCGGCATCGTCTACATGTTCGAGAACTGGTACGAGGCCTGGGGCGGACTCTACGACGTGGTCAAGACCGGCAAGCCGTCGGCGCTGATGCACCAGGCCTACTCCGATGAAGAGACGCGCAATTACATGATGGGCATGCACAACCGCGCGCTGTCGCAATCGGACGTGCTGACCTCGATGTTCGATCTGACCGGCAAGAAGCAGCTGATGGACGTCGGCTGCGGCCCGGCGACCTTTGCGGTGAAGTTCTGCGAGCGCTACCCCGGTCTCAAGGCCGTCGCGATGGACCGCGAGCAGACCCTGAAGATCGCGAAGGAGATCGTCGACATGTACAACATGCACGATCGCGTGAAGCTGCTACCCGGCGATTACAACAGCGACAGCCTCGGCTCCGGCAACGACGCGATGCTGCTCTCGTCGATGACCAACCAGGAGTCGCCGGAGAATCTGAAGAAGCTGCTCAGGAAGTGCTATGACTCGATGAACAAAGACGGCGTCATCATGATCCAGGAGCAGTTGCTGTGGGGCGACAAGAAGGGCCCCAAGCTCGCCGCGCTGATCGGCGTCAATCAGATCATCAACACCGTCGGCGGCTCGTCGTACTCGACGACCGAGATGGAGGACATCCTCCGCGACATCGGCTTCACCGACATCAAGTCGGAGCAGATGGCGCCGCCGAGTCCGTTCATCATGGTGAGCGGCTACAAGCGCTGAGGCCGGTTGTCATGCCGGCTTGAAACCCCCGTCAGGCCGCGATCATGTCATGAAACTCGACCCGGAAGCAGAACGCCTGCTCCGCGACGAGCGGATGTTTACCGACATGATGATCGAGAGCATGCCGGGGATCCTCTATTTCTACGACTCCGACGGACGGTTCCTGCGCTGGAATCGCAATTTCGAACAGGTCTCGGGTTATTCCGCGCAGGAGATTGCCGGGATGCATCCGCTCGAGTTCTTTCGCGGCGATGACAAGGCGAGAGTCGAGCG
>CAYLKC010000193.1:0-2069 GCA_964384095.1 uncultured Chromatiales bacterium
TCCTCGTCGAATGCGGCGATCAGCACCGACACCGGCGGGAAGCCCTCGGTGCGGGTGTATTCGGGCCGGCGATCGAGCAGCAGCCCGGCAATCAGAAAGGCGTTGGCGAGCCCCGGGATCAGCGCGATGCCGGCGATGATGAGCCAGGCGACCACAGGACCGACGAGCGCAGCGAGCTGGTCGACCCAGTAGCCGGCCAGCAGGAAGCTCACGCTGAACCAGCCAAGGGCCACCAGGCTGGCAAGGATCAGCTTGATGCGAACGGGGAGGTAGATCGGTCTGTTGGACATTGGACACCGAAAAGCCGTGATTGTACATCAACCCGGCGTCATTTTTCCGACTTTTCAGGACCGGCCACAACAGGAGTTATACACAACTTGTACATCGCGAATAATCTCATATAGTGTTGTTTTAATTTATATAAATAATTATCCGTAAAAGTCATTGACAACCTGCCTGCACCTTGTACAAGATATGTACAACAATTGTACAGGCAGGCGATGAGGCAATGCAGGCAAACGGCGGACAGGCCCTGTTCCAGATCAGCACGGTGTCGACGATGACCGGCGTCAACGCGGTCACCTTGCGCGCCTGGGAGCGCCGCTACGGATTGCTGCGGCCCTTGCGTACCGACTCCGGTCACCGCCTCTACACAGAACAGGATGTCGCGAAGATCCGCGCGATCCTCGAACTGCTCGACCGTGGCATCACGATCAGCCGGGTCGGTCCGGCGCTCGAGCCCGGCGCGGACACGGCATCTTCGGCACCGGCGAATGATCCGGCCCCATGGCATGGTTACCGCGAATCGATGCTCACTGCGATCGCCGGCTTCGACGAGGCCAGGCTCGAGACGCTGTACAACGAAACCATGTCTCTGTATCCGGTCGACGTCGTCACGCGCCGCCTGCTGCTGCCGCTCCTCGATGACCTCGGCGAACGCTGGTCCAGCGAACCCGGCGGCGTCGCCGAGGAACATTTCTTCAGCGTGTTCCTGCGCAACAAGCTCGGCGGCCGGTTTCATCATCGTAACCTGCAGAACAGCGGACCGAAGCTGGTCGCTGCCTGCCTGCCCGAAGAACAGCACGAATTCGGGCTGTTGCTGTTCGCGCTTGCCGCCCACGCGCGCGGTTATCGCCTGGTCCTGCTCGGCGCCAACATGCCGCTCGGGGAACTGCCTCACGTCGTTGGCCGTACCGGCGCAGCTGCAATCGTATTGTCGGGGTCGGTCACTGCCGACAGCGCCGCCCTCGCCCGCGGGCTGAGGATAATGGCCGGCAAGGTCGATGTCCCGGTCTTCGTCGGCGGCGGCTGCGCGCAGCAACATCGCGAAACCATCACCGCCTGCGGTGTCACGCCGATCGGTGACGACCTGATTGCAGGCCTGCGCATCATTGCAAGGCAGGTCCCGGCAGGGAACGGATCCTGAAGACGGAACAAAAGGAGTCACCACCATGCAAGCCGCCGAACGCCTCGCGGTCGAACTGACCGAACAGGGCTATCTCCCCGACCGCCTGACCCGCAGCGGCATCCGTCACCTGCTGCGCCAGCGCCTGCGTGAAATCCGTAGCAACGACCCCGCAAAGACCGGAGCGGCCTTCGATACCTTCGTCGCGGCGATGGACTCGGCGCCGGTCGCGCTGGTCCCGGACAAGGCGAATGAGCAGCACTATGAAGTACCGGCCGGTTTCTTCACTGCCGTGCTGGGACGGCACCGCAAATACAGCTGCGGTTACTGGCCCCCGGGGACCCCGGGACTCGACGAAGCCGAATCGCTCGCTCTAGCGGAGACCTGCCGTCGCGCCGAACTGAGTGATGGCCAGCAGATCCTTGAACTCGGCTGCGGCTGGGGTTCACTGACGCTGTGGATGGCGCGCCACTATCCGCACAGCCGGATCACCGCGGTGTCGAACTCCCACTCGCAGCGCGACCATATCCTCGCCGAGGCCTGGGTGCGCGGCCTGCGCAACATCCGCGTCATCACCTGCGACATGAACGAGTTCGACCAGGCGCCGGGCCGGTACGATCGCGTCGTCACGGTCGAGATGTTCGAGCACATGCGCAACTGGAGG
>CAYLKC010000194.1:0-2050 GCA_964384095.1 uncultured Chromatiales bacterium
GCAAGCAGACCAGCGGGATTCGTGACTTCACGGGGAATCTCGCTGACCGCTGCGATTGCCCTGCTCTGGGCCGGCGCCTTTCTGCTTTACCTGGTGGTCTTCCCCGAACAGATCCCCGTCGGCATCGAAATGACGGAAGAGGAGACTGCCGGTGACCTGATGGCCGATTGGATCATCCCACTGATCCTGCTGTCCGCCTTCATTCTCGGTTTTTTACAGCGCAAACGAGGGTAGTTTGATGAATATCATGCAAATGGCTGAAGGATTTCTCTATGTGGTCAGTGCCGTCCTCTATTATCCGGTCATTCTCGGACTGGTTGCGCTGGTCTTCTATGTCCTCATACTGATCGGCGGCCTCGTACGCGAACATCTGGATCGCAAACGCGGCCAGCGCCCTGCCATTGACAACTACCGCAAGGATCTCGGCCAGCTCATGGCAACGACAAGAAAGCAGCATCTTGACCTCGAGATCGAAAGCCTGCTGCAGGAATCCGAGCGCAAGATCAACAAGTCGGTCGAGCGCGCGCGCTTCATCGTTCGTGCCGGCCCCGGCATCGGCCTGATGGGCACGCTGATCCCGATGGGCGTTGCTCTGGCAGCGCTGGCCAATGGCAGCATGCCGTCAATGGCACAGCACATGGTTCACGCCTTCAATGCCGCGGTCGTCGGCCTCGGCTCCGGTGTCGTCGCCTTCGCCATTGCGCTGGTCAGAGAACAATGGGTCCGATCGGACATCATCGAGATGCGTTACATCACCGAACACAGCAGTATTGACGGTGTCGTCCACCAGGGCCATGCACATGAACAGGCCACGACACCGGCATCGTCCAGGGCGGCAGAGGAAGCGCGATGAGCCTCAAATACATGCGTCGCGGCGAGTCCGCGCATAAGGACGACATGGACCCTCTGGCCGGCATGGCCAACCTGTTCGACGCCAGTATCGTGCTGATCGTCAGCATGATGATCGCGCTGTTCATGACCTACAACCTGCTCGAACTGTTCGATGACAAGAGCGAGATCACCATCACCAAGCAGGGCGCCGATGGTGAGGTCGAGATCATCACCAAGCAGGGCACCGAAATCAAGGTTCAGCGGGTCACCGACACCGAACTCAGCGGTGCCGGCGTGCGCCTCGGCACTGCATTCCAGCTGGAAGACGGTCGCATAGTCTATGTCCCTGAATAAGGTCCTCCTGTTCCTGACGGCGCTGTTGCTCGCGTCACCCGTCGCGACAGCGGCTGACTACAAGGTCAGCCTGCTGCTGGGCGACATGTCGATACGACAGGCCATGGACGCAGTCCAGGGGGTCGTCGCCGACCATCCTGAGCTGCGCAACAGCGACATCCGCGTGTATTCCAGCACGCGCGTCAGGGAACAGGACCTCGACCACCTGGCCGACTCTGATCTTGTGATCATCCAGATCCTCGGTCGCGTCCTCATCACGAACGTCCAGGAAGAACTCAAGCAGGCCATTGCCGGAGGCGCAACGGTCTATGCCTTCGGCGGCAGTGTCAATGACGACGACACCGCCATGGGCATCGTCACCGACCCCGAGATCAGGCGCTATTTCGAGACCGGCGGCGCCGGCAACATCAGGAACGGGTTGCTGAACGCGCTGACGCGTAACGGCGTCAATGTCGGCTTCGAGAAACCGCAGGATATCCCGACCGTCGGACTATACGAGGCCGGCTCAGGCTCCTGGTTTGCCGACTTCGAGACGTTCAGACAGAACTATCGCAACCACAAACCCGACAAGCCCTGGATCGGATTCGTCATCTACCAGAGCAATGTCGTCGCCGGCACGACCTCACATATTGATGCCGTGATCGCAGCACTCGAGCGGCGCGATTTCAATGTCCTGCCGATCTTCGGTTATCCGCCTGAAGAAGGAATAGAACGATTTTTCTTCGATGAAAGCGGCGCATCGCGCGTCGAAGCGGTCATCGCCGCCAGCATCAAGATCGGTATCGCGCCCGAAACCCTGATTCCGTTGCTGCAACGTCTCGATGTCCCCGTGATCAACGCGATCTCCCTGTACTCGCTTTCGAAG
>CAYLKC010000195.1:0-2039 GCA_964384095.1 uncultured Chromatiales bacterium
GGTGCTTGTGGCGATGCGGCACCTCGACCAGTACCCGGCAGGCGGTGATGTTGTCGTGGAAGGTCTCGAGCTTGGCCGCCTTTTCGCGGATCGTGTTCTCGGCGGCTTCCGACAGGGAGATATTCCGGGTCGTGATCTGAAGCGGCAATTTCATCGGGGTTTCCTCAGCGGGTCAGGTTCTGGCTTCAATGCTATTCGAAAAGCGAAAATATCTCAATGCGTTAGGCGCCGTACCGAGCGCACGTTCTGCAACTGGTTGATCCGAGTCAGCACCCGGCTCAGCGTGTCGATGTCGGGGACCTCCATCGTCAGGCGCATGTTCGCGGTATGGTCGCGATTGTCCGACAGGGTGTTGATCGCGGTCAGGTTGATCTTCTCGTTGGCGACGATGGCGGTGACGTCGCTGAGCAGGCCCTTGCGGTCGAAGGCTGTGATCTCGACATCGACGGAAAAGGTCCGTTCCGCCCGGCCGCCCCACTCGATGACGATGACCCGCTCCGGGCTCTGGCCCTGGTAACGGAGGATATTCGGGCAGTCGCTGCGGTGCACCGTCACACCGCGTCCCGCGGTGATATAGCCGAGGACGTCGTCACCCGGCACCGGCTTGCAGCAGTTGGCGATATGCGTCAGCAGGTTGCCGACGCCATCGATGTGGAAGCCCGCGGCATCGCGGCGCCGGCGCGACGGCCGGCGTGGCGCGAGGACCACGGACTCGGGGCCCGCCGGGGGTTCGACCAGCGCCTGCGCCGCCTGCAGGTAGCGCGAGGACTTGATGTCGCTGTGCGAGATGGCGACGAACAGGTCGTCCGGCGCGGCATAGCCGAGCTTCTCCGCGAGTCTCTCGAAATTGACGCGGCCGAGGCCGAGCCGCTTCAGTTCGCGCTCGAGGCCGGCGCGACCGGCCTGGATATTCTTGTCGCGATCCTGCAGGCGAAACCAGTGCTGAACCTTTGACCGCGCGCGCGTGGTCCTGAGATAGCCAAGATGCGGATTCATCCAGTCACGGCTCGGCGCGGGCGACTTTACGGTCAGGATCTCGACCTGCTGGCCGGTCTCGAGCGCGTGGGTCAGCGGCACCATGCGCCCGTTGACCTTGGCGCCACGGCAGCGGTGGCCGATGTCGGTGTGGATGTGATAGGCGAAGTCCAGCGGCGTCGCGCCCTTCGGCAGATCGACGATATTGCCCCTGGGCGTGAACACATAGATGCGGTCCTCGAAGACCTCGCCGCGAAAGCGATCGACGAATTCATCGGCATCGGCGATCTCATCCTTCCATTCGAGCAACTGGCGGAGCCAGGCGACGCGGCGATTCATCGCGTCGTCGGCGCTCGACCCTTCCTTGTATTGCCAGTGCGCGGCGACGCCGAGCTCGTTGTGCTCGTGCATCGCATGGGTGCGGATCTGGATCTCGACGGTGCGGCCTTCGGGACCGATCACCGCGGTATGGATCGACTGGTAGTCGTTCTCCTTCGGCGTCGCGATGTAGTCATCGAATTCGCCGGCGATGTATTGCCAGAGTCCATGCACGACGCCGAGCGCCCTGTAGCAATCCGCGACGCTGTCGACGAGGATGCGGACGCCGCGGACGTCGTGGATGCCGTCATAGCCGACCTTCTTGCGCTCCATCTTGCGCCAGATGCTGTAGATGTGCTTCGGCCGGCCGCTGATCGCCGCCTGCACCCCGGCTTTGTCGAGCTCGCCCTGCAGCAGCGCGATGAAATCGTTGATATAGCGTTCTCGGTCGATGCGGCGCTCGTCGAGCAGGCCGGCGATGCGCTTGTACAGCGCCGGATCCAGATAACGCATCGACAGGTCCTCGAGCTCCCATTTGAGCTGCCAGATGCCGAGGCGGTTTGCGAGCGGCGCGAAGATGTCGAGGGTCTCCTTCGCGATGCGCTGCTGCTTGTCATGCGGCAACGCATACAGCGTGCGCATGTTGTGGGTGCGGTCAGCGAGCTTGATCAGCACGACGCGAATATCCTCGGCCATCGCCAGCAGCATCTTGCGCAGGTTCTCGGCCTGCGCCCTTTCCTGGCGGT
>CAYLKC010000196.1:0-2036 GCA_964384095.1 uncultured Chromatiales bacterium
CTCGAGCAGACGACGCTCGACCTGTCGCGGGTCGAGATCCTCGTCCTCGACGAGGCCGACCGCATGCTCGACATGGGCTTCCTGCCGGCGATTCGCCGCATCATTTCCCAATTGCCGCGTGAGCGGCAGAACCTGCTGTTCTCGGCGACCTTCTCCGGCGAGATCAAGACGCTCGCCGACACCCTGCTGACGAAGCCGGCGCACATCGAGGTCGCACGCAACAACACTGCCGCTGAGCGCGTCACCCAAGTCGTGCATCCGGTCGACCGCGAGCGCAAGCGCGAGCTGCTGTCGCACATGATCGGCAAGCATGACTGGCGCCAGGTGCTGGTCTTCACCCGCACCAAGCACGGCGCCGATCGCCTTGCCGACCAGCTCGATCGTGACGGTCTCAGGAGCGCGGCGATCCATGGCAACAAGAGCCAGGGCGCGCGCACCAAGGCGCTCGCCGATTTCAAGCGCGGCGCGGTCCGCGTGCTGGTCGCGACCGACATCGCCTCGCGCGGCATCGACATCGATCACCTGCCGCATGTCGTCAACTATGAACTGCCGATGACGCCGGAGGACTATGTCCACCGCATCGGTCGAACCGGTCGCGCCGGCATGGAGGGCAGCGCGGTATCGCTGGTGTCACATGATGAGCATCGCCAGCTGCGTGACATCGAGCGCCTGATCCGTATCGAATTGCCCAAGGTCGTGCTCGAGGGTTATGAGCCGACCCGTGCGGTGCGCACGCAGGCGCCGGCCGGTCACGCCGGCAAGCGTCGTGATGACAGCCGTGCCAGGAATGGCAGGCCCGGCGGCCAGCCCCGCGCGCCGCGCCAGGGCGGTCGTGCCGCACAGGGCGCCGGTGGCCAGCGCAGTGGCAACGGCAATCGCAGCGGCAACGGTAACGCCAGTGGCAAGCGCGCCGGCCAGGCTTACGCGGCCAAGGCGCGGGCGGTATAATCGCGTCCGCATCGATATGGTGAAGGCTCATGATTGAAAAGCTACGCAATATCGCGATCATCGCCCACGTCGACCACGGCAAGACGACCCTCGTCGACAAGCTGCTGCAGCAGTCCGGCACGCTCAAGGCACGCGGCGAGATCCAGGAACGCGTCATGGATTCGAACGCGATCGAGAAGGAACGCGGTATCACGATCCTGGCGAAGAACACCGCGATCGACTGGCGCGGTTATCACATCAACATCGTCGATACCCCTGGTCACGCCGACTTCGGCGGCGAGGTCGAGCGCGTGCTCTCCATGGTGGACTCGGTGTTGCTGCTGGTTGATGCGGTTGACTGGCCGATGCCGCAGACCCGCTTCGTGACCCAGAAGGCGCTCGCGCGCGGCCTGCGTCCGATCGTCGTCATCAACAAGATCGAGCGCCCCGGCGCGCGTCCCGACTGGGTGCTGAACCAGACCTTCGACCTGTTCGATCGCCTGCACGCCACCAACGAGCAGCTCGACTTCCCGGTCGTCTATGCCTCGGCGCTGAACGGCTATGCCGGACTCGACCCGTCAGTGCGCGCAGGCGACATGACCCCGCTGTTCGAGGTCATCATCGATCGCGTCGCGCCACCGGATGTGGATCCCACCGGTCCCTTGCAGCTGCAGGTCAGCTCGCTCGATTACAACAGCTATGTCGGCGTCATTGGCATCGGCCGCATCCAGCGCGGCCACCTGAAGACCAATACCGCGGTGACCGTCGTCGATCATGACGGCGAGCGCCGCAATGCGCGCGTGCTGCAGGTGTTCGGCTTCCTCGGGCTCGAGCGCAAGGAGGTCCCGACGGCCCAGGCCGGCGACATCATCGCGTTTACCGGCATCGACGGCCTGCGCATCTCCGACACGCTGTGCGACCCGGCCGCGGTCGAGGCGCTGGCGCCGCTGTCCGTCGACGAGCCGACCGTCAGCATGACCTTCCAGGTCAATAATTCGCCGTTCGCGGGCCAGGACGGCAAGTACGTGACCTCGCGGCAGATTCGCGAGCGCCTCGAGCGCGAGCTGATCCATAACGTCGCCTTGCGTGTCGAGGAGACCGGTGATCCG
>CAYLKC010000197.1:0-1374 GCA_964384095.1 uncultured Chromatiales bacterium
GGCCGCTCCACAGACTGGATATTGCCCGCCCACTCGCCGGAATCAGGTTACCGGCAGCGCTGGCGGAGATGATCCGGATACATCTCGGGGAACCACTGGAAGAACTGCGCATAAGAAGCAGGATAGCCCGGCTTACGGCGATCGATAACCCGGTTTCACAGGATGTTCGCTCCCAGTATGAAGAGAACCCTTTCCCGCGCTGGCATCATGCCGGCCTGTCGCCGCATCCGGCGTCATACTCCGACCTGATACAGGCGATCGGCGGCACGGTCCCCGCTGATCCCTCTTTTGACAGGCCCGACGTGCTCATCGCGGGTTGCGGCACCGGCCAGCAATCAGTCACCGCGGCGAGCAATTACCGGGACGCAAGGATCCTCGCCATCGACCTGAGCCTCACCAGTCTTGCCTACGCGATACGCCGGACCCGTGAACTCGGCATCCGGAACATCGAATATTTTCACGGCGATCTGACGGAACTCGGCCGGCTGGACCGGCAGTTCCACGTCATCGAATGCACCGGCGTGCTGGTATGCGTCGATGATCCCCTGGCCGCGTGGAGAACGCTCGTCGATTGCCTGCTGCCCGGCGGGATGATGTACATCGCGCTCTACAGCGAGGCGGCGAGGCGCGCGGTCGTGACGGCGCGCGAACAGATCCGCGAAAGCGGCTACACCTCGTCGATCGAGGATATGCGCCGTTATCGACAGTTTATTCTGGGCTTGCCCGAGGATCATCCGCTCGCCTCGCTGCGAGTCGCAAACGACCTTTACAATATCAGCGAGCTCCGCGATTTCCTGTTTCATGTCAAGGAGCATCGCTTCACCATCCCCCAGGTACAAGGCATGCTGCAGGATCTCGGACTGCGCTTTCTCGGATTCGATATCGATACCCGGGCGTTTCAGCAGTGCTACCCGGCCGACGCCGACCTGGCCTCGCTCGAGAAATGGCATGCCTTTGAACAATCCCGTCCGGATACGTTCATCGACATGTACCAGTTCTGGGTACAGAAGGCGTGACGAACATCGCCGGTCTGCGGGCGCAGGCGGCGCAGCGCTTCAACGCCGGCGACCGGGAGGGCGCGGAAGCAGCGGCCCGCGAGATCCTTCGGCTGCAACCCGACCATGCCGGGGCGCTGAATCTCCTTGGCATGATCGCCGGTATGTCGAGGCGATTCGATCAGGCCGCGACCTTTTTCAGTCAGGCCCTCGCCACCACGCCTCGCGACGTCGATATCCTCGCGAATCTGGCGGAGGCGCTGCGCTATCTCGGCAAGCCGGCCGAGGCCTTGCCGCTGTTGCGGGAAGCCGCCGCGATCGCGCCGGGCTATCCCGTGGTTCATGGAAAACTCGCCGCGACGCTGATGGATCTCGGACT
>CAYLKC010000197.1:1384-2022 GCA_964384095.1 uncultured Chromatiales bacterium
GGCGCTTTCGTGTCTGTACACGGTATTGCAGCACGCCCCGAACGACGATAATAACTGGCTGCGGCTGAATCAATTGCTGCAGACGGTCTGCCTGGCGCCGACACCCGATAATCGACGCTGGCTGCTCACTGCATTGACCCGCCCGGCCATTCGCCCCGACGAGATCGCGTGGTCGATCGGCGCGACCCTGTGCCGGGATGCGACGATCATCGAGGGCATCGCCGCGACCAACGGGACCGATCTGCCGGGTGGCGATCGGCTGGAGGAAATACTGACTCGGCTGTCCGCGGATGAATTGCTGCTGACCCTGATGCAGGCGACCGTGATTCCGTCCGTGCCACTGGAGCGCCTGTTCACCGCGCTGCGGCGCGCGCTGCTGCTCGCGATCGACGGTCCTGCGCTTTCGCGGGGCACCTTGCCCTTTCGCGCGGCGCTGGCGATCCAGGCCTTCCTGACCGATTTCGCATGGTCGGTCACCGGCGACGAAGAGATCCGGATCGCGCTGCTCGACAGCAGGATCGATGACGCTGATACATCCGAACCGGACGCGCTCACGGCCCGGCTGCTGGTCCTCGCCAGTTACCGTCCCTTGCATCGCTTGCAACGCGCGGTCGAACTGGCATCGGATTCCGGCCGGC
>CAYLKC010000198.1:0-2007 GCA_964384095.1 uncultured Chromatiales bacterium
TCATCTCGTTGACCTTGTCGATCAGGATGAAACCCGGTTCGGCGTAGTCGTAGGTCGAGGTCATGATCAGGTCCCACAGGCGGCGCGCCTTGATCGTGCGCTCGACCTTGCAGGCGACGAGCCCGTCCTCGTTGACGAGATAGCCGTCGGTGACCGGCCACTCGCGCCAGACGACCTTGTCGGGATCGTTGAGGTCGATCTCGCCGCTCCCGGCCACGCGCGCCGGCAGCGGGAACGCGAGCCGCCACTGGTGGTCGTTCTTCACCGCGTGCATGAACTCGTCGGTGATCAGCAGCGACAGATTGAACTGGCGCAGCCGGCCGTCCTCGCGCTTGGCGCGGATGAAATCGACGACGTCGGGATGACCGATGTCGAAGGTGCCCATCTGCGCGCCGCGCCGCCCGCCGGCCGAAGACACCGTGAAGCACATCTTGTCGTAGATATCCATGAACGACAGCGGCCCCGAGGTGTAGGCGCCGGCCCCGGAGACATAGCCGCCGCGCGGGCGCAGCGTCGAGAAGTCATAGCCGATGCCGCAGCCGGCCTTCAGCGTCAGCCCCGCCTCGTGCACGCGGCGCAGGATGCCGTCCATCGAGTCCGCGATCGTGCCGGACACCGTGCAGTTGATCGTCGAGGTCGCCGGCTTGTGCTCGAGCGCGCCGGCGTTCGAGACGATGCGGCCGGCCGGGATCGCGCCGTGACGCAGCGCCCACAGGAACTGCTCGTACCACCGCTCGCGCTTCTCCGCAGTCTCCTCGACCGCGGACAGCGCGCGCGCGACCCGCTTGTAGGTGTCGTCGATGGTCTGGTCGAGGACCCGCCCGTCCTTGGTCTTCAAACGGTATTTCTTGTCCCAGATGTCCTGGGAGGCGGTCTGCAGCGGGATCTCGGCAGCGGGGGTGGACACGACGCGCAGGTGGGCTTGCTGCTCCATGGTCGGCGTTACTCCTTCAACTCGTTATCGTTATGGTCCGGATCGTGCGGGTCCGGCGGGCCAGGCGTCGAACACAAGATGTTGTGTTCAAGCGGCAGACTCTAGGGGCATTCCCGGCCCCAGTCAAGGGCCGCAGGAATATGATAATTATCCTGTAAAATCAATCTGTAGCAGATTATCAACACAGCGTGACCGGGAGATTGCGCGGAATTTGCCGGCACAAGATCTTGTGTTCGGCCTGTGCACAATTCCTGTAACGCCGGTGCAGACCCTGGGGGAAAGCTGTGGACAAATCGGCGGCCGGTCCCGGACTTGAAATCGGCCGCCCCCGGATGTACATCCCAAGGTATTGATTTGACGGAAGAGGTGAGCGAGCGATGGGGCGGATCCGCAGGGGGGTGTTCGTGCTGGGGTTGTGCATCGGGGGCCTGGGGCTGTGGACGGCCGATGCCGCCGCGTCGCTGCCGCCGGTCGATTCGCAGGGCGATGAACTGCCGACGCTGGCGCCGATGCTCGAGCGCATCATGCCGGCGGTCGTCAACATCTCCACCGTCAGCCGTGTCCCGGTGCAGACCAGTCCGCTGATGCGTGACCCGTTCTTCCGCTGGTTCTTCGACCTGCCGCAGCAGCCGCGCGAGCGCCAGGCGCAGAGCCTCGGCTCCGGCGTCATCATCGATGCGAACGCAGGTTTCGTGCTGACCAACAACCATGTCATCGACCGCGCCAGCGAGATCCGCGTGACGCTGATGGACGGCCGGCGCCTGATCGCCGAGGTCATCGGCGCCGATCCGCAGGTCGATCTCGCGGTGATCCGGATTCCGGCCGAGGGCCTGACCGCGATCCCGCTCGCCGATTCCGACCGCCTGCGCGTCGGCGATTTCGTCGTCGCGATCGGCAACCCGTTCGGCCTCGGCCATACCGTGACCTCGGGCATCGTCAGCGCGCTCGGCCGCAGCGGGCTCGGCCTCGACCTGCTGCAGGACTTCATCCAGACCGACGCCTCGATCAATCCCGGCAACTCCGGCGGCGCCCTCGTCAACCTGCGCGGCGAACTGACCGGTATCAACACCGCA
>CAYLKC010000199.1:0-1985 GCA_964384095.1 uncultured Chromatiales bacterium
GATCGGCAGGATCAGCAGGGCCATCAGCGCGAGATTGATCGAGAACAGGAACAGGCTGGTCACCGCGAGCATGATCATACCGCCGGTGAACTGGAACAGGCTGCGCAACCCCATCGACACCGAACTGCCGACGACGGTCTGCACCAGTGTCGTATCGCCGGTCAGCCGCGACAGCACCTCGCCGGTGCGCAGGGTCTCGAAGAACGCCGGCGACTGACCGAGCACGCGCGCGTAGACGGCGGCGCGCAGGTCGGCGGTGACGCGCTCGCCGATCCAGGTGACGACGTAATAGCGGGCCGCGACCAGCAGTGACCACAACGCGGCGAGCGCGAACAGCGCGATGAAATAGCCGTTCAAACCGAGGTCGCCGAACAGCCCCTCATGTCCGGCGTCCTGTTCGCCGGCGAAGCCGAAGCCGAAATCGATCAGGTCGCGAAAGGCGAGCGGTACCAGCAGGATCGTCGCGGAGCCGGCAGTCAACAATGCCAGCGCCAGCGCGATACGCGCGCGCCAGGGCCTCAGGAAAGGCCACAACTCCCGCAAAGGCGACAGGCGGCGGGGCGGTGCGACTGGCTCCGGCGTCGTGATTTCAGTCTCCGCTCAGGCGCCGCAGCATTTCTTGTATTTTTTGCCGCTGCCGCAGGGGCAGGGATCGTTGCGGCCGACCTTCGGGCCTTCATTGCGGCGGGTGCCGGGGGTGACGAGCTTGCCGTCGATGTAGTACCAGCGGCCCTGTTCGCGGACGAAGCTGCCGATCTCGTGATGCTCGTGCGGCTGTTCCTTGTAACGGTAGGCCGCGATGAACTCCACGGTGCCTTCGCTGTCCTCCGGCCCGCCGCCGCTGACATCAATGATGCGGAGCCCGGTCCATTGTGATTTCTCCGCCCACTGGCGGGCGCCTTCGGCATCGTGTTCGCCGCGCTGGTCGGGATGCAGGCTTTGCTCGAGCCAGTCCGTTTCGCCGCGGGCGAAGGCCGAATAGCGGGAGCGCATCAGCGCCTCGGCGGTCTCCGCGGGGCGCTCGCCGGCGATCACCGGTCCGCAGCAGTCTTCATAGGGTCGGCCTGAGGCGCAGGGACAGTCGCTCATTGTGATTACCATCGGGGTCGCATCGAAAACGCGTATCATACACCGAAATATCGCCGTCGCGGAGAACGCCCGATGCTGTCGCTGATGGAAGTGCTGCTGTTGCTGCTGATCGCAGCCGGCGTCTGGTACTGGGTGGATTCGATGCGCGCCTGGGAATACGCGCGGCGCACGATCAGGGCGCGCTGCGACGAGGTCGGCGTACAGTTGCTCGACGATACCGTCGTGCTGTCGCGTCGCCGCCTTGCGCGCGACGAGGACGGCCGGCTCGGCATCTCCCGGGAATATCGCTTCGAGTTCACCAGCGACGCCCGCATGCGCTATCGCGGCGAGATCACGCTTGCCGGCGGCAGGATCCTGCGCCTCGAGATGCAGCCGTACCGCGAAACCGGCTACTGATGCCGCGCCGGTCGACCCGGCGGCGCGGAAATGAAACAATACCGACCCTGAACAGGCACCCCGAAGGAGGGCAAGGAACGGCATGGTCATCGAACAGGACAAGGTGGTCACGATCCACTACAGGTTGTCGGAAGCGGAGGGCGGAATGATCGAGGAGTCCTTCGGCGGCGAGCCGCTGGTCTACCTGCACGGCCATGGCGGACTGCTCGCCGGCGTCGAGGCCGCGCTGGCAGGCAAGCAGGCCGGCGATCGCGCCAGTGTGACTTTGCCGCCCGAGCAGGCCTATGGCCTGCGCGATGAACAGGCGATCGTGCGCGTGCCGAAGAGCCATGTCGTCGGCGACTCGAAGAAGCGCGTCTACAAGCCCGGCATGGTTGTCCAGGTCCAGGCCGATGGCCGCGCGCGCGCTGTCGTCGTCGCCAAGGTCGGTCTGAAGACCCTCGATGTCGATGCCAATCATCCGCTCGCCGGCAGGACGCTGACCTTCGAACTCGAGGTGG
>CAYLKC010000200.1:0-1975 GCA_964384095.1 uncultured Chromatiales bacterium
GCGGACTCGCCAGGGATAGCACGCCGAGCGCGGCGCCGAGCGGGCAGAGGTAGCGACAGTAGAACCTCGTGACGAATACGCTGGCGATCAGGACCGATGCCAGGATACCCCACAGGACCACCGAGCCACTGAGGAAAAACAGCGTCCCGAACGGTTCGAAATAGTGAAATATTCCAATGTCGGTGTAAAGCGCCGCCATCCCCACGATCAGCGCGAGAATGGCATATTTAAGGTAGAGCGCCTGCTCATGGAGGCGGCGCGGTATCTCCACCTTTCTGTTCCGCGGCAACAGCCGGGCAAGCCAGTCCTGGACGGCCCCGAAAGGGCACAGCGAGGAACAGAACACGCGTCCCCACAGCAGCGTCGGGACGAGGGTGAAGAGACCGAGGAACAGTAGCGGCAGGTTATTCATGAAGATCGCCGATCCCTGGCCGAGCACGCCGGTGATATGCGACACGGACAAAAAGCCCCCGTCGATGAAGCCGAGGTAAACGAGCGTCAGGGTCAGCGCGGTCCAGCGCAGGGCGGCGTGCTTCAGCAGAAAGGCCGTCATCGCCAGCAGGAGTATGCCCAGCAGGATGACCGGCTGATGCCACGGCGTATCGCGCCAGGTCGTCTCATTCAGCAGGCGCTCGAGCTGGCCCTGCGATGCCGGTTCCGCCGTCTGTTCAGCCTCCGCGACGGGCGGCGCCAGGTCGCCGTTGACGATCGCCAGGGTCAGGTCATCGACCTGGTATTCCAGGGCAGTCGGACCCGTGCTGTTCGATTGATGATAGAGGACGGAAAAGGGTTCGGTCAGCCGGATCTCCTCCGGCAGCACGAGGACGCCGACGTACTCCGCCTGTCCGCGGATGATGCCTGCGCTGGCGTCTCCCGCGGGGATGTAGCGGCGGAAACCGGTGCGCACCGGAGCGTCATCGCCCTGCTGCAAACCCAGACGTTCCCGGCGGAACTGTCCTGCGCCGTCGCCGCCGACGGCGATCATCAGCAGCTTGTGACTGCCGTAACGCAACTCCGCATTGCGCTCGGCATATTCCCACGCCGCTGTGCCGATCAGATATTCGCCGACGATCGGACTGCCCAGATAGCCGATCGACAGCTCGATGCCGATGTCATTGCTGAGGTTGATGGTGTACTGACTGACCATGCCGCGCTCGAGCAGATCCTGCCACGATAATCCGGACAGTCGTTCACGGGCATAGGCCTCCCGGACCAGCGTGTCGGTCGCGCCGGCAGCATCCTGCGCCAGGTACGCATCCGCGACGCGCCGCGCGGCATTGCGGACGCCGCGGGCCACCGCCCAACTGCTGATGCTGGCGCGCGAGACGCTGTCGATATCGCGGCGCAGGCGGAATTCGTCGCGGATCGACTTGCCGCGGAATTGCTGCTGGAAACCGGGCGCGGCGAGAAAGTCGCCGCGCGTCCGGACATAGGATTCGACATAGTCGACGATCTTCAGACCGGTAATGTGGCCCTGCAGGTCCATCCCGATCAGCAGGTCGATCGGCGCGGAATAGCCGGGTGTCTCCGGCGGGATGTCCGTGCTCAGGAAGACATAGCCTGTGAGCACTTCCTCGCCGGAATCCGGATCCGCGCGGAACCCGCGAAAGACGGGCGGGTCGCCGGATTTGTTACTGAAGCGCGAGGCATCCGGCATCACTTCCTGCAGCCAGGCTGTTTCGATCTCGATCGACCAGGGCGTCTGTGCGCAGGCCTGCGGCAGCGCGGCGGTCATCCACAGCAGGATCAGGGCAAGACTTGCACACAGCCATCCGGCGCCGGAAGGTGCCGGTAGAGGAAGGCAGCGCATGCCGGCCGGCGCGGACTGTGGCCGGCCGGCATGCTTTGCCGGTTTGCTGACGATCGCGGCAGCGCCGTCAGCGATAGAAGGTGAGATTGGTCTCCAGCGCAAGCGTATCGGCATCAGGATGATTATTCAGGGTTTCCTTGTGCCTGGCCAGCACATACTGGAAGC
>CAYLKC010000201.1:0-1949 GCA_964384095.1 uncultured Chromatiales bacterium
CTGGCGGGCGATAACGCCGGGGGCGATCTGCTCGATCGGCGCGGTGCCGTCATTGTCGATCGGACCCTTGCCGTCGATCGGCTGACCGAGCGAGTTGACGACGCGGCCGATCAGGCCGTTGCCGACCGGGACCTCGAGGATCTTGCCGGTGCACTTGACGGTGTCGCCCTCGGTGATGTGCTGGTAGCTGCCGAGCACCACCGCGCCGACCGAGTCACGCTCGAGGTTCAGCGCCATGCCGAAGGTGTTGCCGGGGAACTCGAGCATCTCGCCGTACATCGCGTCGGCCAGGCCGTGGATGCGCACGATACCGTCGGTGACGCTGATGACCGTGCCTTCGGTGCGCGCCTCGGTCGTGACCTTGAACTTCTCGATGCGCTGCCTGATGAGTTCGCTGATCTCAGCTGCGTTCAACTGCATTGGTAGTCCCCTTGACTTGAATAGTTGAATTCTATCGGGACAGCGCGCTTGCCAGCCTGTCCATCTGACCGGTGACCGAGCCGTCGATGACGAGGTCGCCGGCGCGGATCACGGCGCCGCCGATCAGTGATTCGTCGATCCTGCACTCGAGCGTGACGTCACGGCCGAGGCGCTTCTTCAGCGAGGCGGCGATCGCCTCCTGCTGTTCCGGTGACAGCGGGAACGCGGAGGCGACATCGGCCTGCACGACCTTCTCGGCGTCGGCGCGGTACTCTTCGTATAGCGCTGCAATCTCGGGCAACAGGCGCAGGCGCTGGTTTTCAGCAAGCACGCCGACGAAGTTGCGCGCGTTCTCGTCGAGGGCATCGCCACAGACACCGGTGATGATCTCGACGTGTTGCTCGCGCGGCACGCGCGGGTTGCGGATCAGCGCATCCATCGCCGGGTCGCTGACGACCATCGTCAGCAGTTGCAGCGCGTCGGACCAGCGCCCGAACGCCTTCGCGTCCGCGGCGATATCGAATACCGCCTGGGCGTAGGGTCGGGCGATCGTGATCGTTTCAGCCATGCTTCATGATCCTCAGATCTGGGAGACCAGATCCTTCAGCAGCTCGTCGTGGGCCTTGGGGTCGATCTCGCGCTTGATGATCTTGCCGGCTCCGGCCGCGGCCAGTGTCGCGACCTGGGTGCGCAGCTGTTCGCGCGCGCGGTTGGTCTCGCGCTCGATCTCGGCCTTTGCCGCGGCGACCAGTCGCTCGCCCTCGGTGCGGGCATCGCCCTTGGCCTCCTCGACCATCTCGCTCGCGCGCTTCTCCGACGCGGCGAGGATCTGCGCAGCCTCGTTTCTGGCCTCCTGCAGGATTTCCTTCGCGCGCTTCTCGGAACGCTCGAGCTCGTGCTTGCCCTTGTCGGCGGCGGCGAGGCCGTCGGCGATGCGCTTCTGGCGCTCGGCGAGCAGGTTGCTGAACGGGCCCCACAGGACCTTGTTCACGAACCAGACCATCAGCACGAAGGCCGCGATCTGCGCGAACAGGGTAACGTTGATGTTCATTGCCTCGTTCCTCCTGGACTAATCCGGTCGTACGGCGATCAGAGCGTCGAGAGGGCGCTGCTGAGGGCTCCGACGAACGGATTGGCGAACAGGAACCACATCGCGAAGGCCAGAATGATGAACGGGAACGACTCCATCAGACCCGCGAAGATGAACATGTTGGTCATCAGCGCCGGCCGCATCTCGGGCTGGCGGGCGATGCCTTCGAGTGTCTTCGCGCAGATCAGGCCCCAGCCGATCGCCGAACCGAGGCCGGCGGCAGCGAGGATCACGCCGACGCCGACGGCGGTGTAAGCGTAGATGAGTGCGATCATATCCGGTGTCATTACATTTTCTCCTTTAATAACAAGTCTTGAATTCGAAGCGGTCGAACGAGGACGTCAATGGTCCTCGATATGCGCCATCGCCAGGTAGACGATGGTCAGCACCATGAAGATGAAGGCCTGCAGCGTGATGATCAGCAGGTGGAAGATCAGCC
>CAYLKC010000202.1:0-1931 GCA_964384095.1 uncultured Chromatiales bacterium
GCCGTAACGCGCGGCGGCGACCGCCATGGGTTCGGTGGCAAACATCTTCGCGGTCTCCCGCGAGGCCGCGCGCGCTTCCTCGACCACCTTCGGATCGGCGCTCGAGCCGTAGCCGCATCCGGCCGCGGTCACGGACAGGCAACGGTCCGGGTACTTGATGCCGACGTGAAGCGCCGTCGCGGCCCCCATCGAATGGCCGACGATGTGCGCCCTGTCGATCCCGAGCGCATCCATCACCGCGATCACGTCGTCGCGGAATTTGTCCTGCGTGTACTGCTCGGGCGCGTCGGGAATATCGGACGGCGGATAGCCGCGCTGGCTGTAGGTGACGCAGCGGTGGGTGCGGGCGAAATACCGCATCTGCGGCTCCCAGGTCCGCCAGTCGCCGGCATATTCATGCACGAAAACGACCGGCGTGCCGCTCCCCGCTTCCTCGCAATAGAGGCGCACGCCGTCCGGTGCGGTGATGTGCGGCATCGTGCCCCCGTCCGGTCACCGGCTAATTATTTGCACACCAATGAAAGCCGAGTAAAGTCTTTCGCCGCTCGCGAACTGAAAGGCCGCGCGGCATACCAGTAGCATTCCATGTTCACGATGTCCCGACGCAGACTCGCCGCGCTGACGGCGGCTCTCGCCATCGCGGTCGCGGGCGCCATCGCTGCTCCCGCGCAAGCGCAGGAGAAGCCCACAATCCGCGTGTCCAGCCTCACGCTGCCGGTGTTCAACCCGCTGGTGTGGAACATCATGAAGGCGCGCGGGATCGACGCCAAGCATGGCTTCAATCTCGACATCCATGCCTACCCGTCGATCTCGGCCTTCTACGCAGCCTTCGCCACCGGCGAGACCGACGTGGTGATCGGCGGGCCCACCGTCTACCAGAAGCTCTACGAGCAGGGCGTTCCGGTACGCATCATCGGCTCGGGTTTCACGCTGGGCGACCTGGTCATCTTCGCCCGCGATCCCAACATCAAGTCGCTGGCCGACCTGAAGGGCAAGCAGCTCGCCATCGACATGGGCGGCTCCCAATTCCAGATGGTCAAGATCTATGCCGCGGCCAAGGGCATCGAGCTCGGCAAGGACATCACCGTGGTCAACGCAAACTTCGCGGTGGCGCGCGCGCAGCTCGAAGCCAACCGGGTCGACGCCGCGCTGGTGATCGAGCCGCTGGCGAGCATCATCAACAAGCAGCGGCCGGACTGGCATGTGATCTTCAATGGCGCGGAAGGCTGGAAGGAAATTACCGGCGGGAGCGGATGGGAGATCGTCCCCGCCATGCGCGCCGATACCATCCAGCGCATCCCCGACGCGCCGAAGATGATGATCGCGGCGCTGCAGGACGTCGCCAAGGTCATGCACGAGGAGACGGCGGCGGGCGACAAGATCGCGGTCGAGACCACCAGGCTGCCGCCCGGAATTCTCACAGCCGCGATCGAAAGCGGCCGGCTGCAGTTCATCGTCAAGCCGATTTCCGATCCGGCCATCAAGAAGTCGATCCAGGACATGATGGAGCGCGCGGTCAAGGCCGGCTTTTATGAGAAGATGCCGGACGACAAGATCTTCCATGCGCCGTAGCATCCATGTCGATTGAGGAGCATCGCGAGTCTGTCCCGGTTCTCAGTTTTCCGCGACAGACTCTCGTCTCCCTGCTGGTTTTTGCTGTCGTCTGGGAGGTGCTGTCGCATCTGGCGCCCTATCTCGGGATACCACCGTTTGCGATCCCCAGCTTTGTGACGATCGCGAAGAGCGTCGCCCACATCACCCCCATCGACATCCTCGTGACGCTGGCCCGGGTGATCGGTGCGCTGGTCGTCTCCTTCGTGCTTGGCGTCTCGCTGGCGATGGCGATGTACCGCTCGCAGACGCTGGACGACTACCTGCATCCGATGATCCGCATTCTCATGGCGGTGCCGGTGATCTCGTGGATCTTGTTC
>CAYLKC010000203.1:0-1914 GCA_964384095.1 uncultured Chromatiales bacterium
GCATCGGGCATGACTTTCTTCCAGTCCGGCGCGACGCGGCTGATGATCGGGCCGGCCCAGCCGGACCAAACCGTCGGCGGCGACGGTGTCGTCTATTTCGAGCCGCGCGACTGGAGCGCGGCCGAGGCGGCGCTGGAACAACGCGGCGTCGTTTTCTCACATGAGGCGCAAGTCGTTCAGCGCGCCCCCGGCCGCGAACATGCGCTGCGTCCCTTCAAAGACCCCGAGGGTCATGCACTCGCGCTGCTGGGCTGGCGCGCGGCTGCTTAGACTCTCACCAGCGCCCGCACGCCCGGTTCCACCGCCAGAGCGCATGCGCGGCGATGTGATAAATCCCGGCGGCTAGCCATGAGAGGGGCGCAATCCGAGTGACCCGGCCAAGCAGCCGAAACGGCGGCGTGGCCGACCAGGCGAGCGCGACTGCCGGCATGCCGCGCAGCACGCGTCGGTCCGGGGTCAGGGCGTGCAGTTTGAGGCGCACGTCATCGAGCGAAACGCCGGCGCGCGCGAGCGCTTCAGGATGGGCCGACACATCGGTGAAGAGGACGCCGGCGCGCGCGGCGATGGCGCGGCGTTCGAGATCGCAGGCGCCGGCCCGACACACCGGACATGCGCCATTGTAGAGCACCTCGATGTTCTCAGCGGCCACATCTCTCCGTGTGCCAGAACGCGACATTCCGCAATGGGACGCGCCGACGCGCTACCCGGCCGGCGTTTCGGCGCATGCCTCCACGGGAACGGGCGCGGGGTCTTGGTCGGCCTCGATCAGATAAAGGATCGGCCGCGCCACATCGATCACGGCGCGATGTTCGGTGAGAACATCCTGGCCGATGATGCCATAGACCGGAGCGCCCGTGAGTCGCCCGAGCGTTTCGGCGACCTGGGCGATGTTGGCAATGGCCATGCGATCTCGGCGGATCGTCACGCCCGCAATGCTGAGGCTCTCAATGCGCGCGAGGCTGGCTTCCTGGCCGCCGCCAATGCCGAAGGCCTGACCGCGCAAGCCGCCGAGCGGTTCGAGACCAAAGTGTGCGGCATAACGCTGATCGACGACGCTGACGTTCGCACCGGTGTCAAGGACGAACGCACCCGTCGCGCCGTTGAGTTCCACGTCAACGAGATGATGCCCTGTGACGGGCGCTGCGCGCAGCGGGATGCCGGTGAAGCCGAGCAGACACATCGCCTGATCCACCGTGCCCGCCTCCTGCGGCCGGTATTCCGCGGTCCGCGTCGTCAGATTTTCGCAGCCGCAACACGCGAGCGCCGCAACGAAGAATAGAAGCCTGGCGCAGATCATGCCGGTCAAATGCCAGCTGGCGGCCTGTGTTCCGCCCGAGGTTGGCGCTGCGGGCAAATGCTCTAGAGTGCCGCGGAAACGTTCAAATCAGAGGTCAGCATGTCTGCATCGCACCAAGCGCTTCTCGCCGCCGCCGCATGTTTCGCCGCGTTCGCCGTCTCCGCCGTGCTTGTCGCCCCGGCCCCCGCGCAGACAGGCGGCGCGGCGCTCGCCGACGGCCCGGGGCGCGACGTTGTGGAGGCCCAGTGCAGCTCATGCCACAACATGAACCAGATTACCCGCAGCAGCGGCTATACGCGCGCGCACTGGGATGACCTGATCGCGACGATGGTCGATCTGCCGCCGGACCAGAAGGATGCAGTGCTCGATTATCTCGCGCAGCATTATCCGCCTTCGCACAATCCGCGCGCCGCGCGCGCCGTTGACGGACCGCTGGACATCTCCTTCCGCGAATGGGTCGCGCCACAGCTCGGCCAGCGGGCGCGCGATCCGGTCGAGGCGCCGGATGGGACAATCTGGTACGTCGGCCAGCGCGCCAACACGATCGGCCGCATCAATCCCCAGACAAATCAGATCCGCGAATGGCTGCTGCCGGCGCGCGCGCTGCCGCACAGCGT
>CAYLKC010000204.1:0-1906 GCA_964384095.1 uncultured Chromatiales bacterium
TACAAGGACGTCGTCATCAATCCGAAGCACGGCTATGGCGCGAACATGAATCCCTGCCTCGACTGCAAGGGCTTCATGGTGGGCAAGGCACGACAGTGGATGGAGGAGAACGGCTTCGACTTCATCATCACCGGCGAGGTGCTCGGTCAGCGCCCGATGTCGCAGCGCCGCGATACCTTTCCGGTCGTCGCGCGCGAATCCGGCGCCTTCGACCGCCTGCTGCGGCCGCTGTCGGCCAGGCTGCTGCCGCCGACCCTGCCGGAACGCGAGGGCTGGGTCGACCGCGAGCGGTTGTTCGACTTCAACGGTCGCAACCGCAAACCGCAGATCGCGCTCGCCCGTGAATACGGGCTCGAGGACTTTGCGCAGCCCGCCGGCGGCTGCTGCTTCCTGACCAATGAACACTACACCGCCAAGCTCAACGATCTGTGGCGCACGCGCGGCAGCAAGGATTACGAATTCGATGACATCATGCTGCTCAAGGTCGGGCGGCACCTTCGTCCCCGCCCGCATTTCAAGCTGATCATCGCCCGCGAGGAAGGCGAAAACCGCTTCCTGTCCGGTTACCGGCATCGCTATACGACCTTCCGCGCGCTGAGCCACACCGGTCCTGTCGCCCTGCTCGACGGCGAGGCCAGCGATGATGATCTGCGGCTCGCCGCACGTCTCGTTGCGCGCTTCGGCAAGGGCCGTGACGCCGACTCCGTACAAATCGAGATAGCGGACCGCGACCGCCCCGCGCGCACCATCGACGTGCCGCCACTGCCCCAGGCGGAGATCCCGCAGGACTGGTATGTCTGAGTTGCCCGCGCACCGACTCGATGTCCGCAACCAGCTGTGTCCGATCCCGGTGATCCGTACCCAGGGCCGCGTCGCCACCCTCGCCGACGGCGACCGGCTCGAAGTGCTGTGCACCGACCCCGGCGCCCTCTCCGACATCCCGGCATGGTGCCGGATACATGGGCACCGCGTGATACACACGGAGGAGCTGGCAGAAGAAATCCGGATTGTGCTCGAAGTGTGCAAGCCCTGAGTGGAGCCGCACCAAAATAGCGCAATCACGCGCGATAATGGTGCAAATGTCGCCCCGGGACACACCGCGTCTGCGCGTAACAAATTGAAAAATAAATATAATTTTTAATGGCACGCTTTCTGCTATCTGCCAGTTAGTCCATTTGAACCATCAAGGTCTCACAATCCCGGAGGATCCCATGTCCCAGAAAGTCCTGAAAATGCTCAAAGATCACAGCGTGAAGTTCGTCGACCTGCGCTTCACCGATACGCGCGGCAAGGAACAGCACCTGTCGATGCCGGTCTCCCAGGTCGATGCCGACTTCTTCAAGGAAGGCAAGATGTTCGATGGCTCGAGCATCGCCGGCTGGAAGGGCATCCAGGAGTCGGACATGGTCCTGATGCCGGACCCGACCACCGCAGTGGTGGACCCCTTCACCGATGAAACGACGGTGAACATTACTTGTGACATCCTCGAGCCGAACACCATGCAGGGCTATGACCGCTGCCCGCGCACGATCGCCAAGCGCGCCGAGGCCTACCTGAAGTCGACGAAGATCGCCGACACCGCATTTTTCGGACCTGAGCCGGAGTTCTTCATCTTCGACGATGTCCGCTGGGGTGCAGAGATGAGCGGCGCCTTCTACAAGATCGATTCGGACGAGGCCTCGTGGAACTCCGAGCGCGTGTTTGCCGACGGCAACATCGGCCATCGCCCGACCGTCAATGGCGGCTACTTCCCGGTGCCGCCGGTGGACTCCCTGCACGATCTCCGCGCGGCGATGTGTCTTGCGCTCGAGGAGATGGGCGTGCCGGTCGAGGTGCACCACCACGAGGTCGCGACCGCCGGCCAGTGCGAGATCGGCACCCGTTTCAATACCCTGGTCGCGCGCGC
>CAYLKC010000205.1:0-1895 GCA_964384095.1 uncultured Chromatiales bacterium
ATCGACTAACGGGCCGGCAGGAAACGCATCGGGTCGACCGGCTCGCCGTCCTCGCGGATCTCGAAATGGAGCCTGACGCCACCGGCGCCGGCGCCGCTGTCGCCCATCTCGGCGATCTGCTGCCCCGCTGCGACCTCATCGCCTTCGCCGACCAGCAGCCGGTCGTTGTGGGCATAGGCGCTGAGATAGCGATCACTGTGCTTGATGATCAGCAGATTGCCATAGTGCGGGATGCCGGCGCCGCCATAGACGACGCGCCCGGCAGCCGCCGCGCGAACCGGTTCGCCGCGCGCGGCAGAGACCTCGAGCCCGCGTCGCGACGGCTTGATGGTCAGATCCGACCGCGTGCCTGCCCCTGACACCGGCCATGACCACGCCGGCGTCCCGCCCGCAGTGGTGGCCTGGCTGCGAACCGGGGGCGCGGCCGTACGGCCGGTCTCCGCCCGCGGACCGGCTGCAGGAGGCGGGGGTGTCTGGCTGGCCGAAGGGGGAGGACGGCTCGCGGGCGCCGGTGTCACGGGCACAGGCGCCGTCCGCGTCGGGTCCGAAATCACGACCGCGGGCGCCGGCGTGTCGAGCGCGATCGTCTCCGCCGTACCTGCCGCGCCCGCAGCGGATGACTGCGGGGGCGATGCGCCCTGCCGATCCGTCCCGCCCCCCACGGTGCCGCTGCCGACTGCGGGAGCAGCGCCGCTCGCAGACATGCGCGGTTCGCGGGCCGGCGGGATGATCCGCAGGGCCTGACCGGGGCTGATCACATAGGGTTCTTCGAGTCCGTTCCAGTGCGCGACGTCGCGGAAGTCCTGGCCATAGCGAAAGCTGACCGAGTACAGCGTCTCGTTCTCGCGGACGATGTGATGGACATGGGCGCCGCAGCCGGCCAGCACGGCGGCGAGCAGCGCGAGTCCCGCCATGGATTGCCGTGCGATTATCATCATCGGTTCATCGATAGAAGATCAGGTACAGCAGTACCAACGCGAGCACGGCGCCCCATCCCAACCAGTCGATGTAGCGTCGCAGCAGCGGCTCATAGCGCGCGCCTCCCCAGCGGATCAGGGCCGCGACCAGGAAGAAACGCGCCCCGCGGCCGATCAGCGACGCGAGGATGAACGGGAACAGGGCCATCGACAAGGCCCCGGCCGTGATCGTGAAGACCTTGTACGGGATCGGCGAAAAGCCCGCGATGAAGACCACCCAGACACCCCAGCGCTCGAACCAGTCCCGGGCGCGCAGATAGGTGTCCCAGTGGCCGGACCGGTGCAACAACGGCTCGACGAGATCGAAGGCAAGCCATCCGATCAGATAGCCGAACACGCCGCCGGCGACCGATGCCGCCGTCGTCAGCGCGGCCAGGGACCAGGCCCGCGCCGGCCGCGCCAGCACCATCGGCGCGAGCATGACGTCGGGCGGGATCGGAAAAAACGAGGACTCGGCGAAGCTGAGTCCGCCGAGATACCACGGCGCCTTGCGATGCCCGGCCCAGAGGATGACCCTGTCGTAAAGCGCCCCGAATAGTCGCATCAGCGATCACCGGTCAGCATCGGCACGAAGGTGGCCGGCTGCAATACCTCCTGCTCGAAGCCCTCGGGTGTGCGGGTGATCCGCTGCAGTTCCTGCGCGCTGCCGGCGCCGACCGGCATCACCAGGCGCCCGCCCGGCGCGAGCTGTTGTAAAAACGCGGCAGGGATCTCCGGCGGTGAGGCCGCGGCGAGGATGCCGTCATAGGGCGCGCTCTCCGGCCAACCGGACTTGCCGTCGCCGTGACGGGCGCGGATATTGCGCAGGCCCAGGCTGCGGAAGCGCCGGCGCGCACGCGTCATCAGCTCGTCGATGCGCTCGATCGTGTCGCCCTCGTCGACGAGTGGCGCGAGGATCGCGGTCTGGTAGCCCGAGCC
>CAYLKC010000206.1:0-1877 GCA_964384095.1 uncultured Chromatiales bacterium
GTCTCCTCGCCGCAGATGTAGGCGCCTGCGCCGAGGTGTGAATGCAACTCGAAATCAACCCCCGTGCCGAGGATATTCCTGCCGATCAGGCCCTGCGCGCGCGCCTCTTCCAGCGCATGCTCGAAACGCTCGTAGGGTTCGTGATGGAACTCGCCGCGCATGTAGTTGTAGCCGACGGTCGCGCCGATCGCGTAACCGGCAATCGCCATGCCCTCGATCACCGAGTGCGGATTGAAGCGGAGAATATCGCGGTCCTTGCAGGTGCCCGGTTCGCTTTCATCGGAGTTGCAGACGATATATTTCTGCCCCGGGGTGTTGCGCGGCATGAAACTCCACTTGAGACCGGTCGGGAAGCCGGCGCCGCCGCGTCCGCGCAGGGATGACTTCTTGACTTCGGAGATGATGTCTTCGGGCGGCGTCTTGTCGCGCAGGATCTTCTTCCAGGCCTCGTAACCACCCTCCTTGAGGTAACTGTCAAGGGACCAAGGCTGGTCGTACTTCAGGGTCGCGAAACAGATCTGCGTCATCGCCTTACTCCAGCCCGTCGAGGATCGCATCGACCTTCTCGACTGTCAGATGCTCGTGGTAGTGACCGTCGACCGTCATCATCGGCGCGCCGCAGCAGGCGGCCAGACACTCTTCCTCGCGCTTCAGCGTGAACTTGCCGTCGGGCGTGGTGCCGCCATGCTTCACCTGGTACTTGCGCTCGATGTGGCTGATGATCTCGTCGCCGCCGCACAGCATGCAGGAAATATTGTTACAGACCGAAACCATATGGCGGCCGACCGGCTCCAGCTCGTACATGCTGTAGAAGCTGGCCACCTCATAGACCGAGATCGGCGGCATCTCCAGGTACTCGGCGACCGCATCCATCAGTTCGTTGGTCAGCGAACCGCCGTGGTCGGCCTGCACCAGTGTCAGCGCTTGCAACACCGCCGACTGCTTGCGCTCAGGCGGGTACTTGGCGACCCAGCGGTCGATCTCCGCGCGTGTCTGCGGGCCGATCATCGCCGCCCTGCTGTCCTTGCCGGCGGCCATCAGCGGTCCACTTCCCCGAAGACGATATCCTGCGTACCGAGTATCGCGACGACGTCGGCAAGCATGTGGCCGCGGCACATCTCGTCAAGCGACGCGACATGCGCGAAACCCGGCGCCCTGATCTTCATGCGAAACGGCTTGTTCGCGCCGTCGGACACCAGGTAGACGCCGAACTCGCCCTTCGGATGCTCGACCGCGGCGTAGGCCTCGCCTTCCGGCATGCAGAAGCCCTCGGTGAACAGCTTGAAATGGTGGATCAGCGATTCCATGTCGTCTTTCATCTCGAAGCGTTTGGGCGGCGCGATCTTGTGATTGGCGGTCATCACCGGACCGGGATTCGCGCGCAGCCAGTCAATGCACTGGCGGATGATGCGGTTGGCCTGACGCATCTCCTCGACGCGCACCAGATAGCGATCGTAACAATCGCCCTCGACACCGACGGCGATATCGAAGTCGAGGCGGTCGTAGACCTCGTACGGCTGATGCTTGCGCAGGTCCCACTCGATGCCGGAACCGCGCAGCATCGGCCCGGTAAAGCCCAGTTGCAGCGCGCGCTCGGGGGTCACGACGCCGATGCCGACCGTGCGCTGCTTCCAGATGCGGTTGTCCGTCAGCAGGGTCTCGTATTCATCGACATAGCCCGGGAATCGCTCGGTGAAATCCTCGAGAAAATCCAGCAGGGAGCCGTGACGGTTGCGATTACGCGCCACGGTCTCCTTCTCGTTGTGCCACTTCGATGCCTGGTACTGCGGCATCACTTCCGGCAGATCTCGATAGACGCCGCCCGGCCGGTAATAGGTCGCATGCATGCGCGCGCCGGACACCGCATCGTAGGCGTC
>CAYLKC010000207.1:0-1850 GCA_964384095.1 uncultured Chromatiales bacterium
CTCAGAAAAACAACGTGTTATCAAGGTCCGACCCCGGCGGGCATACGCCGATGATGCAGCAGTATTTCCGGATCAAGGCGGAACATCCGGCGTTGCTGTTGTTTTATCGGATGGGGGATTTCTACGAGCTGTTCTACGACGATGCGCGGCGGGCGGCGGAGTTGCTGGACATCACGCTGACGGCGCGCGGGCAGTCGGGCGGGGAGCCGATCCCGATGGCGGGGGTGCCGTTCCATGCGGTCGACGGTTATCTTGCGAAGTTGGTCGAACTGGGCGAGTCGGTCGCGATTGCCGAACAGATCGGCGACCCGGCGAAGAGCAAGGGACCGGTCGAGCGCAAGGTCGTGCGCATCGTCACGCCCGGGACCGTCACCGACGAGGCCCTGCTCGACGAACGCCGCGACGTGCTGCTCGCTGCGGTCCGCAGGGGCGACCAGGGCTGGGGCATCGCGACGCTCGACCTGTCGAGCGGACGCTTCATATTGCTCGAGGTCGGGGACGAACAGGCCCTCGCCGGCGAGCTCGAACGCCTGAAACCGGCCGAGCTGCTGCATGGCGAGGACCAGTCACCGCCCGCGCTGCTGCGGGGACGCCGCGGCGTGCGCGCGCGGCCGCCCTGGCACTTCGAAGCGGAACATGCGCATGCGCTGCTGACCGCGCAGTTCGGCGTGCGCGACCTCAAGGGCTTCGGTTGCGATCCCTACCCGCTGGCGATTGCGGCCGCGGGTTGCCTGCTCGAATACGCGCGTGAAACGCAACGCACTGCGCTGCCGCACCTCCAGCCGCCGCGCGTCGAACTGCCCGGCGACGCGATCGTCATCGACGCGACCAGCCGCCGCAATCTCGAACTCGAGACCAGCCTCGCCGGTCGCCGCGAATATACCCTCGCCTGGTGCATGGACCATACCCGCAACCCGATGGGCAGCCGCATGCTGCGGCGCTGGCTCAATCGGCCGCTGCGCGACCACGCCCTGCTGCGCCGCCGCCAGCATGCGATCGGCGCGCTGCTCGACGGACGCGGCTATCGTCCGCTGCAGGACCATTTGCGCACGATCGGCGACGTCGAGCGCGCGCTCGCGCGTATCGCGCTGAAGACGGCGCGGCCGCGCGATCTCGCGCTGTTGCGCGATGCGCTCGGCGCACTGCCGCGGCTGCACGAACTGCTCGCGGCCGCCGATTCGCCACTGCTTGCGCAGCTCGCGCAGGAACTCGGCACGCACCCTGCCCTGCATGAACAACTGCGCCGCGCGTTGATCGACAACCCGCCGGCGACGATCCGTGATGGCGGCGTCATCGCCGACGGCTATGACGCCGAACTCGACGAACTGCGCGGACTCGGCGAGAACGCCGGCGCCTTCCTGCTCGACCTCGAGCAGCGTGAACGCGAGCGCACCGGCATCCCCAATCTGAAGGTCAGCTTCAACCGCGTGCACGGCTATTACATCGAGATCACGCGCGCCCGCGCCGATCAGGTCCCGGCCGATTACATCCGCCGCCAGACACTGAAGGGCGCCGAGCGCTATATCACGCCGGAGCTCAAGGCCTATGAGGAAAAGGCGCTGTCGGCGCAGGAACGCGCGCTCGCGCGCGAGAAGGCGCTCTACGACGCCCTGCTCGATACCTTGATCCCGCAGCTCGGCCCCTTGCAGGCCTGCGCCGGGGCGATTGCGACGATCGACGTGCTCGCCAATCTCGCCGAGCGCGCGGACACGCTGAATCTGAACGCGCCGGAATTCAGCGACGCGCCGGGCCTGCGAATCGACGGCGGCCGCCACCCGGTCGTCGAGGCAGTGATCGACCAGCCCTTCGTCGCCAATGACACGCGTCTCGACGACAGCCGCCGCATGCTG
>CAYLKC010000208.1:0-1841 GCA_964384095.1 uncultured Chromatiales bacterium
GCTTGCGCGCGCGGTGCTGCGAGGTGACCAGCCCCAGTGAGCAGGCCACCAGCAGGGCGGTGAGAAGAATGTTCGCGCGGGTCATGTCGGTGCTTCCTCGAACGCGGATCGGAGGCGCTCGGCCACGCGCAGCACGGCCGAACGTTCGCGCGGATTGGCCAGCCGCGCGCGACCGCGCACGCGCGGCGCCCCGGCCGCCGCCGCTGCCGGTCGCGGCAGCACCCGGCCGAGCACCCGCAGGCGCGGCGCAGCGACGGGCTGCGGCACGCCGGTCACGGGATCGCGCGGGGCGTCGCGCCCCGCTTCGTGTGCGATGAACTGCTTGACCATCCGGTCTTCCAGCGAGTGAAAGCTGATGACGACCAGCCGCCCCCCCGGCACCAGGCGGGCGACCGACTTCGCAAGGGCTATCGCGAGCTCCTCGAGTTCCTGATTGACGTGAATCCGTAGAGCCTGAAAGGTGCGGGTTGCCGGGTCCTTGCCCGTCTGCGCCCCGCCCCGATGGCGCCGGATGGCATTCGCCACGAGCGCGGCAAGCTCTCCGGTAGTGCGAAGCGCCTCGTCGCCGGCAGCCCGGCGGCGAGCAGCAATCGCCGCTGCAATGCGAACAGCAAACCGTTCTTCCCCATAGTCCCTCAGCACTCTCGCGATGTCTTCTTCGGTTGCGGCCAGCAGCCATTCGCGCGCGGTGATGCCGCGCGATGGGTCCATGCGCATGTCGAGCGGCCCGTCGGCGCGAAAGCTGAAGCCGCGCGCCGGGTCGTCGAGTTGCGGCGAGGAGACGCCGAGATCGAGCAGCACGCCATCGACCTGGTCGAGGCCGTGCGCGTCGAGCACCGCGTCGAGATCGGAGAAGCGGGCGTGCGCGATCGCGAAGCGTGCGTCGCGCCAGGTCCGCGCCACGGCGACCGCCTGCGGATCGCGATCGATCGCGAGCAGCCGGCCGGCGGGACCGAGTCGTTCGAGGATCGCGGCGCTGTGTCCGCCGCGCCCGAAGGTGCAGTCCACGTAGCGGCCGTCGGGCCGGATCGCAAGCGCGTCGACCGCCTGCGTGAGCAAAACCGCCTGGTGGCCGTAGCCGGATGTGCGCGCGTCGGCCTCGGAGTCACGGTCGGTGACCACCACTCAGAAGTTGAAACTCGCGATGGCTTCGGGCATGCCTGCCGCGATCGCCTCGCGTTCCTTGCCGGCCAGGATCTCGCTGTCCCAGATCTCGAAGTGGCTGCCCATGCCGAGCAGCATCACTTCTCGGGTCAGCGATGCCGCGCTGCGCAACTCGGGCGAGATCAGGATCCGCCCGGTCGAATCCATGTCGACGTCGAGCGCATTGCCGAGAAAGATGCGCGTCCACGCGCGAGCACCGATCGGCATCGATGCCAGGCGCTCGCGATGGGTTTGCCAGACCGGGCGGGGGAAGAGAAGCAGGCAGCCGTCAGGGTGGCGCGTGAGCGTTAGCAAGCCCTCACATTCTGCCGTCAGCGCATCACGATGCCGGGTCGGAATCGTCATCCGACCCTTTGCATCGAGCAGCAGCGCAGAGCTCCCCTGGAACATGCCTTTGTGACCCGGCCTCGTTCGGGACGAGGTGCCCCGGGAGGGGCCCATTCATCCCACTAATTTGCACTAATCTGCACGAGGCGCCACTTTACGGGAAAAGCGACGGCAATGGCAAGCTGGCTGAAGGGTTTTTCCCAGACGTAACAAATACTTAAGAGCGACTTAAGAGTCCCGGACTGAGCTGCGCACAAATTTTCTTCATGGAATGAAGAAGTTGGGCGCAAAGCTCAATGTGATTCGTGAAAAGCGGAGGCGACCGCCGTCTGTCGGGAGCCGACGGGCGG
>CAYLKC010000209.1:0-1794 GCA_964384095.1 uncultured Chromatiales bacterium
TGCGCCGCAGCACCTCGGGGTGGCTGTGCTGAAACGGCACGTCCAGGTAAGGCAGCACCTTGCCCGCGGCCATCAGCGGCAGCAACTCGTCGACATGTGGGTACGGGTAGACGTAATGCAAACGCACCCAGGCGCCGTGCTGTGCCGCCAGCTCGCCCAGCGCCTCGGCCAGCTCCAGCAGCCTTGTCCTGATCGGCCGGCCATCCCAGAAGCCGGTGCGGAACTTCACATCGACCCCATAGGCCGAGGTATCCTGGCTGACGATCAGCAGTTCCTTCACGCCACCGGCGAACAGCGCGCGCGCCTCCTTCAGCACGTCACCGATCGGCCGGCTGACCAGATCGCCGCGCATCGACGGGATGATGCAGAAGGTGCAGCGGTGGTTGCAGCCCTCGGAGATCTTCAGATAGGCATAGTGACGCGGCGTCAGCTTGAGACCATGGTCCGGGATCAGGCTGGTCAAGGGATCGTGGACGGCAGGCAGGTGGTGATGGACCGCGCTCATGACCTCGTCGAGGGCATGCGGACCGGTCACCGCGAGGACCCCGGGGTGCGTCTCGCGGATGAGGTCGCCGCGGGCGCCGAGGCAGCCGGTGACGATGACCTTGCCGTTTTCGGCCAATGCCTCGCCGATCGCATCCAGCGACTCGTCGACGGCGTCGTCGATGAAACCGCAGGTATTGACGACGACGAGGTCGGCCTCGTCGTAGCCGGCGCTGATGCCGTAGCCCTCTGCGCGCAGGCGGGTGATGATGCGTTCGGAGTCTACCAGCGCCTTGGGACAGCCGAGGCTGACGAAGCCGATTTTCGGTATCAATGCGTTCACGGGAGTTGCGTCAATCGTTGTCCGTCAATAGCCGACCAGTTCGACATAACCGCGGCCACGAATGTCCCGGCCCTGCCGGTGACCGCTGACATCGACCGCGCCCTCCCAGTACGGGATCGACACGTCGAGTTCCTGTTGCGCGAGGACCGGGCGGACCTCGAGGTGGAGATCCCGCGCCGGCAGCGCCAGGCGCCAGCGCGCCGGGTAGACTGCGCCGCGCGGGCTGCGCCAGTGTTCGAGCACCTCGAGGATCACATCATCCGCGGCCAGCGTCACCGCATTGCCAACAGGGTCGGTCAGGGTGCCGCTGCTGAACGGATCGACGGTGCCGTCGTCGCGGCGCAGCTGATAGACCATCAGGTCGCTGCCGTCGTCGAGATGCAGCGCGAACCAGTCCCAGCCCTGCTGGTCATCGGCGAGCGCGCTGGTGCTCCATTCGCGATCGAGCCAGGCGAGACCGGTTACCGTGTGGGTCTCTCCGCCGGCGCGGAGTATACCACGGGCATCGATCCGGGTGACGGCGTAGTAGTAGGAGGCGTTCCCGGCGGCAGCGCCCTTGCGGCTCAGGCCATGTTCGCCGTTCAGCACGAGCGGTTTCAGCGGCCTGAGCTCGAGTTCGATGCCTGCGTCCTCGTCATCGGCGCGCAGCCGCCAGACCTGCTCCGCAGTCTCCGTCTCCAGCGACCAATCCTCGAGCCAGACCCGCAGCGGCATCGATTCGGCGCCGGCCAGACCGGCGCCGCCGCGCGCGAATCGCTCGTAGTAATAATGGGCCTCGCGGGCGGGATCGGTGACCGCGAAGTGCGCCATGTACGCCTGGTTGGTGCCCCAGGCCGATGCGCGCGGCGGCGCCTCCGGCGTCAGCGCCGCACGGAAGATCACCCACTGGAAGCCGAAGCGGCGGCCGTCCCCATCCTCGAGGTTGCCGGTGAAGTACCACCACTCATTGCGGAAATCGGGATGGGGGC
>CAYLKC010000210.1:0-1784 GCA_964384095.1 uncultured Chromatiales bacterium
TGATGCGGCCCATCTCCTCGGAGATCGGCATGACCTGGTAGATGCCGACGCGGCCCTTGTAGCCGTCGTTGCACTTGTCGCAACCGACGGCCTTGTAGATCGTGAGGTCGCCGATCTCACCCTCGGCAAAGCCTTCCTTCAGCAATGCCTCCTGCGGCAACTCCACTGGCTGCTTGCAGTGCTGGCACAGGCGGCGGCCGAGGCGCTGGGCGATGACCAGTGACACCGCGGAGGCGATATTGAACGGCTCGATGCCCATGTTGACCATGCGCGTCAGGGTCTTCGGCGCGTCGTTGGTGTGCAGCGTCGACAGCACGAGGTGGCCGGTCTGCGCGGCCTTGATCGCGATGTCACCGGTCTCCTTGTCACGAATCTCACCGACCATGATGACGTCGGGGTCCTGGCGCAGGAAGGCCTTCAACGCGCTGGCGAAGGTCAGCCCGGCCTTCGGGTTCACGTTGACCTGGTTGACGCCGGGCAGGTTGATTTCCGCCGGGTCCTCCGCGGTCGAGATATTGCGATCCTCGGTATTGAGGATGTTCAGGCCGGTGTACAGCGACACCGTCTTGCCGCTGCCGGTCGGGCCGGTGACCAGGATCATGCCGTAGGGCTTGGCCAGCGCCTCCATATACAGCTGCTTCTGTTCTTCCTCGTAGCCTAGCGCGTCGATGCCGAGCTTGGCACTGCTCGGATCGAGAATACGCATTACGATTTTTTCCCCGAACAGCGTAGGACAGGTGCTGACGCGGAAGTCGATCGCGCGGTTCTTCGAGATCTTCATCTTCATGCGCCCGTCCTGCGGGACGCGGCGCTCGGAGATGTCGAGCTGGGACATGACCTTGACGCGCGCGGCGATGCGGGCGGCCAGCGCGGTCGGCGGTGAGGCGACCTCCTTGAGGATGCCGTCCATGCGGAAGCGCACCCGGTACTGCTTCTCGTAGGGCTCGAAGTGCAGGTCCGAGGCGCCCTTGTTGATCGCGTCGAGCATGACCTTGTTGACGAAGCGGACGATCGGGGTCTCGTCGACCTCGAGTTCGCCCTCGCCGGGGCCGGCGTCATCCTCGCCGGCGGAGATATCGAGGCCGTCGAGGTCGTCGTCCTGCAGGCCCTGCATCGTCGTGTCATTGGCCTCGAGAAACTGGGCGATGACGCGGCCGAGCTTGTCTTCCTCGATCAGGATCGCCTCGGTATTGGCGCCGACGTGGAACTTGAACTCGTCCAGCGCCAGGACGTTGGTCGGGTCCGAGAGGCCGACGAACAGGCGGCTGCCGCGGCGGTACAGCGGCAGCGCATGGTGCTTCTGGATCAGCTTCTGGTCGACCTGCTTGAAGGCGCAGACATCGAGGTCCATCGCATCGAGGTCGAACAGCGGCATGCCGAACTCGCGCGAGGCGGTGGTCGCGATCGTGCGGCTGTCGAGCAGGTCGTTGTCGACCAGATAGCGGACCAGCGGGATCTTCTGCTTGACGGCCTGCTCGCAGGCGGCGGCGGCCTTGTCGGCCTCGATCAGGTTCTCGAGCACGAGCCGGCGGGCAAGGCCGTTCAGCGCGGCCGAGGAGGGCATGTGGGTCGCCGGCATGTTCATCGGGCAAGTGTCTTTCGGTGGCGTGGACGGATACCAGGGGTATCGGCCGGCCGGGGCGGGAGATTTAGCAGGATCAGGGGCTTGTGACGGAGTTCATAAAAAGGGAGAGGCGCCCGGAGGCGCCTCTCGGTGTTACCGCACTGATGATTAGCGGCAGTTGCTGGGGCGATACTTCGCCTGCAGGCTACCGGTATCACAG
>CAYLKC010000211.1:0-1771 GCA_964384095.1 uncultured Chromatiales bacterium
GCGGCAATTTCTCGCTGCGCCTGCCCGGCAACGAGGCCGCGATCACGGTCTCGGGCGCGCACAAGGGACAGCTGACCGTCGCCGACATCCTGCGCGTCGATCTCGACGGCCGTCCGCTGGAGGACAAGCGCCCGTCGGCGGAGACCCTGCTGCATGTCCAGCTCTATCGCCATGATCCGGCGATCGGCGCGGTACTGCATACCCATTCGGTCAACGCGACCGTGGTGTCGCAGTTCGCCGGCGAGGCCCTCGAACTCGAGGGTCTCGAGATCCTCAAGGCCTTCGCCGGTGTCGTCACCCATGACACCCGGCTGCGGGTACCGGTCTTCGACAATGACCAGGACATGCCCCGGCTCGCACGCCAGGTCGAGGACTGGCTCGGCGAGCGGGCGCCGGCCCCCGGCTATCTGATCAGGGGCCACGGACTGTACACCTGGGGGCGCACACTGCCCGAGGCGATGCGTCACCTCGAGGCCTTCGAGTACCTGTTCCGCTATGCACTCGAGACAAGGAGGGGAATGCGATGAGCTTTCTGATCATCTATGACGAACACGCGGGCGAGATCGAACGGGTCGATGACCATGACCTGATCGGCGAGCGGCTCGCCGGGATCGGCGTCGCCTTCGAGCACTGGGAGGCGAGCCAGCCGCTCCGGGCGGATTCGGGCCAGGAAGAGGTGCTCGAGGCCTACGCGTCGCAGGTCGAGCGCCTGAACACGGCCTACGGCTTTCGCACAGTCGATGTCGTCGCGCTGCGCCCGAGCCATCCGGAGCGCGAGGCGATGCGCGGCAAGTTCCTCAACGAGCATACCCATGACGACTTCGAGGTGCGCTTCTTCGTCGAGGGCAGGGGCATGTTCTATCTGCACGTCGGCGAGCGGGTCCATGCGGTGCTGTGCGAGCAGGGAGACCTGATCAGCGTGCCGGCCGGCACCCGCCACTGGTTCGACATGGGCTCGGCGCCGGATTTCAAGTGCATCCGCTTCTTCACGACGCCGGAGGGCTGGGTTGGCAACTTCACCGGCAGCGATATCGCGAGCCGCTTCCCGACCTTCGACAACCTCGTGCGCGAGGCCGCATGACGCGGGTGGTGCTGACCGACATCGAGGGCACGACCTCGTCGCTGTCCTTCGTCAAGGAGGTGCTGTTCCCGTATGCGCGCCGGCATCTCAAGGGCTTTGTCCGCGATCATGCCGATGATCCGGAGGTCCGCGCGCAGCTCGATGCGACGCGCGCGCTCGCCGGTCTCGAGGACGCCGACGATGCGCGCATCGTCGCGGAACTGATCGCATGGATCGATGCCGACCGCAAGGCGACGCCACTCAAGGCCCTGCAGGGCCTGGTCTGGGAGCATGGATATCGCGCCGGCGATTTTCAGGGGCATGTCTACGACGATGCGGTCGCCGGCCTGCGCCGCTGGCACGCCGCCGGCATTGCGCTGTATGTCTATTCGTCCGGCTCGGTCCACGCGCAGAAACTGTTGTTCGCGCATACTGCGTTCGGCGACCTGACGGCGCTGTTCAGCGGATATTTCGATACCCGCATCGGCGCCAAGGGCGAGGCCGATTCCTATCGCAGGATCCTCGCCGACACCGCTGTCGACCCCGGCGACATGCTGTTCCTGTCCGACATCGTCGCCGAACTCGACGCCGCGCGCGCGGCCGGGCTCGATACCTGCCAGCTCGTCCGCGACGGCGAGCCCGACCCTGCCGCGACACACCGGCAGGCCCGTTCCTTCGACGAGATCCTGCCCTGATGATATCGATTGCCCT
>CAYLKC010000212.1:0-1762 GCA_964384095.1 uncultured Chromatiales bacterium
TCGACCAGATGGGCGCGGAGTCCCTGCTCGGCCACGGCGACATGCTCTACCTGCCGCCCGGCACCAGCGTGCCGGTGCGCATCCACGGCGCCTTCGTCGACGACCACGAGGTGCACAAGGTCGTCGCCTTCCTGAAGAAGTCCGGCGAACCCGAATATCTCGACGACATCCTGCGCTCGACCGACGGCGATGCCGAGGCCGGCGACGACTTCGGCGAGGGCGGTTCCGGCGAGGTCGACGCGCTCTACGACCAGGCCGTTCGCATCGTCACCGAATCGCGCCGCGCGTCGATCTCCGGCGTGCAGCGGCGGCTCAAGATCGGCTACAACCGCGCCGCACGCATGGTCGAGGAGATGGAACGCGCCGGCATCGTCGGCCCGCTCGAATCGAACGGCAGCCGCGAGGTGCTTGCCCCGCCGCCGGTGCCGGTTGACTGAATGATCGCCCTCACGCGCCTGTCGCTCGGGTTCCTGCTTTCGCTGCTCCCCGGCGTCCACGCGATGGCGGCGGACAGCGCCGAGCTGCTGCGTTATCTCTCCGCCCTGCGATCGCTCGACGCGCACTTCGAACAGCAGATCATCGACCCGCAGGGCCGTCTCGTCGAGCGCGCAGAGGGGCAGGTGCAGATCCTGCGCCCGGGCCGCTTCCGCTGGGCCTACGAGGCGCCCTATGAACAGCTGATCGTCACCGACGGCGCGACGCTGTGGGTCCACGACCCCGATCTCGACCAGGTGACAGTCTCCGAACTCGACACCTCGGTCGGCAATACCCCTGCCCTGCTGCTCAGCAGCGAGCGCCCGCTCGATGAACTGTTCTACATCAGCGCGCCGGAAACCGACGGCGATCTGACCTGGCTGATGCTCGAACCGCGCGATGAGGAGACGAGCTTCACGCGCATCTTCCTCGCCTTCGATGCCGGCGGCGCGCTCGATACGATGGAGATCGTCGATGGCTTCGGGCAGACGGTGCAGATCCGCTACAGCGCGATCCGACGCGACGCAGCGATCGATCCGGCGATCTTCCGCTTCACCCCGCCGCCCGGCGTGGACATCATCGGCGAGGGCGCGCCAGCGCGATGAATGCCGACCTGCGTCCGCTCGCGGACCGGATGCGGCCGGCGCGCATCGACGACGTCATCGGGCAGGATCACATCCTCGGCGCCGGCAAGCCATTGCGCCTCGCGATCGAATCCGGCCGCCTGCATTCGATGATCCTGTGGGGTCCGCCGGGCAGCGGCAAGACCACGCTCGCGCGCCTGATCGCCGCGCACGCCGACGCCGAGTTCATCAGCCTCTCCGCGGTGTTCGCAGGCGTCAAGGAGATCCGCGCGGCGATCGCGGCCGCGCAACAGACGCTCGCGGCGCACCAGCGGCCGACCGTGCTGTTCATCGACGAGGTCCACCGCTTCAACAAGTCGCAGCAGGACGCCTTCCTCCATCACGTCGAGGACGGCACCTTCATCTTCATCGGCGCCACCACCGAGAATCCGTCATTCGAGCTGAACAACGCGCTGCTGTCGCGCGCCCGCGTCTATGTACTGAAGGCGCTGGACGCCGCGGCGGTCCGCGCGGTCATCGATCGCGCGCTCGCCGACGGGACAAACGGCCTCGGCGCGTTCGCGATCGAACTCGACGAAGCATCGCGCGACCTGCTCGCCGGCGCTGCCGACGGCGACGCCCGCCGGGCGCTGAACTTCCTCGAGATCCTGTCCGATCTCGCGCCGGAACGCGAAGGCAGGCGGGTCGTCGATGAGGCCCTCGTC
>CAYLKC010000213.1:0-1715 GCA_964384095.1 uncultured Chromatiales bacterium
GGCTGATCTTCCACCTGCTGATCATCACGCTGCAGGCCTTCATCTTCATGGTGCTAACCCTGGTCTATCTGGGCATGGCCCATGTCGATGAGCACTAGCTCGTGAGGCGCGGCGCGGACCGCGGATATTGTTTCGGAATTTTCGCTAGTTGGTTTATTAAAGGAGAAAAGCAATGACACCCGATATGCTCGCACAAATCTACGCCTACACCGCCGTCGGTGTCGGCGTCATCCTTGCCGCCGCCGGTCTGGGATCGGCCATCGGCTGGGGCCTGATTTGCGCCAAGACCCTGGAAGGGATTGCGCGTCAGCCCGAGATGCGCCCCGCCCTGATGACTAACATGTTCATCTTCGCGGGCCTGATGGAATCGTTCCCGTTCATCATTCTCGCGTTCGCCATGTGGTTCCTGTTCGCCAACCCGTTCGTCGGGGCGCTGGGCAGCGCGATCGGCACGCTCTGATACCGACTCGATATCGGCGTATCGATCCCGAGCCAGATGCAAGAGGGCCAATGAGATGAATATCAACGTTACCCTGTTCGGCCAGATCGCGGCGTTCGTGCTGCTGATCTGGTTCGTCAACAAGGTGCTGTGGGGTCCGCTCAACAGACTGCTCGCCGAGCGGCAGAAGCGGATTGCGGACGGCCTGGCGGCCGCGGACAAGGGTAAGCACGAGCTCGAGCGGTCGGAGAAGCGCGCCAAGGATCTGATCCATGAGGCGCGCACGCAGGCGGCCGAGATCATCGCGCAGTCGGAGAAGCGCGCCAGCGAGATCGTCGAGGAAGCCAAGGCGGACGCGCGCACCGAGGGCGAGCGCCTGATCGCCGCGGCCCGCTCCGAGATCGAGCAGGAGGTCAACCGCGCGAAGGAGCAGCTGCGGGCACAGGTATCCACGCTCGCCGCCGCCGGCGCCAGCAAGATCATCAAGCGCGAGATCGACCGCAAGGCGCATGATGAGCTGCTGAAGGACCTGGTGTCGCAGATTTAGCATTCGGAGAGACGCCATGGCCGAGAAGAGCACCATCGCCCGACCGTACGCGCAGGCCGTCTTTGATCTGGCCTCCGCACAGAAGCAGCTCGGGCCGTGGTCGGACCGACTGCAGCTCCTGACTGCGGTGACTACAGACCCGCGCATGCGGCGCATGATCGGCCATCCGCGCATGCCGCGCGACCAACTGGCCGGCCTGCTCTTCGACATCTGCGGCGACCGGCTCGACGGCCGCGCCCGGGCGCTGGTCGCCCTGCTGGTCGAGAACCGCCGCCTCGATCTGCTGCCGGAGATTACCGCGCAGTTCGAGCAGTACCGCGCGGAGGCGGAAAAGGTCGTGCAGGCCGATGTCGTGTCGGCGTTCCCCCTGAGCGGCGATCAGGAGGCGAGCATCGCCGCCGCCCTGAAAAGGCGCCTGGGGCGCGAGGTCAGCATAAAAAGCTCGACCGACGAGACGATGATCGGCGGCGTCGTGATCCGCGCCGGGGACATGGTCATCGACGGCTCGGTCACGGGACATCTGGACAGGCTCGCGAGCGCGCTGTCCCACTAGTTTGAACTCTTCAAGGGGATAGGATTATGCAGTTGAACGCAGCAGAGATCAGTGAGCTCATCCGGCAGCGGATCGAGAAATTCGAGGCCGTCACCGAGGCGCGCACCGAAGGTACCGTGGTCAGCGTGACCGACGGCATCGTACGCATCCACGGCCTGGCCGAGGTGATGTACGGC
>CAYLKC010000214.1:0-940 GCA_964384095.1 uncultured Chromatiales bacterium
ATCATGCTCGCGGTGACCAGCCTGTTCCTGTTCTCGGTCAATCTCGCGCTGATGGCCCTGCTGATCCTGCCGATCCTCGCGATCGGTCGCCGCCTGCGGCGGCTGTCGCGCGAGTCCCAGGACCGCATCGCCGACGCCTCGGCACTGGCAGGCGAGGTGCTGAACGCGGCGACGACGGTGCAGGCCTTCACCCAGGAGACGCGCGAGGCACGGCGCTTCGGACAGCGTGTCGACAGCAGCTTCGCCGCGGCGCTGCGGCGCACCCGCGTTCGCGCCGCGATGACCGCGCTGATCATCACCGCAACACTCGGCGCGATCATCTTCGTGCTGTGGCTCGGCGCGCTGCAGGTGCGCGACGGCAGCATGTCGCCGGGGGAACTGGCGTCGTTCATCCTCTACGCGGCGCTGGTCGCCGGCGGTGTCGCGACGATCGCTGAGGTCTGGGGCGACCTGATGCGCGCGGCCGGCGCGACCGAACGCCTGCTCGAACTGCTGCGGGCACGCCCGGTCATCGCCGACCCGGCTGCGCCGATCACCCTGCCCGATCCCGGTCGCGCCGCGATCCGTTTCGAGCGGGTTGGCTTCCGCTATCCGGCGCGTCCGCAGATCGCGGCGCTGGAAGACATCGATCTCGACATTATCGCCGGCGAGCGCATTGCGCTGGTCGGGCCGTCCGGCGCCGGCAAGACCACGATGTTCCAGTTGCTCCTGCGCTTCCATGACGTGAGCGCGGGGCGCATCCTGCTGAACGGCTGTGATCTCCGCACGCTGGCGTTGCAGGACCTGCGCGCGCACATCGCGCTGGTGCCGCAGGAACCGGTGATCTTCTCCGCGAGCGCACTCGACAATATCCGCTACGGCCGCCCCGACGCCGGCGACGACGCCGTGTTCGCCGCGGCGCGCGCCGCGCGGGTCGACGAGGTCGTCGCACGCCTGCCGG
>CAYLKC010000214.1:950-1690 GCA_964384095.1 uncultured Chromatiales bacterium
TGTCCGGCGGCCAGCGCCAGCGTATCGCGATCGCACGCGCGATCCTGAAGGACGCCCCGCTGCTGCTGCTCGACGAGGCGACCAGCAGCCTCGACGCCGAATCGGAGGCCCTCGTGCAGCAGGGTCTCGCCGCCGCAATGGAGGACCGCACGACGCTGATCATCGCCCACCGGCTCGCGACCGTGCAGAAGGTCGACCGCATCGTCGTGCTCGAACAGGGCCGCATCGTCGAGACCGGCACCCCGGCCGACCTGCGCCGGCAGAGTGGTCTCTATGCGCGACTGGCCAGCCTGCAGTTCGAGGTCTGATGACCACCGCACCGGCGGGGACTTTTTTCCGCCGGCGTGACCATTTGCGGCAACGCTTGTCACCGCAGAGGTATGTGTCTACATTCAGACAAATATTCGCCGGGAGCGACATGCCATGAACAGCCGGATGGCCCTGCAGTTTGTGCTATTCATCTGTGTGCTGACGACAAGCCTGGCCACGAACGCCGACCCCCATGCCGTCGCCACGCCCGGCGACTATGCCCTGAAGTCGGATCTCAAGCTGTCTACCGGACAGATCCTGCCGGCCGGCACCCGCTGGTACCAGCCACCCGACATCGCGCGGCTCAAGCGTGAAGTCGCTGCAGGCGGCTATAAGGGCGATATGACCCGGGCGAAGCAGATCATCTTCGGCTACGACCTCGTCTACAACACCTGGAACACCGTCGGCGAAGGCCGCAAGGACGGCAAGCC
>CAYLKC010000215.1:0-1645 GCA_964384095.1 uncultured Chromatiales bacterium
TCCGGCGTAAAGCGCGAGCGCGGCGAGCCTGCCGGAGGCGGTACTGGGTTCGATGCCGGACTGCGTGTGCATCCTCATGCGGGCTGCATATTCCCCGGCCGCGGCGCCGTAGCCGGCGCGATCGCGCCCGAGCACCTCGCCTTCGACGACGCGCTCGACCGGAGAACGGGAAACGACTGTCCGGTCATCGACGACAACGGCCGCGGCCCGCGGCGCGGGAAGCGGCGGTAAGGGACCTCCGGACAGAGCCTGGGTCGCGCCGATGTTCATTCCGGTCTCAGAATTCGAACTTTATCCCGATATGCCCGCCGTCTTCTATCTTGCGCGTACCGCGGAAATTGCCGCGGTCGATCTTCGCGCGGATATCCCGGTACCCGACATAGACACTCGCCCGCGGCAGGATCTCATAGCCGATCGACGCGGCGACATAACTGAAGTTCTCGGCATCGGCGAAGGTCACGACCTTCGGCGAGTAATATCCCTCGATGCCGATCAGCATACGCCGGTGCGGCGGCATCGCCAGACGCAGCTGGCCGCCGATCGCGAGCGAAAAGATATTGGCCTTGACGTTCTGTCGCTCGCTGCGGGCGCCGAACAGCTTGAAGCCGATACCGGCCTCGAGCCCCGGCGAGCGGGCGCCGGCCTCGGCGATGACCTGGGCGCCGAACATGCCGAGATAGTCGTCATCGGTCGTGAACAGCACGCCGATATCCATCTCGCGCTTGCCGAAACCGCCGGCGCGGCCGTCATAGGCGAGATAACGGAACTGGGCGGCATCGTCATTCAGGTTGATGTCGAGCGCACGCGCGAACGCGTCCTGGCTGAAACCGGCCAGCGCAGCAACCAGCAGCGTGGACAGCGGGATTGTGAACAAGCGATTCATCATGAGCTTACTCCTGCGATATCCGCATTATAGGGCGCGTTTCCGACCGTGACCAACCCCCGGCGGGCGCCGTACAGGCGACACGACAAGGCGCGTCAAAGCGTTGCATCGACCACCTCGAGCGCGCCACGGTAGATCATCTCCAGCGCGACATAGAGAATCACCGCGAGACCGACGAACGCGATCCAGCGGTGACGCTGAAGAAGACCGGCTATGTAGGCCGCGGCCAGCCCCATCAATGCGATCGACAACGCCAGACCGAATACCAGGACCCATGGATGGTCGCGGGCCGCCCCGGCGACGGCGAGCACGTTATCGAGCGACATCGACAGGTCGGCGATCATGATCTGGCTCGTCGCCTGCGCCAGGGTCTTGCGCGGTGGAGACGCGCCGGCCTCGGCCGTGTTGCCGTCGGCGCCGCCCGTCGCCAGCACCCGGGCGGCCTCTTCCTGTATTTCCCGTGACGTGCGCAACTCGCGCCACATCTTCCAGCAGACCCACAGCAGCAGTATCCCGCCCGCGAGCAGCAGGCCGATGATCTGCAGCAGTTGCGTCGTCATCAGCGCGAACACGATGCGCATCACCGTCGCGGCGGCGATGCCGATCAGGATCGCCCTCGCGCGCTGTTCGGGAGGCAGCCCCGCGGCAGCGAGGCCGATGATGATCGCGTTGTCGCCTGCCAGCACCAGGTCGATGATGATGACCTGGAGCAGGGTATTGAGTACGTCGACTGTCAATAACTCGCTCATCGCAGCCGGAACC
>CAYLKC010000216.1:0-1643 GCA_964384095.1 uncultured Chromatiales bacterium
TGTTGCCTTCCTGGATCAGGTCGAGGAACTGCAGGCCGCGGTTCGTGTACTTCTTCGCGATCGAGATCACCAGGCGCAGGTTGGCCTCGGTCATCTCGCGCTTGGCGCGGCGTGCCCGGGCCTCGCCCGCGGCCATCTGGCGATAGATGTCGCGCAGGTCGGACAGCGGCACGGCAACCCGGGCCTCGAGATCGACCAGGCGCTGCTGCAGGTCCTGGATCGCCGGGATCGAGCGCTCGAGCACCTCGACGTAGGGAGGCGCCTCGGCGGCCTCGCGCTCGGCCCACTGCAGGTCCGTCTCGTTGCCCGGGAACGACCGGATGAAATGCTGGTGCGGCATGCCGACCCTGGACACGCAGATGTTGCGGATGCCCCGCTCGAGCTGCCGGACCTCCTCGACCTGGCTGCGCATCGTGTCGCACAGGCGCTCGACGACCTTGGCCGCGAAGCGGATCGTCATGAATTCGTTCTGGATCTCCTCGCGCGCCTTGACGTACTCCCGCGACTTGTATCCCCCGGCCTCGCAGGCCTCGTTCATGCGGGCGAACGCCGCCTCGATCGCGTCGAACTTGACCATCGCCGCCGCGCGCATCTCGCTCAGGCGCGCCGCCTGGGCCGCCTTGACCGACTCGCCGTCGTCATCGTCGATCTCGGACGCCTTCGGTCCGAACTCGAGGTCTTCCTCGGCGTTGTCGTCGAGCAGGCCGTCGATGAGTTCCTCGATGCGCATCTCGCCCGCGCGGATCTTCTCGACGTCCGCGACGACCTCGGCGATCGTCGTCGGGCAGACCGAGATCGCGCCGACCATGTGCTTGAGGCCGTTCTCGATGCGCTTGGCGATGGCGATCTCGCCTTCGCGCGTGAGCAGCTCGACCGAACCCATCTCGCGCATGTACATGCGCACCGGATCGGTCGTCCGGCCGAACTCCGAATCGACCGTCGACAGCGCCGCCTCGGCCTCCTCCTCGGCATCGTCGTCCGAGGAATTGACCGGCGTGTTGTCGCTCATCAGGAGCTGTTCGGCATCGGGCGCCTGTTCGTAGACCTGGATGCCCATGTCGCTGAACGTGCTGATGATCGAATCGAGCGATTCGGGATCGTTCAGGTCCTCGGGCAGGTGGTCGTTGATCTCGGCATAGGTCAGGAACCCGCGTTCCTTGCCCATCTTGATCAGCACGCGCAGGTTCGTGCGCATCGACTCGCGATCGACATCCGATACCGGCTTGCCGCCGAACTCGCGCGCCGACGCCTTCTCGCGGGTACGGCCGCCACGGCGCCCGCGCGCCGCCGGCCGGCGCTCGGGTGCCGGCGGCAGCTCGACGACTTCCTCGTCGCCGTCGCCGTCGACATCGACGAAGTCCTCGTCGAGGTCCGGCGCCGACGCGCGCATCGTCTTGTCGGCCGCGCGGTCGACCAGCTCCTGCAGGCGATCGACTTCGTCCGCACTGACCGATGCCGCCTTGGCACCGGCCTTGCGAGCGCGCGTGCCCGCCGCGGCCTTCGTCGCCTTCGTGGCACGCGTCTTCGTTGCCGCGGCCTTCTTCGCTGCACCGGCCTTCGTCGCCGCGGCCTTCGTCGTCTTCGCGGCGGTCGTCTTCGTGGCGGCCGCCTTCGCAGCAGTCGCCTTCGTTGCCGTGGTCTTG
>CAYLKC010000217.1:0-1630 GCA_964384095.1 uncultured Chromatiales bacterium
GGCCGACCGCCTCGATGATTTCCTGCACCGGCCGCGGGTCCTCGAAGCGCAGCTGATGGAACTCGCCGGCGCGACCGGTGACGCGGGCGCGTACGCCGCCATCGAATTCGAGGCCGGCGCCCGGGCGCAGCGACCTGCCATTGCGTATCTGCGCCAGCGCGCCATCCTCGCCGAGGATGCGCTCGATCAGGGCCTCGATGCGGCCGCCGGTGTCCTTTCTGCCCCGCAAGCGTGCAGCGATGACCCGGGTGTCGTTGAAGACCAGCAGGTCACCCGGCCGCAGCCATTGCGGTAACGCCGGCATCGTGGCGTCGGTGACCGCGCCGCCTTCCCGGTCGAGACGGAGGAGCCGGCTGTCGCTGCGCCGCGGCAAAGGCCGCTGCGCGATCAGCGCGGGTGGCAGCTCATAATCGAAATCAGCGCGGCGCATGGCTTCGGATCAACAATAATTACGGTAAAAACAAGGGATTCTTGTCTTATTCGCCGCGAGGCGAGTATACTCAGGCACGGTGAAGCCGGGGTGGCGGAACTGGTAGACGCGCCGGACTCAAAATCCGGTGGTTTGACGACCGTGAGAGTTCGATTCTCTCTCCCGGCACCACACCGACCCGCCGCCTCCATTCACGACAAACAGACTCTCCGAAGCCGGGCCACAATGGCCGGCATCTTGCATAATTATCTTCGGATGCACTGACTGCCAACCCTGTACGGCCTAGCGCCGCCGGTGCCACACGACCATGAATGAAACACGATTTTCACTCGAAGTACGCCCGATCATTCCGGAACGCCTGAACAGGCTCGAGGAACTCGCAAACGATCTATTATACAGTTGGGACAGCCAGGTACGCAGCCTTTTCGTGCGTCTCGACCCGGAACTGTGGGAGCGCATCGGCCACAATCCGAAGGTGTTCCTGCGCCGCGTCTCTCAGCAGCAGCTCGACGCCGCGGTCGCCGACAACGTCTATATCCAGGACTACGACCGCATCCTCGCGGCCTACGACTCCTATCACAAGTATCGCAACGGCAACCGGCCGTGGCTGAAGATCCTCGACCCGAACGAGGACGTGATCGCCTATTTCTGCGCCGAATTCGGCCTGCATGAAAGCTTTCCGATCTATTCCGGCGGCCTCGGCATCCTCGCCGGCGACCACTGCAAGGCCGCCAGCGACCTCGGCCTGCCCTTCGTCGCGGTCGGCCTGCTGTATCGCGAGGGCTATTTCCACCAGACCATCGATGGCACCGGCCAGCAGGTCGCCCATTATTTCCGCACCGGCCCCGAGGACCTGCCGATCACGCCGGCGCTGGATGCCGAAGGCCGCGAGGTCCATGTCCACGTCGACATGCCCGGCCGTCGCGTCCACCTGAAGGTCTGGAAGGCCAAGGCCGGTCACATCAATCTCTACTTTCTCGACTGCGACCTGCCGGACAACAATGAATATGACCGTCGCATCACCTATCAGCTCTACGGCGGCGACATCAACACCCGCATCCAGCAGGAGATCGTGCTCGGCATCGGCGGCGTACGTGCGCTGCGCGCGGTCGGCGTCATGCCGACCGTCTGGCATATCAACGAAGGTCATGCCGCGTTCCAGATCCTCGAACGCTGCCGCGAACGCCTGCAGCAGGGACT
>CAYLKC010000218.1:0-1613 GCA_964384095.1 uncultured Chromatiales bacterium
CTCGGCGGACTGATCATCGGCGTTACGTCGAGCCTGTCCGAGGGGTACATCGGCCAGGGCCTGAAGGAGATCTCGGGTTTCGTCATCATCATCGCCATCCTGATGGTCCGACCGTACGGCCTTTTCGGCGAGAAAGAACTGGAGCGTGTCTGATGCGTACGGGCCATGCCATCGAGACCTACCCGGGCCTCATCTCGCTGTCGACCAATCGCGTGACCTGGTTGTGGATCGCGATGCTCATCGCCGCTTTGCTGGTATTTCCGCTGCCCGCCTCGGGCCACACGCTCGTGATAGGGACCACGGTGCTGATCGCCGCGGTCGGCGCGATGGGGCTGAATCTGCTCACCGGAACCACCGGGCTGATCTCGCTCGGCCAGTCGGGATTCCTCGCGATCGGGGGTTACAGTTGCGCGCTGTTGATCACCGATCTGGGGCTGCCCGTCGAGCTCGCGGTGCTGCTGTCGGGGCTGATCGCGGGCGTCTCGAGCCTGCTGATCGGCGCGCCGTCGCTGCGCCTCAGGGGGCTGTACCTGGCGATCACGACGATGGCGGTCTCGTTCATCGTCGCGCACGTGATCCTGTATGCCGAGCCGATCACGCGCGGGCCCTTCGGCGTGCGGATTCCCGACGTGCGCCTTTTCGGTCTGAGTATCGGCGACCCTCGTCAGTTCTACTACGCAGCGCTCGGCGTTACGGTGCTCGTCACGCTGTTCACGGTCAACCTGATGCGCAGCCGCTCAGGGCGCGCATGGACGGCCATCCGCGACCATGACATCGCGGCCAATACGATGGGCATCAACCTCGTCTCGTGGAAGTTGCTCGCGTTCTTCGTCAGCTCGTTCATCGTGGGTATCGCCGGCGCGCTGATGGCGCTGCAGTTGCGCTTCATCACGATCGATGTTTTCGGGCTTTTCCTGAGCATCGAGGCGCTCGCGATGATTCTCGTCGGGGGTGCCGGCGCGGTGGCCGGAGCGATCCTCGGTGCGCTGTTCATCGTCTCGCTGCCGGAGGTCGCGCGCGCGGTACTCGACGCGTTCGGCAGCGGCCTGTCGATCGCATCGTCCGCCTACGTGTTCGAGATCCGTGGGATTCTCACCGGCCTGATCATCATCGTGATGCTGCGCATCGAACCAGACGGCCTGATGGGCATCTGGCGCAACCTGAAGCGCTACTGGACCCAGTGGCCGCTTCCGATCTGAACGACCTGCCTACCCAAGGAGACATCGTGAACAAGCTACTTCTGACGAGCCTCATCGCCTTGGCGAGCACGGCGGCCCACGCGCAGGAACCGGGGGTCACCGACACCGAAATCACCCTCGGCGCCGTGCTGCCGATGTCCGGGCCGGCGAGCTTTCCCGGCATCGCTGCCGACATCGGGAACCGGATTGCGCTGGCCGAGGTCAATGCCAAGGGCGGCATCAACGGCCGCAAGGTGAAGATCCTCATCGAGGATGACGGCTACGTGCCGAGCCGGGCATATCAGGGCCTCACGAAGCTCGTGGACACCGGCGTCCTCGCGGTGATCGGCTCGAGTGGTGCGGCGAGCCTCGGCGCGATGCTGCCGCTGGTCGACGAGAAGAAGATTCCGCTGATGGTCTCGACCTCCGTGAGCA
>CAYLKC010000219.1:0-1587 GCA_964384095.1 uncultured Chromatiales bacterium
AACAAGGGCATCAACCGCATGGGCGGCGGCCTGTCGGCGGCCGCGATCACCGAGAAGGATCGCGAGGACATCCGCACCGCGGCGGCGATCGCCGCGGACTATGTCGCGGTTTCGTTCCCGCGCAACGCCGCCGACATCCACGAGGCGCGCGAACTGCTGCGCGCCGCCGGCGGCCATGGCGCGATCGTCGCCAAGATCGAGCGCGCCGAATCGCTCAGCGGACTCGAGGACATCATCGCCGCGACCGACGTCGTCATGATCGCGCGCGGCGACCTCGGTGTCGAGATCGGCGATGCCGAGCTGCCGGCGGTGCAGAAGCAGATCATCCACATGTCACGCAACATGAATCGGGTGGTCATCACCGCGACGCAGATGATGCAGTCAATGGTCAGCAACCCGATCCCGTACCGCGCCGAGGTCTTCGACGTCGCCAATGCGGTGCTCGACGGCACCGACGCGGTGATGCTGTCGGAGGAGACCGCGATGGGCCGGTTCCCTGTCAAGGTCATCGAGGCGATGGACCGGATCTGCCGCGGCGCCGAGAAGCAGAAGGTCGCGGCGGTCTCGCGCCACCGCGTCAGCAGCGAGTTCCAGCACATCGACGAGGCGATCGCGATGTCGTCGATGTACACCGCCAATCACCTCGGCGTGCGCGTGATCGCGGCGCTGACCGAATCCGGCGCCACCGCGCAGTGGATGTCGCGCATCAGCTCGGGGATCCCGATCTATGCGATGACCCGTCACGAGGCGACCCGGCGCAAGGTGACGCTGTACCGCGGCGTCTACCCGCTGGCCTACGACATCCCGTCGCAGCAGGACGCCGACATCACCCGCAGCGTGATCGAGGAACTGCTGAAACACAACACGGTGCAGGAAGGCGACATGGTGATCATCACCAAGGGCGACCGCATGGGCACCCACGGCGCGACCAACACGATGAAGATCGTCCGCGTCGGCGACCACACTTAATTCAGTAACCTCAAGGAGAACGACATGGCCCTGATATCCCTTCGTCAATTGCTGGACCACGCCGCCGAGCACGGCTATGGTGTACCGGCCTACAACGTCAATAACATGGAGCAGATGCATTCGATCATGCAGGCTGCCGACGAGTCCGACAGCCCGGTCATCGTGCAGGCCTCGGCCGGCGCCCGTTCCTATGCCGGCGCGCCGTTCCTGCGCCTGCTGATGCAGGCCGCCGCGGAGCAGTGGCCGCACATTCCGATCGTCGTGCACCAGGACCATGGCGCCTCGCCGGGCGTCTGCCTGCAGTCGATCCAGCTCGGCTTCACCTCGGTGATGATGGACGGCTCGCTGAAGGAAGACATGAAGACCCCGGCCGACTTCGAGTACAACGTCCGCGTCACCCGCGCAGTCGTCGAGATGTCTCATGCCGGCGGCGTCTCCGTCGAGGGTGAGCTCGGCTGCCTCGGTTCGCTCGAGACCGGCATGGCCGGCGAGGAAGACGGCTCCGGCGCCGAGGGCAAGCTCAGCAAGGACATGCTGCTGACCGATCCCGAAGAGGCCGCCGACTTCGTCAAGAAGACCGGCGTCGACGCGCTGGCGATCGCGATCGGCACCTCGCAC
>CAYLKC010000220.1:0-1583 GCA_964384095.1 uncultured Chromatiales bacterium
ACAGCAGACCGATGCCGAAGGCCGCGGTCTTGCCGCTGCCGGTCTGCGCCTGCGCGAGCAGATCGCGCCCCGCCAGCACATGCGGCAGCGCCTGCGCCTGGATCGGCGTCATCGCTTTGTAGCCGAGACTGTCGAGGTTGGCCAGCAGGGCGGGTGACAGCGGGAGGGTGGTGAATCCGCAATCTCCCTGGCCCCCCTTCGCTTGCGAAGGAGGGGAATCATTTGGAGGGGGGATCATTGTTCCCAGTCGAATCTCGGGAGGTTGCGGAAGGCGTTGTGCAGCCCTTTGTTCCACCGGGCTTGCAGTTCGTTGTACAGCGGGGTGTTGAGGTCGAGCTTGAGACGCTTCGGTTCGGTCAGGCTGCCGGCCTCATAGATCGCGACTTCGAGCGGCGGGCCGACGGAGATGTTGCTGCGCATCGTCGAGTCGAGCGAGACCAGCGCGCAGCGCGCGGCGTCCTCGAGGGTGGTGTCGGCGCTGATGACGCGGTCGAGGATCGGCTTGCCGTACTTGTTCTCGCCGATCTGCAGATACGGCGTTTCGGGCGACGCGCTGATGTAGTTGCCTTGCGGATAGACGAGATAGATCTCGGGGGTCTGATCGCCGATCTGTCCACCGATGATGAAGCTGGCCTCGGCCTGGACCTTCGCGCTTTTCATGATCTCGGCGTGCTGTTCCTGTTCGGCGCGGCTGGTCATGCCGATGTAGTGGGCGATCTCGAACATGTGGCCGGCGCGGCGCAGGCCGGTGCCGGCGTCGTCGAGGTCGCGCTGGACGCGGTTCAGCACGGCCTGGGTCGTCGCGAGGTTGCCGGCGGTCAGGATCGTGACGCAGCGGTCGCCGGGCCAGCAGAATACATTCATCTTGCCGTAGGTGGTCACGTAGTCCATGCCGGCGTTGGTGCGCGAGTCGGAAGCGAACACCAGACCCTTGCGGATCTTGATCGCGAGACAGTAGGTCATTTTGTCCTCTGGCCGGGGGATGTGTTAAAAACATTATATGGCGATTCGCTGGGGCAGTTACAGGGTCAAGGGTGTTTTCGATGAGCTGATGCGCGCAACCGGGCGACCCCGTCCGGCGGCGAAGGCGCTGTGCCAGTACCTGCGCGGGCTCAAGGACGACGAGATCCAGCAGAGCAAGACCGCGGCCGAGCTCGCGATCCACCTGATGGGGATCACCTTCACGGTCTACAGCGAGGAGGAGGGCTCGATCGACCGCGCCTGGCCCTTCGATATCATCCCCCGCATCATCGCCCGCGACGAGTGGCAGCGCATCGAGCGCGGCCTGAAGCAGCGTGTGCAGGCGCTGAACCTGTTCATCGATGACCTCTACCACGACCAGCGCATCCTGAAAGACAAGGTCGTCCCGCGCGAGCTGATCATCGATTCGAAGAACTTCCGCCCGCAGTGCGTCGGCGTGTCGCCGCCGCTCGGGGTCTGGGCCCATGTCTGCGGCTCCGATCTCGTGCGTGACCGCGACGGCACGGTCTATGTGCTCGAGGACAACCTGCGGGTGCCGTCCGGGGTGTCGTACATGCTCGAGAACCGCGCGGTGATGAAGCGCGTGTTCCCGGAGCTGTTCC
>CAYLKC010000221.1:0-1582 GCA_964384095.1 uncultured Chromatiales bacterium
CCGCCAGCATGCGCTCGCCCTCGCGTTCGCGCAGGCGGGCGATATCCGCATTGCGGGCGCGCCGTTCGGCAGGGATCTCGACCAGCGTCAGCGCGCACTCCGGCGGCAATCTGCGCGCGAACTCCCGGTACCCCTCGTCGACCCATGCCGGCTGGCGCTGGCCGACCGCGATCAGATGAATGCGCATGTCATTCCAGCGCCCGCCTCCGTCGATCCGTCATCCCGATGTCGCAGGAGTTCTGTGGCGGTCGGCTCGTCATCACAATACCGGCACACGCTTGCCGGAGGCCCCGGGCGGCCTGACCCGTTTCAGGAGCCTGCGAGACAGGATGTCTCGCCGGCAGCCCCCAGGGATGGGTTCATGGCGGTCCTGAAACGGGTCAGGCCGCCCGGGGCCGACCACCGCGGAACCCATGACGGATCGACCGTCGCCTGCTCATGCGCGCCCGCTGTCCTGCGCCTCGCCGAATCCCCACAGCTTTTCGAGCTGGTAGAACTCGCGGACGTCCGGCAGCATCACATGCACCACGACATCGCCGAGATCGACCAGCGCCCATTGCGCCTGGCGCTCGCCCTCGACGCCGATCGGCTTCAATCCCCGTTCACCGGCCTTCTCGATGACATTGTTGACCAGCGAGCGGACATGGCGATCGGAGGTGCCGCTGGCGACGATCATGTAGTCGGTAATCGAAGTCAGCTTGCCGACGTCCAGCACCACGACATTGACGGCCTTCAATTCCTCGAGCGCGTCGACCGCGACCTGCCTGGTCTCCGCCGGCGTCATGCCCGCGCCCCGACCGCATCATCGGCGGCATCGAGATAGAGGCGTTCGCGCCGGGCATAGTCGAGCACGGCATCGGGCAGCAGGTAGCGCGCGCTCCGGCCGGACGCGATCAGCCCGCGGACCCGGGTCGCCGAGATGTCGAGCCGGGTCACGGCGCAGAGGATCACGCGGCCGGCGGACTCGCGACGCAGCTCATGCGGGCTGCGCGCGAGGCGTTCGCGCAACAGCGCAGCGACCACGGCCGACGGTTCGGGCTCCGGCCCGCTGGCCGGACGGCGCATGACCGCGATATGCGCGAGTTCGGACAGCTGTTCCCAGCGATGCCAGCTGTCGAGCCGCGCGAAGGCGTCCATCCCGACGATCAGGCACAGCGGGCGGGCGCCGGCCTCGTCGCGCAGTGAGCGCAGGGTATCGACCGTGTAGGACGGCCCTGCGCGGCGCAGTTCGCGATCGTCAATCCCGAATCCGGGCTGCCCCTCGACGGCCAGCTTCAGCATTGCCAGCCGCTGCGCGGGCGTCGCCAGCGGCGCGGCACGGTGCGGCGGCTGGCGGCAGGGGATGAAGCGTACCTCGTCCAGTTCACAGGCCTGCTGGACATCGAGCGCGCAGCGCAGGTGCCCATAGTGGACCGGGTCGAAAGTGCCGCCGAGGAGACCGATCATCAGCTGCGTACGTGCCCGTCGCCGATGACGATGTATTTCTGCGACGTCAGCCCCTCGAGTCCGACCGGACCGCGGGCATGCAGCTTGTCGGTGCTGATGCCGATCTCGGCGCCGAGCCCGTATTCAAAGCCATCGG
>CAYLKC010000222.1:0-1579 GCA_964384095.1 uncultured Chromatiales bacterium
AGACCAGCTTGTCATACTGTCCATCGAGATCCCGGTAGTCCTGCATCAGCACGGTCACGCGGTCCGCGAGGCCGGCTGCGGCGACGCGCTCGACTGCGAGCGCGTGCTGTTCCCGGGAGATCGTTGTGGTAGTGACGCGGCAGCCGTACTCGCGCGCCGCATGGAGCGCGAGCCCGCCCCAGCCGGTGCCGATTTCCAGCAGGTGATCGCCGGGTCCGAGCTCGAGTTTGCGGCAGATCTGATCGAGACGGTGGCGCTGTGCGCTGTGGAGATCCATCGATTCATCGGCGTAGATTGCGCTCGAGTACATCATCGTTTCATCCAGCATCAGCGCGAACAGCTCATTGCCAAGGTCGTAATGCGCCGAGATATTCCGCCGCGAACCGCGGCGCGTATTACGGTTCAGCCAGTGCAGCAGGCTGCGCACCGGCAGGTTCAGCGCTGCGAAACCGCCGTCGATGCCCGAGAGGAAGTCCCGGTTGCGCAGTGCGATGCGTACCAGCGCAGTCAGGTCGTCAGTGCTCCAGTGCCCGGCCATGAAGGCCTCGCCGGCGCCGATCGATCCTCCGAAGGCGATATCGCTGTAGAAACGCGGATCATGGACATGGATCGTTGCGCTCAACGGGCAGTGCGCCCCGACCTGTCCGTAGGCCTGGCTCGCGCCGTGCTCCTCTATTACGATGCGTCCTGCATGCAGTTCTCGCAGGCGTGAAAGGATGATCCTGCGGGCCATGGCGTCGAGCAGGCCGCCGCGCGGAGGATTGCCCTCGATCGCCTGCGCGGATGAATGATTCGATGTCGTTTTCATAGGCGCCTCGTTTTTCCAACGTCTCCGTGTTGTGTGTCCGTCGTATCCGGATGGGGGTAAAAGGGTGTCCGCTTCAACCACAGGCGTAGCGCCTGCCAGTAGATCGCAGTGACGACGCGAAGCGGCATCAGCGGGTAGCGGGCCAGTGCGCGGGCGCAGTGCAAGGCGTCGATGGGCCGGCGTTCCAGTGTCAGTGTCGCGTCGAACAGCTTGCCATCGCCGTCATGGTTTTCCATGTGCACGGACAAGCGTTCGCCCGGCAACAGGAAGCGCCAGTCATAGCGCAGATCCATGGGCATGAACGGCGAGATATGGAAGTCCTTGGCGAGATCGAAGCGCAGCAGCGGCGAGGAGGGTGCGGTGCCGGCAGGTCGCGCGAGGACGTAGGCATGGCGCTGTCCCCATGGTGTGTTGGTGACCTCGGCGACGATGGCAATCACTTCACGATCGTCGCGGTCGTAACAGAAGTAGAAGCTGACCGGATTGAATACATGGCCGAAATGGCGCAGATGGGTCAGCATGCGCACCGGGCCGTCGGCGACCAGGGAGGTTGCCTCGCGTACCCGTGCGGTGACTGCCTCCTTCAACGGGATTGCGTGGTCGCCGAGATAGTCCTCGCGACGGAAGCGCACCGGCGCCGGCCGATGCATTGACCACAGCCAGCGACCGGCGAAGACCTGGTCGAGTTCATCGAGGTCGAGGAAGGCATAGCACTCGCGATATTCGAACGCGTGCGGGCGCGGGGCGAAACGCCGGTGCCGAAGCCGACCT
>CAYLKC010000223.1:0-1559 GCA_964384095.1 uncultured Chromatiales bacterium
CGTGATGGAAGACGTACACAAGGTCGGCGGCACGCCGGCGGTGATGAAGTACCTGCTCGAACACGGACTGATCGACGGCACATGCCTGACGGTGACCGGCAGGACCATCGCCGAGAACCTGAAGGACGTGCCGGGGCTGACGCCGGGTCAGGAGGTGATCCTGCCGCTCGAGAAGCCGATCAAGAAGAGCGGTCACATCCGCATCCTGCGCGGCAATCTCGCGCCGGGCGGCGCGGTCGCGAAGATCACCGGCAAGGAGGGCGAGCGCTTCTCGGGCCCTGCGCGCGTGTTCGACGGCGAGGAGGACATGCTCGCCGCGCTCGAACAGGGCCGCATCGGCAAGGGCGACGTCGTCGTGATCCGCTACGAAGGCCCGAAGGGCGGCCCAGGCATGCCGGAGATGCTGACGCCGACCTCGGCGATCATGGGCGCGGGGCTCGGCAAGGACGTCGCGATGGTCACCGACGGCCGCTTCTCCGGCGGCTCGCACGGCTTCATCATCGGCCACGTCGTGCCCGAGGCCCAGGAAGGCGGCCCGATCGCGCTGATCCGCGACGGCGAGACGATCACGATCGACGCGGTCGCGAATACGCTGTCGGTCGATCTCAGTGATGCCGAACTCGCCCGCCGCCGCGCCGACTGGCGGATGCCCCCCTACAAGGCCACCCGCGGCACCCTGCACCGCTACATCAAGACCGTCAAGACCGCCTCCGAAGGCTGCGTCACCGACGAATAAGTTCCCCCCCTTCTGAAAGAAGGGGGGCAGGGGGGGATGCGAGCGCAGCGAGACAAACCGCGGGGCATCCCCCCTGGCCCCCCTTCGCAAGCGAAGGGGGGGATGGGTATTGCGGGTCTGAACCCTTTCTTCTCTCCCGGTTTGACGTAGAATGTCCAAAATTCCGTAAGGGCATGCCTGTGAGATTATTGATTTTTCTGCTCATGCTGTCGGTGAGCGCGGCGGCTGCGGCGCAGACCCGCTATATCACCGACGAATTCCGCGCCGCGCTGCGTACCGGCGACAGCAACCAGCACCGTATCATCAGCTTCGTGTCTGCCGGCACGCGCGTCGAGGTGCTCGAACAGAACGAGGACTCCGGCTATGCGCGTGTGCGTACCGCGCAGGGCAGCGAGGGCTGGATTCTGCTGCAGGAGCTGCAATCGCAGCCGATCGCGCGCGACCGCCTTGCCGGCGCCGAGCAGGAACTCGCGCGTCAGCGCGCGACGATTGCCCAGCTGCGCGAGCAGAACAAGACGCTCGGCGACGAGAAGGCCGCGCTGCAGAAGGAGGTCGAGACGCTGAGCGGCACGAACCGCAAGCTCGACCAGGAGGTCACGGAGATCCGCCGGACCTCGTCGAGCGCGCTCGCGCTCGACGACGATAACAAGTCGCTGCGTGAACAGCTGAGCCGGCTCGAACGCGAACACCAGCTGGTGCAGCACGAGAACCAGGTCCTGCAGGACCGCACCGCGCGCGACTGGTTCCTCGTCGGCGCCGGTGTCGTGCTGCTCGGCATCATCATCGGCCTGATCATCCCGAAGATCCGCTGGCAGCGGAAATC
>CAYLKC010000224.1:0-1544 GCA_964384095.1 uncultured Chromatiales bacterium
GCGTCGGTATCAGGGTCGGCGATGACGGCGTGCCTCACGGACTGAAACCCGGCGACTACATCCGCCTGTCGGTCGCCGATGACGGTTGCGGCATGGACGAGGAGACCACCGGCAGGATCTTCGAACCCTTCTATACGACCAAGGCCATGGGCAAGGGGACCGGACTCGGGCTCGCGATCGTGCAGACCATCGTCAGACAGTCGAATGGCGTGATTGCCGTCGAAAGCCGACCCGGCGAGGGAGCGAACTTCCGGATCTGGCTGCCGGTGGAAGCCGGGGATGCCGTGGCAGCGCAGCCGGATTCGATGATGACCTTGATGCCGAAGGGCACCGAGACAGTGATGCTGGTCGAGGACGATGAGGCGGTGCGCATGCTGGCATTGCACATCCTGCGACTATGCGGCTATAACGTCATCAAGGCCTCCAATGGCAAGGACGCGCTGCGCATTGCCGCCGACGAGCCCGGGCCGATCCATCTGCTGCTGTCGGACGTCGTGATGCCCTACCTTGGGGGCCGCTCGCTGGCCGAGCAATTCATGGAATTGCGGCCGGATACGCGGGTCCTGTTCATGTCCGGATACACCGATGATGCGATCCTGCGTCATGGCGTGCTCGATGCCGAATACGCATTCCTGCAGAAGCCGTTCACGCCATCTTCGCTGGCGCAGCGAGTCCGGGGTACGCTGGATGCCCCGAAGCGGGGCGAGCACCGACGCCGATGAACGGCTGGTTCCAGGACGCTGTCCATCTGCTCGTCTACCTGCTCGAGGCCGTCGGCATCGGCGTCATCCTCGGCGGCTTCCTGATCGCCACCGCGGTCTGGCTTGTGCACCTGAGGGAGCGCTCGACGCACGAGGCCTATACCGATTACCGCCGCCGCAGCGTGCGCGGCCTGATCCTCGGCCTCGAGTTTCTGGTCGCCGCCGACATCATCAAGACCGTTGCGATCGATTACACGATGAGCAGCGTGCTGATGCTCGGCGTGATCATCCTGATCCGGACCTTCCTCGTATTCGCGCTGCATCTCGAGATCGAGGGCCGCTTTCCGTGGACCAGTGATGATGGCGGCGACAGGCGCGAGCGGCCACCGCGCGACTGATGCGCGGGTTGTCCGGGGATGAGCGCAGGCGGGCTGGCCGCGCTGTTCGTCGCAATGATCGTGCTGGCCGCGGTCCCGAGCGTCAGTGTCCTCGCGGTGACCGCGCGCGCGGCCTCGGCGGGGTTCACCCATGGCTCGCTGGTTGCGCTCGGCATCGTCGCCGGCGACATCCTCTTCATCGTACTGGCGATCTTCGGGTTGATGCTGCTCGCCGAACGACTCGGCGATGCCTTCGTCTGGGTCCGCTACCTCGGCGGCGCGTATCTGATCGTACTCGGACTGCTGACCTGGCGTGCGCGGCCCGGCCATGGGCGGCCCGCGGAGAAACCCGGCGGTTCCCGCTTTTCCAGCTTTGCCACCGGTCTCGCCATCACGCTGGCCGATCAGAAAGCGATCCTGTTCTACTTTGGTTTCTTCCCGGCGTTTCTCGATGTCGCGGCGCTGT
>CAYLKC010000225.1:0-1531 GCA_964384095.1 uncultured Chromatiales bacterium
GGTCTCGTCGAGAGGGGCTTGGGCGGCGAAGACCGGGCCGCCGACCGCGATCAGCGCACATAGCGCGATCATGGTCAGTCCGGCGCCGGGAACAGGTATTCGATGGCTCATCTGGCGTATCCCAAGTGTGTGTGAATGACTGTCAGGCAAATAGCGGCAGGCTGTCCGGCATCATGATCACTTGCGAGTGAACGTCAGATTGGCGGACAGCTTTAATTCGTCGGCCCCGGCGCCGTCACCGAGCTTGACCCGGTGATAACCGAGCACGTACTGGAAGCCCTCGTCCGGCAGAGGCAGCGAGACCTTGCCTTCACGATCAGTGAAGAACAGATCGAATACGCCGAGTATCTCGAGTTCGGCGCCGGCCAGCGGCGCGCCATCGTAGAGGACCTGCACCGGCAGTTCATCGCCTGGATTCAGCGTGAACGGGTTCGCCAGCGGAACGATCTCGAGCAGGCTGCCGATCGGGCGGCCCGCGGCCGCGCTCCAGCCGAGCAGCGACTTGCTGTGCATCTTCTCGTGGACCGATGATACATATCCCGGTACCTCGCCCTTCGGCTTGTTGACCAGGTTCTCGTCGGCATCTTCGGTCCAGATGCCGTGGTCATAATGGACACCGATCACCACGGTGTCGGCTCCGGGCGTGATGCGCAGTCGGCCGTCGCGCACCTCTGTAGCAAGCTCCTGGCGCTGCCCGCGCCGGTCGATCGCGATGGTCGAAACGACCTGGCCCGGATCGTAGGCCTCGAGTTCGCCGGGGTGGCCGAAGACCAGCTGGACCCGGTTGCCGTCGTCGGGGATCACCCAGACGTCGTGGGCCAGGGCGGCACTTGCGGTCAACACATAAAAAATAATATATAACAGTATCTTATGAGGCATGAACCGCTCTCCATCGAATGGGCATGCTGTGGCGTATCGGGGCATGGGACAGATATATCGTCGGGCGGAAGCTTACATATTATATATTAATCTTACCGTTGTTATCAGCCTTTATTTTCATCCTGGCGTGTCCGCTTGATGGACAACCCGGATCTTGCCGATCCTCTTGTGCCGGCGTTCGACCTCGTCGATATCATGCCGGCAGACGCCGGCGCGATCGAGCAGTTTGCGCTCGCAGAGATCACAGCGCACGCATTCCTTGAAATCGATCTTGTGACCCTTGATCGCCCCGGTCGGACAGGCCTGCTCGCAGGCCACGCAATACCGGCACTGGGGTACGCGCCTGATGCGCAGCGGACTCGCCAGGGATAGCACGCCGAGCGCGGCGCCGAGCGGGCACAGATAGCGGCAATAGAACCTGGTGACGAACACGCTGGAGATCAGGACCAGTGCCAGGATGCCCCACAGAACCACCGAGCCGCTGAAGAAGAACAGCGTTCCGAACGGTTCGAAATAGTGGAATATTCCGATGTCGCTGTAAAGTATCGCCATCCCGACGATCAGCGCAAGGATGACATATTTCAGCTAGAGCGCCTGCTGATGGAGGCGGCGCGGCATCTCCAGCTTTCTGTTCCGCGGCAACAGCCGGGCG
>CAYLKC010000226.1:0-1514 GCA_964384095.1 uncultured Chromatiales bacterium
TGCGTCGGCGGCGGTTCCAACGCGATCGGCCTGTTCCATCCGTTTCTCGATGACACCGACGTCGCGCTGTATGGCGTCGAGGCCGCCGGCGACGGCCTCGCCAGCGGGCGTCATGCCGCGCCGCTGTGCGCCGGCCGCCCCGGCGTGCTGCATGGCAACCGGACCTATCTGATGATGGACGCCGACGGCCAGATCACCGAGACCCATTCGGTATCGGCCGGACTCGACTATCCCGGCGTCGGCCCCGAACATGCCTGGCTCAAGGACAGCGGCCGCGCCCGCTACGTTGCGGTCACCGACCAGCAGGCGCTCGCGGCCTTCCATCGTCTGACCCGTGTCGAAGGCATCATACCGGCGCTCGAATCCAGCCATGCCATCGCCTGGGCGCTCGAGCTCGCCCGCGACATGGAGGTCGACCGCAATATCGTCGTCAACCTGTCCGGACGCGGCGACAAGGACATGCATACCGTCGCTTCCAGGGACGGGATCAGGCTGTGAGCCGGATCAAGGCCTGTTTCGAGCGTCTGCAGGCGGCGCGCAGGAAGGCGCTGGTGCCGTATATCACCGCCGGTGATCCCGAGCCCGCGATCACCGTTCCGCTGATGCATGCGATGGTCGGGGCCGGAGCGGATATCGTCGAGCTCGGCGTGCCGTTTTCGGACCCGATGGCGGATGGTCCGGTGATCCAGCGGGCGAGCGAACGCGCGCTGCGTCATCATGTCAGCCTGCGCGGCGTGCTCGACATGGTGGCTCGCTTCCGTGAGCAGGACGCCGATACCCCGGTCGTGCTGATGGGCTATCTGAATCCGGTGGAGGCGATGGGCTACGCCGCGTTCGCGCAGGCCGCTGCCGCTGCCGGCGTCGACGGCGTACTGACCGTCGACCTGCCGCCGGAGGAGGGCGACGGCCTCATCGAGGCCCTCTCGGCGGCCGCGATCGACCCGATCTTCCTGGTCGCGCCGACGACGACGCCGGCGCGCATGGACCGGATATGTGCGGCCGGCAGGGGATTCCTCTATTATGTATCCCTCAAGGGCGTCACCGGCGCCGCAAACCTCGACATCGGCTCGGTCTGTGAACGGATCACCGAGCTGCGGCGCCACACCGGCCTGCCGGTCGGCGTCGGCTTCGGCATCGCCGACGCCGACAGCGCCGCGCGCGTCGCGAAGGTCGCGGACGCGGTGGTCGTCGGCAGCGCGCTGGTACGCCTGATCGAGGACAATGCCGGCGCCGGCGCGAGGTCGCTGATCGCCGCGATCGCCGATCGCCTCGGCGGCATGCGCGCCGCGATCGACAAGGATTCCGACAGCACATGAACTGGTTTGAAAAACTGTTGCCATCGAAGATACGCACCGAGGGCGGTCGCAAGAAATCGATCCCGGAAGGCCTGTGGACCAAGTGCAGTGCCTGCCAGCAGATCCTCTACCGCGCAGAACTCGAACGCAATTTCCACGTCTGCCCGAAGTGCGGCTATCACGAGCGCATCGGTGCGCGCCTGCGCCTCGAGATGTTTC